>CAZSUF010000021.1:0-16101 GCA_964609875.1 uncultured Bifidobacterium sp.
TAGTAATATCAATGAAACGGTGAATAGCGAAGGCTTAGACATCGTCATGAGTATTGATATTTCAGGGAGTATGTTGGCAGAGGATTTTAAACCCAATAGAATTGAGGCTGCCAAAAAAGTAGCACAAACTTTTGTTGAAAACAGACCAACCGACAGAATTGGCTTAGTGATATTTTCAGGAGAAAGCTTTACGCAATGTCCTTTAACCACAGACCAAAATGTGTTGAGAGAACAAATGAAAAATATTCGAAGCGGCTTGTTAGAAGATGGCACTGCCATTGGTATGGGATTAGCAACCGCTGTTGAACGATTAAGAAATAGTCAAGCTAAAACTAAGATCATTATTCTCTTAACCGATGGCGTGAATAATGCTGGTTTAATAGATCCAATTACCGCGCTTGAAATTGCTAAAGCATATAAAATTAGAGTGTATACCATAGGTGTTGGATCACAAGGCAGTGCGCCTTATCCGGTAAAGGATCAGTTTGGCCGAACAAGTATGCAACAAATGCCTGTGCAAATAGATGAAGCTTTGATGCAAAAAATTTCGCGAGAAACAGGAGGCAAATATTTCAGGGCAGTGAACAATAATACCTTGAGTAAAGTATACACAGAAATTGATCGTTTAGAAAAAACCAAAATTGAAATTAATAGTTTCAAACGATATGCTGAGTTGTATCTGCCTTATGCCCTTTTTGGATTAGGCTTTTTGTTTCTAGAAATTTTATTGCGCAATACCTTGTTTAAAAGTCTGACAGACTAATGCGATTTTCGTTTTTCTTCAATATTACTTCATTCAAGCTTTAACTTGGAAATAAGCATTCTTTGGCAATTCAACATCTATTTCAAATTGTAGACGCCTTTTCATTTGTACACGAAACTGTGGCAAGGATAGAGGCGATACCCCGCATCCCGAGAGGCATTCCATAAAGTTGACTTGTTCCGAATTTGGTTTGCCGATTCGTGGGAGGAGTAAAGCCGATAGCCTGTTTGCCACCCAAAAAAAACACGTTCAATACAGAGATCAAACGTGTTTTAGTTGGCAATTACATACAGCCTAATATTTAATTATCTTCTCTGTATAGGTTTGTCCTTCTTGATTCGTTAAACGTAATAAATATATTCCTTGTTGAAGTTGGCCTACATTGATGTTTGTATTGGGTTGATTGTTGTTGATTTGACTATTTAAAACCACTCGACCATTGATATCAATCAATTGAAGGTTCCAGTTTTTCAAGTATTTGTTATTAATTGTCAATTGTTGATCAACCTCCGTTGGATAAATGGTTAAACCCGCTTCGGCTTGCTTAATTTGATTGATTGAAGAAGGGTTATTATTGCCGCTTTTCAAACTATTTGCTTTTAAGAAAACATAGCTATTTAAAATCATATCTGCTATATCTGAAATGGCTAATTTTAAATGATAAGTTTGTCCCGGAGTCACGTTGGCCGTGGCAATCAATGGCGTGGTGAATCCATTGATACTAATCACAGTATCCAAATTGTTCACATAATAAGTAGAATCACCACAAGCGCTATTAGATTGATCATTAATCGAATTTATAGAAACCGGTGTAGTAGAACCTGGAACTAATGCAATATTAGTAGGTGCTGTAAAGCCTGGACCTGAAATTAAAAAAGCGAAAATATCATTAAAAGAAGTACAATTAAAAGCTGGGTATTCATCTGAACCAAAAATATATTCAAATTCAACAAAGGTACCTGCAGGTTGCAAATCAAATTCCAACACGCAAGCATCATAAGACAACCCTCCCGAGATAAAAGCTAAATCAGCATCACCAGGTGTATTTAATCCAGAGCTACTCATTTGGGATGGCGCTCCGAGTAAACCATTCGTTGGATCAAGCAAGCTACCATTGCCTAAGACAATTCCATTGGCAATGCCTAAATTAGACACACCCGTAAATTCTCCATTGGCAGAGGTATCGCAGGTTAAAGTAGCGTTAGACACCGTAACACCTAAAGTGCCCGAAGTTGCTACTAAGGTATTGGCTAATTGAGAGGCCGTTCCATTAGGTGTTATTGAAAACTGTGAAAAACCTATGATTGGCAAACAAGCTGACAAGAATAGAAAGGAAAGTTTTTTCATGATGAATTATTTTTTGTTCTAGCTCAAAGATAATCATTCAAATTTCATAGCCACCATGCTTAACTAAATTATGAACAAAAAATGACAATGAAACATAGAAGCTAATGATACGCCCTTACCTGTTTAATATACAAGGTATTCTCTTCATCAAACTTAAACTCAATATCAATATTCGCATATCGTGTATAATAATAGCCTCTAATTTGATACATGGCATCATTCAATTTTTTTGCTTGAACCTTAGTAATCAAAGAGGATTCAGGATGCAAACTGCTGTATGAAATATACCTCACATTAATTTTATCACTTGCAGGATTCATGAGATGATTGTCATACAACAGCAATTGTTCGCAAGTAACTCCTTTAGGTGGATTTACCACTTTGATATTGCCTTGCTGAATATTCACCACCGTGCCGCTATAACCTTCACGATAAATATTCTTCGAAATAGCTACTCCATTGATTTTTTCATTAGGAAAATTTCGGTGCACCAAGATACTCATCATCACCGTTTCTTCGGCAATACGAAAATGCATTCTTTCTTGATAGGCACCATAGCTATATACACTGGCCCAAACTTCTTTGATGGCCTTTTCGAATGTTTGGGTTGTATCCTGTAAGAGTCCGGTTACGCTACTATAAAGTCCTGCTCCACTAAAGTCAGGTAGATCTTCAGCATTACAACTCGACCGAAATCTAAAACTTATAAAATGCTGATCTTGGCCTTTTAAAAAGCTATGCAAACTCGCCAACAAAGCCGGATCAACTTTCTTTGCCTTAATCAATTTTCGAATTCGTTTTAATTGCTTTTTAATGAGTGAATCTTGACTGATTGTTTTTAATAAAGCTATTTCATGTTGAATTAAACTATCGCTGATATGCCGCGCATAAAATGTACAAGGAATGGCACATGCATTTTCGGGAACAGAAAAAGAGGCATTCATTCGTTTACTTAATAATACTAAATCTGCAAAATGACTTGCCTTGCTACCTACTCGAGCACTGCTTACTAATTTTCGCTTAGACATAGATATCACTTCTTTCAAGGTGGTATCAAACTTTACATACTTTATATCTTGTTGCGATGAAACTTCTTTATAGGCTTTAATTTCTTTTTCACTCAGAGGCCGTATTCGAATACCTCCGTCATCAATCTTTAGTTCTACTAATTTACCCTCAAACTTTCTCCACGACTCCTTCTGCCAGGCTTCCACATCTATCGCAGAAGGCATATTACGTTGACTAGTCAGTACTTGAATATGACTCAGTGGTGTTTGAAATTCATTGCTTATCACAGCCTTACAATACGGAATATATAAAGGCGATCCTTGAGTAATGACAATTGAATTTGTATAATCTTCAACACCGATATGTTGCAACTTTTCGACAAATGTCAAGGTGCCTTTACAAGTGCCTGTATGCAGTATTTGGACCTGTTGATTTTTATACACTTCATATGGCGTAATTGCAGGCCATTGTAATGTCTGATTTAATTTTACTAACTCTGGATTATTCAAAAAAAGTTTCAACGAATCGTTGATGAAGGTGGCCTCTTTTATTTTATTCAGAAAAAAAATCAGTTGATCCTTCGTCATTTCAGTTCCAGAAAATAATTCTAACGCATATACCCCATTACTTTTAAAATGATTAATCGTGCCAATAAAAAATTCGCGACGCGGATGATTCGGATATGTTTCTTCATTAAATACGTCTAATCCTTTATCATAAGAAAGCACATCCTTGCAGAATTCAAAATGCAAGCGAAAATGTTTCCCATGTATAAAATATAGTTGCTTATGTGCCATATCATACACCACCTTCACGCTTCCAACATCGGTATACATTCGGTCTAAAGGCAAGCCCTCAATTTCTTCATAGATGGCTGATGAAGCAATAGCGTTTACATAATCTGCACGAATCTGAGCACGGCAATTAAGGTTGACAACACACAAAGCCAGCCAAAAGATACCCGCTAAATAGTTCATACGTTTTTTATTCACGCTCTTAGATTCAAGTAAAAATAGACATTCCACATTAATAAAATCAAACTCAACATCAATCTATTTATTGTTCAATGTCGAAGGTAAACCGTCTTATTTTTTGGGCCTTCCCCCATCAACAGGCTAGTTTACTCATCTGAGTAGAAGGGGTCGGGCTCTTGCTTCAATCCCTCGGCCCAAAGCCGCCTCGGGGATTTCCGCGACGATCCTTAAGGCAAATACAGCTTTCTTTATACCGATTACAGTTTAGATATTTTTCCTTGCTTCACAAGTCGACTTCCTGAAGAAATTCTATACACATAGATCCCTGCGGCCAATGAACTCAAAGTAAATTCAAACATAGGTTGATCTGAAGGCACAGAAAGCTGATACATAATTCTTCCAGTAAAATCAACAATCTCTACTGTCAATGCTTGGTCATGCACATGATCAGGACAATGTAATGTTACTTGGCCTTGTGTTGGATTTGGATAAAGTTCAATCATTCGATCAAGTTGTTCATTCGTAATTCCTGCGGGTGCGTTATAATCAATCAAGGCCGTCCAAACAGTCTTTACATTTGCTTCTAGTCGGCACCAAATGGGTCGTACAATATTATTCACGGCTGAAATATTGGTATAATCACCAAAGAAAATATTGGGGTTAGGCGTAAATCCCGAACTACTAATCAGTTCATTACTGAATGTATTGCCGCCATCAACCGACCTAGCTAAATACACATCTGTTTTATTGTTGAGGTAATTTCTTCTATCATAAAATACCACATAAATAAATCCAGTGGATTGGTCTATTGTCATCCATGAAAAAAATTGATGCTTCCCAGGTATATCATTATTGACTCTGATTCTTGGCATCCAAGTGGTTCCAGAATCATCCGAATAAGTTAACCAAATATCCGTATCATTTGCTCCATTCAATTGATCAGACCAATTAAGATATACTCTGCCCTTATAGGCGCTATTCGATTTATCACAATCGACAATTGGCAAACCATTGGCACGAAAAATTCCTGGAATGTCATAATTCCAACCATTAGGCTGATTGGCCACTGCGATATCTTGTTGCACCCAAGTATTCCCTTCATCAAAAGATCTATCGAATTTAATTCCGTTGATATCAGCCCAAGCCACATAAATTTCACCATTGGGCCCTACTGCGGGCACGGCGCCTTCTGTGGTATTATCGTCATCGACGCAATCTCCAGAAACTAAATTCAGTTGTTTGGGTACACTCCATGTATGCGCTTGATCACTTGAAGAGGAAAACATGATCCTTGAACTATCTAAAGTATTGGGAGAACCATAGGTATCAAACTCTGTCCATGTCATATAAATTTTATTATTTCTTCTATCTACTACAGCCCATTCCTTATCTTGATCTTTAATTCCATTACTTCCTATTTCAGTCGAATCGGGCCAAGTAAAACCATGATCATAAGAGCGATAACACACCAAAGACTCTAACCAATTGGTTGTATTGTATACGCCTCCTAAACTAAAATGATAGAACACTTGTTGGGTATCTACAATGATACACGGATCTCCTGAAAAGTTACTTGGATTCGGCATCAATTTTTCAGACCAAGTTCTACCCGTATCCTGACTTGTATAGATACTTGCTTTATTAGTTCCTGCAACAATTTGCTCAGGCATCATCGGATTCATCATGATGGAAGGTTCATCATCATCAGTACCGATTTTAATGTTTAGGTATTGAGCCTTGATGATTGAAGAGTAAGATAAACAAACAATCACGAAAAAACATTGAATGATTCGTTGCATAATTTTTAGTTTATGTATAAATCTAAACAATTAAAATTTTAGGGTATAAGAAAATAGGTCAATCAATGATTCAAGAATATAAAAATAATTTCAAGACTGCAATGCACTTAATGAACAATATGAGATTCATCTATTTCAAACACTTTATGCGTACCCTGATTCATCATATCCATTTTGATCACCCCATCATAAAGAGAATAAAAAACATGGATATAATCTGAATTTTCATTTCCAGCCATAGATTCAAAAACTGTTTTATATACTTTACCTCTAACCGTATATTCGTGATAGGTTTGTAACTTTCTAGTGTCATGTTGATCATCCATACCTATCTCAAATGGCTCTGAATAAACAATTAAATCAATATCTGAAAAATTACATCTTATTCGCAAACTTCGGCCTTTACCAGAGGCTGAACATGTAATAATTAAATTTTGAGCTCCAGTACTGTCTGGTTTTGTAGAAAATTCATACATTTTATATTCAACACTTTCATCTAGTGTATGATGATCAAAACCACTACTTCCTTCTTTATATGTCAACGTATCTAAACGATTCAACATTGAATCGTACATGACAATATAGCTGTTGGGTTGAAAAGTAGTCGTGTAGTCTAAATTCCCTTTAATTGGATAGCTGAATTTTGTTCTACAAGAAATTAAAAATACAAAAGACAATAAGATAATAATATACTTCATTTGTTTAAAATTGATATCCAACTTGCATTCCTGCATATAACATGAATAAAGGATTTGAATCTACACCTTCATAGATACTTGTGAGTGACTTATGCTTAAATGTATAACTCTCCTTTCCAAAACCTGGGCCAAATAACCATCCAACTTGAATACGTTTACTCATATTTATTCCGAAGTTACAATTAAGCTGAAATGAATTTGTGTAACGCCTACCTTTTTGCAACCTGGTGAATCCATATTCATCATAATAAAAATCTTCAATTTTATCTGTTCCTAAAATATAAAGGGGCACTAAAGAAATTTGAACTAGCCTTAATGTATTTACTGATAACTTCAATCCCAGTCCAATATTTTTATACTCAGAACACATGGATATAAAACTAGGTATATAAATTCCAACATTCCTGAATAATCTATATTCATAAGAGGCCTGCACACCTAATTCAAATTGCCTTTCTGCATGATAGACCTTTCCTAATTCAGCATATATAGAAGGAAAAATGGAAAATTGATTTCGCTTAGTTTTGCTCCATTTGAGCTCTAAAATTGAATCTCGCTTTGCTTGTAATTCATATTCGTAGTCAGCTCTTTCTTCCATCAATCTTCTATGAATTTCGCGCTTCTGCTCTCTACTCATTGGAGACTTTGTTTCTTGTCCGAATGTTAGTTGACAAGAAATAATAAAAAACTTATTTTCATACAAACGATAAATGCCCACAATGCTATTTTTAAAGATATAAAATAATTCTGAGCATCCTCACATTCTCTGAACTATAAAGCATCACGAGGTCCCCGAAACGCCTGATGAAATGACTGTAATGAAAATTGGGGGCATAAAAAAAACGATATAAAGACGAATTATTTTTTAGACTTCACCTGTCCTTGTCCAGTGATTTCTCTCACCACAATGGGCTTACCATAATAATACACGTTGCCTACACCCGAAATGTTAGCTGTGAGACTTTTAACCACATTTACTTCAACATCACCTTTGCCGCTGAGCATTACGCTAGCTGTATTGGCTTTTAATCGCAAGGCATTTACCTCACTTTTTCCTGCTACTGAAATTTGCAAAGCCTCTGTGACTCCCGCACATTGTATTTGAGAAATTCCGGTAGTTTGAAGATTACATTTCTGGGTTTTCACATGATCAATGGTTATATCGCCTTGGCCTTTACATTGAAGATCGAAACTTGCTGAATTCAATAGTCCATGAATAGAAGCGTTTCCATTCTTTTCTAAAATCAATGAAGAAATGGTTGGGGCATGAATCCCAATTTTTATAGGCGTGGCAGTGGTTAAGTCATTGTCTGCCGAAATATTCAATTGTCCATTATTTACTTTAAAAAATATCTTTGATTCTATCCCTTTTTCGCAATCGATGAAATAAGAAAATCCTAAAGAACTATCTAAGGTAATGCTTAAATCAGCGGCCACTTGAGAATGAATTCCTTTAAAGGCGTTGAGTTTTTTAAAATTTGTTTCATCCACCTTGGTTATTTTTTTCTGATCTGTGGATACGCATGCCGTCAACAAGCATATAGAAAGTAAACAATAAGAGACTGCTTGTATAGTTTGATTAAACACTTTGTTCTTTGTTTTGCTGATACCATTTATATCCTAAAAAAAGCATGATGATTAAGGGCATAGCTGCTAAATAAAGAATACCTCCATTCAAACCACGCGCACTCTTATCATCAAGACTAGCGGCAGTTTTGGTACAAATGGCGCATTGGGCTGAACACAAAAACACTTGAAACGAGATAGCCAAAGTAAGTATGAATGACTTAGACATGGAGAGGAGATTTTTGATAATGTCTGAATTGAAGTGCAAAAATAGATTGACTTATCCAAAATATACTCAATTCCGTTATAATTTCTATAAACTCGAATTATATGAGGAAATCTCTTGTCTTTTCGTTAGTTTTGCAAATTGCCCTCGACAGAACAGGGTGCTCAATTTATGGCGCTTTCCTCAATTATCAAATACATTTACAATTACGGTTCGGATGAAGTCATTCGAAGAGGGAAACGAATTTTTCTGACTGATGGGGTGAAGCTGATGAGAAAGGATGAATTGACCAATCAGTTAATTTTCAAAGTAAGAAATGATCAGTATTTTAACCAATATACAGTAACCATTTCTAAATATCATGATCTTAGTTTAATTCAAGCACGTTGTCAATGCCCCTATAATATGGGTGAGATTTGCCGACATGAAGCAGCCGCCCTGTTTCATTTAAATGACATGGTCATCAACCAAACCCTTGATTCGAGTCAGGCTGTTTTTGACCAAAAGCATACTGTGGTTAGAATGAAAGCCATAGAATTAAAAACACTGAGACTTTATACTTCGAATACTATTTTTGAAGATGCAGAGCATTTATCTAAATATAACAAGGCCAAAATTAGCTTGGCTGAGAATGAAAAGGTAGACGCCCAGTTTAATATCGAGGGCGAATTGTTTGATGTTAAATTAAAGCGCAATGATGATAAATCATTTGACACCTCTTGCAATTGCGCCGAAACTAAGCATCCACTTTGCAAGCATAAAGCCGCTTTATTTCTTCAAATATTAAATAGCTACGGCGCACAATACTTTGATACCATTCGAAATTGGGAAAACCAAAAGAATAAACTTCTGAGTTTATATGGTTATTCCTTAACCGATGATTTGACGGGTAAATTTGATTTTTATTATCAAGATGGAAAGCCCTTTCTGAAGGTTTTAGATGCTACCATTAAAAAGGTGGGCGCTCAAACTCAGGTGATAGAAAAACCAAGTATGATGGCTCCTAAGCCCATAGAAGTTACTGATTACAGCAAACGACTTGGCATCGTCATTAATACAAAGGAACTAGACTATCCTTACTTTAGCTTAGATTTAATTGAAGGTGAAATATCTACACTCACCAATCAGTTTACGGGAAATATTGTCAAACTAGATACTTCAAAATATATTCAACCTGAAAAATATGTAGCTCAAGATAGAGATATTATTAATCATGTTAGAAAAGTTCAAAAGAGTGAAATCACCAAATACATAGCTAAGAATTCTCCCTTTGGAGATATTTGGGATAATATTATTCAAACAACCAATGAATGGACTCAAGAATCTAAGAACTTATTGTATGAATATTTGCATCCTAAATTATTAAAATTATTTAATAGCCTTGGAGATCAAAATCCAGTGTATTTATTGCCAAACGGCAAACCTTATAAAACAAGTTCGCTTGAAGAAGTAAAGTATAAACATCATCAATTATATCCAATTATTCATATCAATCGGGTTGGAAACAAAGTAGAGATGGATATACAAGTGCAAATTGATGATCAGGTATTGCCTTCAAATACCAATAAACTCAATAATTGCTTATTATTTCACTTTGAGAATCATTTGTATCTGACTCAAAAAGCTTCGGATGCTACCAACTTAGACATTTTAATTCAACAACAATATGCAACGGCTGTTAATTGGGAAGCCTTTTTGCGAGATCAAATGTTGCCATTGAGTCGACAATATGAGACCCATTTTTCTGAAGGCTTAGTTGAATACAAACCTAAAACTGCGCCTAAAAATGTGCTTTATTTAAGTGAGCAAGGTCCGTATTTTATTCTTAAGCCCATGTTTGAATATTATCAGGACAAGGCAGAATGGAATAGTGACGCGTCGATATCATCAGTAGACGATGGGAAAATATTAATTATACAACGTGACAAAGACGCTGAAAATAGATTTATAGAAATTATTCAAAGTTTACATACACATTTAAAAAAACAACAGCTAGATAATCATTTTGCGATTCATTCGAAACATGCTTTACAAAAACACTGGTTTTTCTTATTCTTCGATAAAATGAAAGAGGAGAATATTGAAGTATTTGGTTATGATAATTTAAGAAACTTTAAAATTCATCGATCTAAACCCACTACTAGAATTCAAATTTCTTCAAATCTTGATTGGTTTGACACTGAAATTGAAATTGATTTTGATGGCGAAGTGGCTCAATTAGCAGATATACAAAAAGCCTTAGCCGTTAAACAAAATTATGTGCCACTCGGCAATGGAACTTATGGACTATTACCCGAAGAGTGGTTAGCCAAGTTTTCGTTGCTCTTTAAGATGGCCGAATCTAAAGGCAAGAAATTAAAAATTAGTAAATTTAATTTCAGTGTGATTGACGAATTGTACGACATGATTGATGATGAAGATGTACGTGCAGAATTAGCCGAAAAGAAGGAGATGTTGTTGAATGAAAATCCAGAGAAATTTCAACACATAGAAATACCACCTCAATTGCAGGCTGAGTTAAGGCCTTATCAAGTAGCAGGATTTCAATGGCTTGCCTATCTTGATCATGTGAAATGGGGCGGACTTTTAGCTGACGACATGGGTTTAGGTAAAACAATTCAGACACTTACCTTTTTGCAGCATTATAAAAACAAGCATGAAAAATTACATGTCATTGTTGTTTGTCCAACTACGCTTTTATTCAACTGGGAAAATGAAATCAATAAGTTTGTTCCTGAATTGACTTATTTGATTCATCATGGACCTAATCGTTCAAACAATGCGGATAGTTTATTTAATTATAATATCATCATCAGCACCTATGGCACCGTAAGAAGCGATGTAAGTCTTTTTGCCAAACATGAATGGGATTATGTAATCTTAGATGAATCTCAAACGATAAAAAATCCAGCCAGTAAGGTTGCCAAGGCGGTTCAACTAATTCCTTGCAAAAACAGATTTGCATTGAGTGGTACCCCTATGCAGAACAATACCTTTGACATCTTCTCTCAGATGAATTTTTTAAACCCAGGTATGCTCGGGAATAAAGAATTTTTTAAAGAGCAATTTGCGAAGCCTGTAGATAAAATGCAAGATGAAGAGGCTAAAACACATTTACGTAAATTAATTTTCCCCTTCTTGCTTCGAAGAACAAAAGAACAAGTTGCCAAAGATTTACCAGACAAAACAGAAATGACCTTGTTCTGCGAAATGGGAACCGCACAACGAGCTATTTATGATTCCTATAAAAATTTATATCGATCTAAAATACTTGGAACGATAGAAACTCAAGGAATTGATCGATCTCAGTTTGCCATCTTGCAAGGACTTATGAAGCTTCGTCAAATTTGTGATTCTCCAGCCATCTTGAAAGATGATCAGCATTATGACAATCATAGTATCAAGCAGGATGAACTGATTAGAGAATTACAAGAAAACATTGGCGACCATAAAGTATTAGTCTTTTCACAATTCCTTGGCATGCTTTCATTGATACGTGAGAAACTTAAAGAAAATAATATTCAATATCAATATTTTGATGGTAGTTATACTGCTCAACAACGTGAAAATGCTATCAGAGACTTTCAAGATAATCCAGAATGTAGGGTATTTTTAATTTCTCTTAAAGCAGGTGGAATGGGACTTAATCTTACAGCAGCAGATTATGTGTATTTGATTGATCCATGGTGGAATCCGGCAGTAGAACAACAAGCCATAGACAGAACACATCGTATTGGACAAACAAAAAATATTTTTGCTTATCGGATGATTTGCAAGGACACGGTGGAAGAAAAAATCATGACCTTAAAAGAAAGAAAAAATATGTTGGTCAAAGATATTATTAGTGATGATAGCCAAATGATCAAGCAACTTACGAAAGAAGATGTTGCCTATTTATTCAGTTAAAACTTACTTGAACTCAGATATATTTATGCACTACCATCTTGAAAGACTTATCAAACAAAAAGCGCCTTTTAAATCTCCATACAATAAAGCTGAAATTGGCATTTATCTTTTAGCCAACCTCATGAATAATGAAAAACAAAAACTATTCAAAGAATTCGGCATTACTTTTCAGCAATATAATTTATTAAGAATTTTAAGAGGTCAATTTCCAAAAGCCACCAATATTAATTTACTGAAGGAACGGATGTTAGATAGAATGAGTGATACCTCTAGAATTGTTGATCGTTTGGCAAAAATGAATCTTGTGACCAAAGAACCCAATTTGATCGACAAGAGAAATACGGATGTATTAATTACTGAAAAAGGCTTAGACTTATTAACTCAAATTGAGCTAAGAGAAGATTTTCATCAAAACCTACTCAGCGAATTTCATGAAGATGAAATAGAAATTCTGAATGAGCTAATTGACAAGGCCTTAGCAAAAATAGAATAAACTAAAATTTTATTCGAATCATTGAGTATGTGAATTTCATCCATGTATCTTTGTTCATATGGGAAAGAATTTTCAACTTGTTGCAAAAACCTTATTTGGTTTTGAAGAAATTTTAGCCAATGAACTTATTGCTCTTGGAGCTTTGCACGTTGAAAAAGGCATGCGCATGGTAAGTTTTCAAGGTGATGATGGCTTTATGTATAAGGCAAATTTAGCTTGCAGAACCGCCATTAAAATTCTTAAACCCATTCATACATTTGAAGCCATCAATGAGCAAGGTTTGTATGATGGCATTTATGCAATTGATTGGTCTCAATGGTTAAACGAACAACAAACCTTAGCCATAGATGCCACTGTTTTTTCAGATCAATTTACCCATTCAAAATATGTAGCCCTCAAATCAAAGGATGCTATTGTTGATCAATTTAGAAACAACACAGGATTAAGACCTGGTATAGATGTTGAATCTCCAGACTTAAGAATCAATATTCATATTCATCAACATCAGTGTACAGTTTCTTTAGACAGTTCAGGATTGTCGTTACATCAAAGAGGGTATAAAGTAAGCGCCACCGTAGCACCGATTAATGAAGTTTTAGCTGCGGGATTATTATTAATGTCAGGCTGGGCCGGACAATGTGATTTTCTTGATCCGATGTGTGGTAGTGGAACCATATTGGCTGAAGCGGCTATGATTGCTTCCAATATTCCAGCTAATATTCATAGACAAGAATTTGCATTTGAAAAATGGCCAGATTTTGATGCCGATTTATTTGAAAAGATAAAAGAGATTTTACTTAAAAAGACTAGAGATTTCCCTTTCATGATTTATGGTTTTGATAAGGATATTCAAGCCATGAAAAAAGCAAAAATCAATATCAATGAAGCCAATTTGGATGAATTTATTGAGATAAGTCAAAAAGATTTTTTCAACTCAACAAAACCCTGTGAGGGTAAACTACATATGGTTTTTAATCCGCCTTATGACGAAAGATTAAGTGTAGATGTGCAGGATTTTTATGCCTCTATTGGAAACACCTTAAAAAGAAGTTACCCGAATACTGAAGCTTGGTTAATTACATCAAATGTAGATGCGCTAAAGAGTGTTGGATTAAAACCAGATAAAAAAATAAAAGTGTATAATGGTTCTCTCGAAGCCAGATTTGTTAGATACGAAATGTATGAAGGAAGTCGTAAAGGGAAAAAGGACTCATAACAAATTCTTGAAATAAAAAAGGCTGCCAAAAAATTGACAGCCTTTTTAGTAAGTAAGTATGCTACTATTTCTGAATAGTAAATTTCTGAATTTTCCTTTCATCACCTGCAATCACTTCCATGATATAAATACCATTAGATAAATGTTGCAATTCAAACTGTGCATTGTTTTCACCTTGAACGGTAGTCATTTGTTGATTCACTACCTTTTGTCCTAAAGCATTAAACACATTGATAGTAGTAGACATATTTGCATCTGCATAAAATTGTACACTTACTTTATCTGATACTGGGTTAGGATAAATGGATAACTCTGGTTTAGAACTAGAATTTTCACTTCCGTCCAAACGCCAATTCGTTGCACTTGTACTAGCGTTCAGTGTATAACATTGAGTAGAACTAAATGCACCAGAATAACCATATACATAAACAGTATAGGTTGCACCTACTGAAGATGAATTGTATTTAATCACTTCAGAAGTCGTGCTACCATTTGCTGAAGTAGCTAATAAAGTACCTGCTGAGTTATATAACTTCATATCGTAATCAAAAGGTAAATTACTTAAGGTAACTCTTACCTTAGGTGCAGCTGCAGTTGTGGTAAACTTGAAGTAATCCTTATCAGTGCTTGTACCAATCATCGACGTAATATTTGTGTTTGCTGAAATCGTTGCCGCTGTATTTCTTGTATTGTTAGATTCATAATTATTACTGCAAGATCCACCTCCAGAAGAAGTTGTTGTAAATGATGAAGCTGCTGAATAATTTCCTGCACCAGCTGTGCAAATTGCACGAACTTGATAGTTATAAACCGAACCTGCGGTTAACCCTGTAAGCGCACGAGAATTTGTCGTAGCAGTTACTGTAGTCCATGTGGTTGCAGAAGAAAGTTTGTATTGAACATCATAGCTAAGTGCTCCAGAAACAGCAGTCCAACTAACTGTAGCACTTGTAGTTGTAATGGCACTTGCTGTTAATCCACTCACATTGCCACAAGCTAAAGGAGTAGGTGTTTGACAACCCATTGAAGTGGTAAGTCCATTTCTAGCTCCACCTGCAGCAAACAATGCAGTCATTCTAGCTTTTTGGCCAGTTGTAAACATATACATACAAGCGTCATCTGTATAGTCCATATAATTCATAAACAAGTCACCATTCGGACCGTTGCTACATGAAACTGCTGGAAAAGTAGGACAACCATAATTTTCATCAGCTTGATTTGGCGTATCATTCACTAAATCAGAGCCAGTGCATGATGTTCCATCATCACCCCAAATATGAAATAAATTTAACCAATGACCTACTTCATGCGTAGCTGTTCTTCCTTTATTGAAGGGTGCTGCCGCTGTGCCGATAGTTCCAAATCCAGTATAGGTAATTACGACACCATCTGTAGCTGCTGCTCCACCAGGAAACTGCGCATACCCTAATACACCCCCACTTAAATTACATACCCATATATTTAGATATTTAGCAGAATTCCAAGCGTCATCACCTCCAGTGGCTGTTTTCTTCATGGCATCATTGGTACTGAAAGAAGTTGTAGAAGTACTTTTACGAACAATTCCAGTCGTAGGATTCCCATTAGGATCTTGTGCAGCCATACAAAATTGCACTTCGCAATCTGCTACTAAAGATTGGAAAGCTGCAGGTATATTAGACAAATCAGCATTTAATTTGCGATAATCGTTGTTCAAGACTGTCATTTGTGACGCAATTTGCGCATCACTTACATTTTGTGCAGCTGTATTGTATACAATATGAAACACCACTGGAATGGTAACCACAGCGCGGGTTTTCTTATCGCCCTTAGCTTCAAATTCGGTGGTATGTTTTTCAATTTCTTCGTGATTCTTAGCGAAATTAGGATCGTTGTTGAGCATATGTTGATAATGCTCAGCCGAACCGCAAACGCGTTGCGCTCCAAGCCAATTTGGTGCTAACAAGGCTAGACCTAAAAATGGTAAAAGGATTTTTTTCATTCTTTATTTTTTTATGAATTTTAAATGTATGCTTTTGTTAATGAAATCTAAAACTAAGTTTTCATTTTTACGACAAAATAGGATTTTTAAAGGATGAATATAACCAACTCAATATCAACTATTT
>CAZSUF010000021.1:16111-21920 GCA_964609875.1 uncultured Bifidobacterium sp.
AAAATCATTTCAAACGTATAGGTAAATTTAAACCTTTAAACTTCAAAAAACATACTGCTACAACATTTTTAATTGTAAACTTTTAAGAATTTCTTGTGATTTAGGAAGAATGATATTGCTATAAAATACTAACTTTGTATTTCAAAGTACTTTTATATGTCAAATTTTAATTACCTCCTTCACGAAGAAGACACACTCAGAGAGAAATTTACCCTTTGGTTATTAGCAAAAGCCATTCGAGTACATGCCAAAGTTAAAAAACATCGGGCTCCTTGGGGACTAAGCACCGAAGAGCTCATACATTTTCCCGAAAATTCTCTAGGCAAAGCTTTGGGCGATTTTCTTCATCAGGAAAAATTACAACCTATTGATAGACTTGAAAGACATGATATCTTTCATATTCTGCTCGATTATAAAACAAAACTGAAAGATGAAGCTGGTCTCTATTTTTTTCTTTTCGGCAATGGCAAAAAATCCATCTTCGCGATTGGCACCGTACTTTTTGCGGCCATCATACTTCCAGAACATTGGCGCTATCTGCACAATCAATATAAAAGAGGCCAACAATCTTTTCCCATCATCAAACTCAAATTTCATGAACTCCTCTACCACGATTATCAAGAAGTAAAAAAGTTAGTTTCAAAAGAACCACTTGAAGACCTCAGCTTGTTGAATAAAATTTATCGTACCCTTTAAAATAATTAATATGTTACAAGACATTAAAACCTTGCTCATTGTGCTCACCACACTGATTACCTTCTTCTCCCTGGGCTTTTTTTGCTGCATTCCTTGTGTCGAATTTTTCCTAATTCTAAAATCTTACTACTTACGTAAACATCATCAAATACAGCATCACCAAAGAAACTAAGCTCGCATGTGAGTCTAGCCCAAAATAAATAAGCCAAAACCCTAAATAGGGCTTCTAAAATTGCCTTTCTTTATTTACTTTTGTGCGCTCAATCAGGTTACGCATGATGTTATTGGCTATATCCCTTGGTCTCATTATAGAAAAAGTTATTTTGATTTCCATCATTTTGGGAGCCTCCCTTGGAATTGCTATGTATAGCACTTGGGCTGAACGTAAAGTATCTGCCGTAATGCAAGACAGAAGAGGCCCTAATCGCGCAGGTCCCTTTGGATTATTTCAACCTTTGGCTGATGGTCTAAAATTATTCATGAAAGAAGAAATCATTCCGACAGTTTCTTCTAAATTCCTTTTTATCCTTGGTCCGTCTTTAGCTATGCTCATGGCTTGTATGACAAGTGCTGTTATTCCTTGGGGGCCAGATATTATTAAAGAAGACGGAAGCATCTTTGCCCTCCAAGTTGCAGATATTAATATTGGTATCCTTTTTATATTCGGGGTAGTCAGTTTAGGTGTGTATGGCGTGATGATAGGTGCTTGGGCCTCTAATAATAAATTCTCTTTACTTTCTGGATTACGTGCGGCCTCTCAAGCTATTTCTTATGAATTAGCTTTAGGCTTAAGTCTGATTGCCTTAGTGATGATGACAGGAAGTCTAAGTCTCAGAGAAATCGTTGAACAACAGCATGGGTTTTGGAAAGATGGTTGGTTTACTTGGAATTTTTTCAAGCAACCATTGGCCTTTCTTATTTTTCTTGTTTGTTCATTTGCCGAACTTAATCGTGCGCCCTTTGATTTAGCTGAATGTGAAAGTGAATTAATTGGTGGTTATCATACTGAATATAGCTCTATGAAACTAGGGTTCTACCTATTTTCTGAATACATCAATATGTTTATCACCTCGGTAATTCTTAGCTCACTCTTCTTTGGTGGCTATAATTATCCTGGTATGGATTGGGTGGCTGCGAATGCACCTTCAATAGTGATTTCACTCGCTGGTGTTGGGGCCTTGATCACAAAAGCTGTTTTCTTTATTTTATTTTTCATGTTTATTCGTTGGACTATCCCTCGATTCCGTTACGATCAACTTATGAACCTAGGATGGAAAAGCATGATTCCTTTAGCACTTGTCAATATGCTCATTACAGGAGCTGTCATTTTATATTTCTTTAATTCTAAATAAGCCATATGCCTTATTCGATATCCAATAGAGCAAAACAGGTAGACAGACACCCGATGACTTTTTTAGAAAGCATCTATTTGCCTTCTATTTTTCAAGGTTTAAAAGTTACATTGGGTCATATCTTACAAAAGAAAGCCACCGTAAACTATCCTGATGTAAAACGAGAATTTAGTTCTACTTTCCGTGGATTACATATTCTCAACCGCGATGAAGAAGGCAAGGAAAGATGCACGGCTTGTGGTTTATGCGCCTTGTCTTGTCCTGCAGAAGCCATTACCATGGAATCTGCAGAAAGGTTGCCAGCAGAAGCACATCTTTACCGCGAAGAAAAATATGCAGCTAGTTACGAGATCAATATGTTACGTTGCATTTTTTGCGGACTGTGTGAAGAAGCTTGTCCTAAAGACGCCATTTACTTAACTCAAACTTTTGCTCCGGCGGATTATAATCGCAAAGGCTTTATTTATAAAAAGGATGATTTGTTGATTCCTTTGACTGATGAGATGAAACAAAAACAAGATAATCATTCATAAACATGGATTTACCTCAAATCATTTTCTGGGTTCTAAGCATCATGACACTTGGTTTAGCCATGGGTGTGATTTTAAGTCGCAGTCCCATCAATAGTGTATTATTTTTAATCATGACCTTCTTTTGCATCACTTCACATTATGTGATGATGAATGCACAATTTTTAGCCATCGTCAATATCATTGTGTATGCCGGTGCCATCATGGTGTTGTTTTTATTTGTAATCATGCTTATGAATCTCAACAGCGATACAGAGCCTCAGAAAAATTCTTTAGTTCAATTTGCTGCGGTTATTTCTGGAGGTGCTTTATTATTAATCTTAGTGGCTACTTTAAAAAGTACTTATACTGGATTGGAATCACAACATATGGATTGGAATCAAGTATCCAATATTGGTTTGATTAAAAATTTGGGAACCACTCTCTTTACCGAATACGTGTTCCCATTTGAAATTGCGAGCGTACTCTTTTTAAGTGCCATGATAGGCGCAGTAGATTTTTATTAGGGCGTGTCTCGTTAGGCAGCAAGCCTCAGACTCACCGAAACTTTTTACATGCCTCACGAGACCGGGCTATTGCTCCAATCCATCTCGTTTTGAAGAACGCGATGGGATTTCCGCGACTATCCCTCACGCAATGCAACAAAGTAGTTCAAATTTTAAAGACTGAAAAGTGATACTTCTATCCATTTGAAATCCACTGCCTTAGCCCCGACAGCAGCGGAAATCGGCCTTCACTTGCCAACTTCCTCTTTTCATTTATAGCTGCAGACTTCCTTGGCAAGCAAGGCCATTGCAGCGTATGGCGGGAATAGCTTCAAATCAAAAAGCCGACTCTTTCAAATCGGCTTCTTCATTTATTCTTTAGTAATTTTTACTTTATATGTTTTCTTGTCATCAATAATTTCTGCAAGGTAAATGCCTGTTGGATATTGACTGATATCTATGGTAGCAGCATGATGTTCGATTTTAGTGCTTAGTAATTTTTGACCGAATGAATTGTATAAAATCACTTTGGCACCATTCAAAGGACATTTGATATTAAATACAGCATGTGTTGGATTGGGAGAAATCGTAAGTAAGTTTTGCTGATTAAAATATTCAATTCCTACGCCCGTAACAGTCAAACAAGTTGATGTGTCTGTGCATCCATTTTGTGTAATAATCATTGCATAATCTCCATTGGCTGTAGCATTGTAGGTTTGGTTTGTGGCTCCTGAAATATTTGTATAAGATGGACAATAGACCCATTGATAAGTGGCTCCTGAGGCCAAGGCAGACAAGAGTGAGCCATTCTGGTTGACCATTATATTCGGATTGTTTATGGTGAGAATTAATTTTACCACACTATCACAACCAGCAGCATTTATTAATGTATCATTATAAGTGCCGCTTTGTGTAAGCGTTTGTCCATTAAACACATAGCTACCACAAGCAGTTTGATTAATACTTGAACTACTTGTATGGTTTATCGTTAAGTTCAAAGTCAACAAACTATCACAACCAACTGAATTCACTAAGGTATCTGCATAGATTCCACTTTGGGTAATAGTTTGTCCGTTGAATGTATAACTGTCACAAGCTATTTGAGACATACTTCCATTTGTAGCATAGTGTATAGTTAAATTCAAGGTCAATAAACTATCACAGCCTCCAGCATTCAATAAGGTGTCGTAATAAATGCCGCTCTGGGTAAGGGTTTGTCCGTTGAATGTATAAGTTTCGCAGGCTGATTGACTAATAGTAGCAAAGGTAGGATTATGAATACTTAGATTTAATACAAGCAAACTATCACAGCCTAATGAATTGATTAAGGTGTCATAATAGATTCCGCTTTGCGAGATTACCTGATTATTGAATGTAAAATTGTTGCAAGCTGATACATTCAAATTAGTGGTTGAAGCATTTAAAGTTAGATTCAGGGTTACAAGACTATCACACCCAACAGCATTTGTATAAACTTGAACATGATTTCCTGAACTCGTATAGGTTTGACCATTTAAAGTATAGGCATTGCAAGCACTTGCTGAGAGTGAAGTATAACTTGGTACACATTGTCCGAGCTTTTGAATGAAACCAGCAATATTTGAGGTGGCAGTTAAATTATATACTGCAAGACTAGGATCAAAATCTGAAGTGCCTAAAAAATATCCTCCTGTAAACACATTATTTGAATTGTCTATGACTACACTTTCTCCATTTTCTAAGCTTTGAATTCCTCCCATGCTTACAGCCCATACAAAATCGAAATTTGGGTTATATTTTGCAACATAAATATCATCAGTTTGAGAATTTGAAACTAGCGTAAATGTGTTTGCACCTGGATCAAAATCGATTGTTTTTGCGTAAGATCCAGTAAGATAAATATTTCCTGCATTATCTAGATTGATTTGTTTGTTTGAAAGATATCCATTATTAAATGTTCCTATATTTTTTACTTGCAATAAACTGCCATTGCTATCAAGTTTTGCAAAATACAAATCGTTCGTTGAAGTAATATTGAGCACCCCTATCCCAGGATCAAAATCTGCTGTACCCCAAAATTCTCCTGATGTAAAAATATTATTATTTTGGTCTAAAATGAGAGATTTACCCTCTACAGAAGCATTCCCAGAAAATTGTTTGGCAAATGAAAAATTCCCGTTCGAGTCTAATTTCGAAAGATAAGCCCCACTACTATTACTTGCTGATTGAGTTAAGTTATACACGGCGGCAGATGGATCAAAATCAACTGTGCCAGTAAACAGACCTGTTGAGTATACATTATCCATGTCATCTACGTCAATACAATTTCCCCAATCTCCGTTTGCATTGCCAAAAGATCTTGCCCACTTATAATTTCCATTTTTATCTAATTTAAGGATATATATGTCAGTACTTAAATTAGATACTGCCGTGAGGTTGCTTACTCCTGTACCTGGATCAAAATCTACAGTTCCTTTAAATTGCCCTGTAACTAAAACATTGCCATGGTGATCGCATGAAACTGAATTTGCTTCTTGGTCATTGATTGATTCTCCAATGCTTCTAGCCCAAATGAATACCCCATTTGAATCGAGTTTACATACAAATATATCTTTATACCCTGAACTGGTTAAATTATAGATTCCAAGGTCAGGATTAAAATCTACTGTGCCGTTATAGGCGCCTGTCAAATAAATATTACCGACAGAATCTATATCCATGCTATAGCATTCCATTTGTGCGCTATTACCACCAATGCGTTTTGCCC
>CAZSUF010000022.1:0-4268 GCA_964609875.1 uncultured Bifidobacterium sp.
AATCTTATGGTTGTCATCATGAATGAGCATTTCATACATCCAAAAAAAATCCGCCACACTTTCATATGGCGGATTACTAAAATTTATTTTCGACTTATTTCTTAGGTGCAGGAGCACTTGTTGCAGAAGGCTGTATGCCTAATTTTTTCTGTACATCTTTCAAAATATCATCTGAAGGTTGTGCATAAATAATACCACCAGCGCTTACATCAAAAATATAGGTATACCCTTTTTCTTTAGCTACAGCTTGAATTGCTTGGTCAGCCTTTTCAGTAATTGGCTTTGTAGCTACTTTTTCTTCAGCCACTTGCTGAGTCGATTGAATATTGGTTTGTAAATCTTGAAGTTCTTTTTCCTTTACGCCTTGCATAGCTTCAGTCAAGGTTTTAGATTTCATCCCATCTTCATAAGACTTATATTTTGTTTCAAGGTCTTTTTGCATTTTAGCCAATTGATCTTGATAGGTCTTTGCATAAGTGTTAATGTCTGCATCTGCTTTTTTGGCTTCAGGCATAGATAAAATTAATTCTTCTGAATTAACATATCCAATTTTTTGTTGGGCAAAAGCCATGGCTGATGCCAAGACAAGGGTTAAAGCCAATACTACTTTTTTCATATTCAATTTTTATTTATTAAGGATTTTAATGTGTGCAAATATATATAAATTATATAAAGTCGGGTCAACGCCAACCTATTTTTTACCTGGAGAGGTTACGCCTAAATCTTTTAAAACGTCATCACTTTTATCGATTTTTGGATCGGCAAAAAAGACGCTTAAGTCTGCTGATTTATCAAAAATAATATCAAACCCTTTGGCGCCAGCTAATTTTTGAATCGCATTATACACTTTGTCTTGAACGGGTTTCACTAATTCTTGTCTTTTCTTAAATAAATCGCCTTCTACCCCAAAACGCTTCTTTTGTAACTCTTTAGCTTCTTTTTCTTTTTTGATAATTTCATTTTCTCTGCTTTTCTTCATTTCTTCACTCAACATCACCTGCTCAGCTTGATAAGACTTATACATTCTATCTACATCTTGTAATCTGGCATCAATTTCTTTTTGCCAATTTGAAGAAAATTCGTCGAGCTTAGTTTGCGCTTGTTTATAATCTGGAAGATTCTCTAAAATATATTTCGAATCAATCACGCAATAACGTTGAGCTTGTAGTTGAAATCCTGCTGTTAAACATAGAATGACAACGAGTAGTTTTTTAATGTTTTTCATTTTTATAAATTTTTGTCTCAGACCCCAAAGATGAATCAAAGTCAACTTTAAAGATATGGTTTAACTTAATTTTAAACAAACTATTTATTATTCAGGTTCGAAACCTAACATGAAGGAAAACTTGGTTGCCTGACCAAATTTGGTACCAGGAGTTAGACGAGCTAGCCCTAAACCATAATCTAATCCAAGTAAACCAAACATCGGTAAGAAAACACGCACACCCACACCTACTGAACGATTTAATTGAAAAGGATTAAAGCTTTTGAAATTATCCCAAGCATTAGCGGCTTCAAAAAATGCTAATCCATAGATGGTTGAAGAAGGATTCAACGAGAAAGGATAACGCATTTCCGCTGTGTACTTATTAAATATTGTCGCGCCATTTGAATTGGAATAAATTTCATAACCACGTTGGGCAATGATATCACGACCATAGATTGTAAATCCAGAAAGACCATCACCACCCACTTGGAAACGCTCAAATGGAGATTGAAGATTTTGATTATAATATCCTAAGTAACCATGTTTAGTAGCTAATTTAAGAATCAAATTACCTTTTACACGTTGATACCACTCGGCAGTAAATCTGTATTTATGGTATTCAATCCATTTGAACTTTTCATAAGCAGGTAAATCGGAATAATCTTTATTATTAAACAAGGAGTATGGAGCCGTAAACTGCACACTCAACGAAATGTTTGATCCACTTCTTGGAAATAAAGGCTGGTCTATCGAATAGCGACCTAAGTTTATTTTTAAACTTAAATTATTCGCTTGGCCTTTGTCAAAATTTTCAAAAAACAAATAGTTCTTAATATTATACAATTGGTAGTTCAAGCCATAGGAAAGAATGAAGTTATCATCCGGCCAACGCAGACGCTTGCTTAAAGTAGCTCCTGCTCCAATGGTTGTCATATGTCCAGTTGTTTGTGAACCAAAAGTTCCCGCAAAATAAGTTCTATATACATTCACAGATAAAGAGTTTGGTTTTTTACCTCCAAGCCATGGTTCTGTAAATCCAGCATTGATTGAATTATACCATTTTCCGTTTGCCTGACCTCTGATAGATAATTTTTGACCGTCGCCCATAGGTAATGGGTCCCATTCTTTCATTTTAGTTACATTTTTTAAGGCAAAATTATTAAAGGAAACACCTACAGTTCCTGTAATTCCTAAACCTCCACCAAAGCCTGCTTGTAATTCTAATTGATCCGCAGATTTTTCAGTGACTGTATAATCAATATCTACGGTGCCATCTGGATGCGGAACGGGTTGTATGCCAATTTTTTCTGCATCAAAAAATCCAAGGTTTGCAATTTCTCGTTGAGAGCGTACAATATCCTCTCTACTAAATTTATTTCCAGGATAAGTTCTTAATTCTCTGCGTAAAACATGCTCATGCGTTTTGTCATTCCCGAAAATATTAATGTTTCTAAGTGTATATTGTTCACCTTCAACCAACCTTACTTCAAAATTGATGGTATCTCCATTGATTGATTTTTCTGAAATATCTGTATTGAAAGCTAAATAACCATCATTTAGATAAAGTGAGCCAATATCATCGCCTTCTTGGGTTTGAATTTTCCCTAATCTTTTATTGAGCAATTCTTCATTGTACACATCGCCTTTTTTGATACCCAACATTTTTTTCAATTCTTCTTCAGAATATTTGGTATTACCCTTCCATTCGATATCGCCAAAATAATATCTGCGTCCTTCAGCAATTTTTACATCAATATTAATGTGTCCGTTGTTTGCAGTATAGATGGTATCTTGTAAAATCTTAGCATCTCTATATCCAATTGAGTTATAATACTGTACTAAAGTTTGTTTGTCTTCGTCATACTTACGTGCATTGAATTTAGAAGCAGAAAATACACCATATCGCACATAAGGATCAAGCAATTGAGCAGTTTTAAGCAGCGACAAAAATCCTTTGCCTTGAAGATAACCTTTGAAGTCATTTTTATTTTCACCTAATACGCTTTCTTTATTAGCGCTATACAATGAAATTCGCGCCATTTCTTTACTGCCCTTCATGAATTTTTTCAACTTCATGGTGGTAGCATTTTCATTTCCGAAAATATTAACTTGATTAATTTTTACTTTAAGCCCTTTGTTTACTACAAAAGTTAAAATCACCATATTAATAAAAGAAGTGTCTGCTCTTTCTACCACATTCACATTCACATTCGTATATCCTTTTTCAGTATAAAATTTCTTTATTCTTTCAATGGCATTTTGTTTGGTGGCTTCAGTAACCACTTTACTTTTTACTAAGGGAAGTTTTTCTTTTAATTCTTTTGCATCAGCTTCTTTGATACCTTTAAAGCTATACTTAGACAATCTAGGTCTTTCAGTAATGGCAATATCTAAAAAAATCTTATCTCCCTGATTTCGAACTGCATTAATTTCTATATTCGAAAACAAACTTTGTTTCCAAAGATTTTGAATGGCTTTAGATATAGCTGGATCATTTGGCAGTTTAATTTTATCTCCTACACTTAATCCTGAAATGGAGATCAACAATTCTTCGTCAAGATATTTAGATCCAGAGACTGTAATTCCTCCAATTATAAATTCATTCTCTTTATTACTAAATGCTTTAGTTTTCTCTTTTTTAGACTTTAGTCCTATTTGCGCATCACAATGCTGGGTACTCATTAGTCCTGCCAACAAGATGAGGGTATAAACGGTTAATTTCATGCTTTTTTCAGTTGTTCGCTTATTTTGCCAAAGCGACGTTCTCTGTTTTGATAATTTAATACGGCTTCAAAAAGGTTCTCTTTTCGAAAATCAGGCCAATGGGTATGTGTAAAATACAATTCAGCATAGGCCAATTGAAATAATAAAAAGTTGCTGATTCTGTGTTCTCCACTTGTTCGAATCATTAATTCAGGATCGGGAAATCCTGCAGTGGTAAGGTTGTTTTTAAATACCTCTTCAGTAATATCTTCAATATTTAACTCTTGATTCTTTACTTGGGTGGCAATTTTTTTAACCGCATTCACAATTTCCCATTTGGCACTATAACTTAAAGCTA
>CAZSUF010000022.1:4278-14418 GCA_964609875.1 uncultured Bifidobacterium sp.
CATGGCCTCTTGAAGTTCTTGGGCGCAATTGGCTGGCAAACTTTCCATATCACCAATTACAAACAATCTCACCCCATTTTTATTCAAAGTTTCTGCTTCTTTGCGAATGGTAGCCACTAAAAGTTCCATCAACCCATTCACTTCGCTTTCGGGTCTGTTCCAATTTTCAGTGGAAAAGGCGTATAAGGTTAGATATTTGATACCAATTTCTCCGCAACCTTCTACCACCTCACGCACACTAATCACACCATGTTGATGCCCAAAAAGGCGGTCTTTACCTCTTTCTTTAGCCCAACGTCCGTTCCCATCCATGATGATGGCTACGTGGGATGGTATTTTATGTTTGTCCAATAAATCGTTCATTCTAGGGATGCGAAGCGAACAAAAGTACAAAAATCAACTTTGTATGAAAGTTAAAATAATGGCTTAGTCATAGTTTAACAGAGCTTTCACACATAAAAAGG
Source organism: uncultured Bifidobacterium sp. (assembly GCA_964609875.1). Lineage (GTDB taxonomy): Bacteria > Bacteroidota > Bacteroidia > Chitinophagales > Chitinophagaceae > OLB11. The sequence continues at coordinate 4,743 of CAZSUF010000022.1, forward strand.
GCGTTTTTACTAGGCTTTTGGACCAAAATCAAGCAGAATATTTTTTTTAATTATTGATAGGGTGCTACTTCTCCTCATGTTTTTACCCTATATTTGTTTGATACAAAGAATCTTGTTCGTCATGAAAAAATTTGTCTCAGCAATTACTGTACTTGTCTTGATTTGTTCTTTGCAAGCTTGCCAAAAAACACAAAGTAAAGACACCCCATTGCCTGTTGTTCGTAATGAGGCTGTTTATATCTCTACAGAGAATAATAATTTAATAAGTTATCAGTACAATACTGGCGAAAAATTGTGGGAAGTCATTTTGAAAGGGAATGCCCAAAGTACCCCAGTTTTATACAACAAGAAATTATATACGATTACTGGAAATGGCTATTTGTATTCTATCGACATCTTAAAAGGTGAAATTTATAGAGAAAAAAATATTGGACTTAGTAGCGTACATGCCTTATCTGCTGTGAATGGAAAACTATACATTGCTTCAGACAAAATGTATTGTTATGATACTACCATGAATTTTGCTTGGTGGTATATTCCTTTAAGCGGCGATATATGCACGACTGCTCCACAAGTTATAAATAATCGGGTGTTTTTCGGAGCTGGCAATACTTGCCATGCCATTGATGCAGGAACTGGCTTAGGTGTATGGGTTTCGGCCCCCATGCCAGATAGCATTAAGTCTTCACCTAGTGTGAGCAATGGGGTTGTGTATTTTGGATGCAACGACAAAAAAGTATATGCCTTAAATGAGAATGATGGTAGTCCACGTTGGAATTTTGCCACCATGGACAAAGTTTTTGCTTCACCTATCGTTTATGGCGGGATGTGCTTAATTGGTGGCTTGGATTATGATTTTTATTGTATCGATACCACCACAGGTTTCAAACGTTGGTCAACTACCACGGCAGAACGAATTTCTTCTTCTGCAGCTATCCACGAACTAACAAATACAGTACTTTTTGGTAGCTACGATTTTAATTTATATGCCTTAAGCCATGTAGACGGAAAAATAAAATGGAAATATCCAGCAGGAAGTTTAATTAAATCTTCCCCAGTGGTGTACAAAGATTATGTGTATTTTACTTCATTCGATCGATATATGTATTGCGTAAATGTAAATTCTGGTAATCTGGTTTGGAAACAATTCCTAAATGGAAATACCCTAAGCTCCCCTGTTGTAGATGATTTGCTGAAAGGTGTTCATCCAGGCGTAAGCGGCATGAGTAAATACTAACTTTTTCTTGGGCGTACCCCGCTAAGGGCTGAAAGGTTCTAATAAATTCTCAGTTCGCGGGTCAGGCTATCCATTTCAAGCCATCTCGTTTTGAAGAACGAGATGGGCTTTCCATTACTATCCTTTACGCGGCTACTAGCTTCTAAAAAATTCTGTTTCTCTGATTATTCTTTACAAACCTTATTGCCTGCTTACCTAATTCCCTGTGTATATTCGCACTCTGAAAATTGGAATATGGAAGTACAAAAATTAGGTACAGAATCCTGGAATTTAAATAGTCTCGAAAACTACTTGTCAAAGCAAATTGCTTTAGATCAACAGGCCATCTCAAACATAGAAAAGTGTCGACAATATCTCGATCAAAAAATGCAAGACAAAAACAAAACCTACTATGGAATCAATACAGGTTTTGGTAGTTTATGTAATGTAAAAATTTCTCCCAGCGATATCGAGCAATTACAAGAAAATCTGGTTTTAAGCCATGCTTGCGGTATGGGCCAAGAAGTGCCCTCGGACATCGTGCGGATTATGCTTTTGCTAAAAATTAAAAACTTTGTTTACGGGCATAGTGGAATTAGTCTCGAAGTAACCGAAAGATTGATAACATTCTTTAATAAAAATATATCGCCTGTAGTGTATCAATTAGGTTCATTAGGTGCTAGTGGCGACTTAGCCCCTTTAGCGCATTTGAGTTTGCCTTTATTAAACAAAGGCGAAGTCTATCATGAAGGACTAAAAAAAGAAGCTAAGGACTTAGGTTTTGAAGCCTTGAAATTGCAAAGCAAAGAAGGATTAGCTTTATTAAACGGCACTCAATTTATGAGTAGCTACGCTGTTTGGTGTTTAATGAAAATTAAAAAATTAATTCAATGGGCCGATTTAATTGCAGCCATTTCATTTGAGGGTTTTGATGCTACTTTGGAACCATTTACCTCAAACATTCATACCATCAGAAATCACGAAGGGCAAATTGAAGTGGCGAAGAATATGTTGCGAATTTTACAAGGTAGTGAAATGGCTCAAGGTAAAAAAGAACAAGTTCAGGATCCTTATAGTTTTCGTTGTATTCCTCAAGTACATGGTGCTACCAGAGATGCCGTGGCTCATGTTGAGAAAATAGTGGTACAAGAAATTAATGCAGTGACAGATAATCCTTTGGTATTTCCTGATGAAGATATGATTTTGAGTGGAGGTAATTTTCATGGACAGCCTTTAGCCATCAACTTAGATTACTTAGCCATTGCTGTAGCCGAATTGGCCAATATTTCTGAACGAAGAACTTATTTATTAATTAGTGGACAAAGAAACTTACCTCCGTTTTTAGTAAAAAGTGCTGGCTTGGATAGTGGCTTGATGATTGCTCAGTATACCGCTGCTTCAATTGTAAGTAAAAATAAGCAACTATGCACACCTGCAAGTGTTGATAGTATTGTAAGTAGCAATGGTCAAGAAGATCATGTAAGTATGGGGGCAAATGCCGCAACTAAACTTTATGAAGTTGTAAAGAATACCGAAATGGTTTTAGCCATCGAATTACTAAACGCAACACAAGCCATTGAATTCCGCAGACCTAAAAAATCTTCTGACACCATAGAACATCTATTAACAGCTTTTCGTAAAGTAGTGCCCTTTATAGAAAAGGACAGAATCATTCATGAGGATATGATGAAGAGTATTGAATTTATGAATGATTTTACTTTAAGCAATTAATATGAAAATTATCAAATTAACTGAGCTGCCGTATAAACAAAAAGCGATTATTAAAAGTTTTGGTCATTCCGAATTATACGTCACTTTGTTAGAAATGGGTTGTATTCCTGAAGAAGAAATTTCTGTAGAACTCACAGCGCCTTTAGGTGATCCGATAGCGATTGAAGTGGCAGGTTATAGATTAAGTCTGAGACGTAATGAAGCCGAACATATTCTCGTAGAAATTGAAGAATAAAATATGCATGTTTACTTAATACCCGGACTAGGCGCTGACCAAAAAATCTTCAGTAGATTAACTTGGCCGGATTCGGTTAAACTTCACTATGTGCATTGGATACATCCACATCAAAATGAAGCGTTGAGTTTGTATGCCAAACGACTCAGCGAACAAATTGATACTACCCAAGATTTTTGTTTAGTAGGACTTTCATTTGGAGGCATCATGGTTACAGAACTCAATCGTTGGGTCAGTCCCCAAAAATCAATCATTATTTCAAGTATCTCAAATAGGCAAGAATTTTCAAGTGTGTTTAACCTAATACGTACTTTTAAACTTTATCAATTATTTCCTTCTCAAAAGTTAAGTTGGATTCAACACCTTGTTTCCTTTGTGATGGGCGCACATCCTCATGGGTCTAAAAAACTGTTGAAAAAATATTTGGCTCACACAAATACAGATTACATACAATGGGCTGTTCGTAAAATATGTACCTGGGAACAATCTACAAGGATTCCAAATCTAATACATATCCAAGGTAGTCGCGACAAAATTTTTCCTGCTAAAAATGTGCAAGCAGATTATGTGATTCAAGGAGGTACACATATGATGGTGTATGATAAGGCAGATGAAGTTTCTGCATACTTAACACAAATTATGGTTCCATTAATTTAAGCTTACCATTCAAATTTGGCTTCAATACTTTCTTGTAATTGAGTCACAAATTTTAAGGTTGCAGGACAGTATTCGAGATTTTGTGTGTGCACATGCGTATAGGCAGCAAATGGCTTGCGTTTGAAGTGAGGGAATTTTGCACAGTCTTCGGGCCTGATTTCATAAATACTACATTTGTTATCCTTTAAGTTTAAAAACTGACAAGGTTGTATGCGATTTACTTTGTCTCCGTTATCGGGATCTGTAGATAACCATTTGGCATAAAAATCTTTTTCACTCATACGAAAGTGAGTAGAAATTCTTTTTAAATCTGCTTTTGTAAAGGTGGGTGTCATTACCTTACAGCAATTTGCACAAGATAAACAATCTACTTCTTTCCAGGCCTTGTCGCTCGCATCATCTATAAAACTATTAATTCCCTCAACCGTTTTATCATCAAATTTTTTAAGGAAAGCACCAAGTTTTTTCTTTCCTTTCGTATATGCTTGATTGTGTTTGGTAAGTAGTTTTGTGGCCATATGAAATAGATTAGGATGGCAAATATAAGTAGGGCTTCTTTAACAACATAAAAAATGAATTGCATTCAAAGACTATGAAATCAATTAAGTTTTGATTGTTCAGAATTTCTTGATGTTTAACTTTCATGAAATATATTTTGCTTATTAAGCTTTACTTTTACAGGAAAGTTTATTCAATCTTGAGCATATACATTGAAGAGCTATGAATCGAAAGCAATTTTTACAAGCCTTATCCATTTTTCCCTTAACAGCCGCTGCTATGAAATTAAAAGCACTCCATGAATTTGCTAATGCCTTACCAGAAACTGTTCAAATGCCCGTGTTGTTTTTAGGCCATGGAAGTCCTATGAATGCCATTGAAGAAAATGAATTTGTAACAGGGTTCAGAAATGTGGGCAAAACCATTCATAAACCACGAGCGATTCTTTGCATCTCGGCGCATTGGGAAACTAAGGGAACTTTTGTAACTGCCATGGATCATCCTGCAACGATTCACGACTTTGGCGGATTTCCCAAGGCATTGTTTGATGTTCAGTATCCAGCTCCAGGCAGTACTGATTTAGCCCAAGAAACAAAATCCTTGGTTAAAAAAACTGACATTGGGTTGGATCAGAAATGGGGACTTGATCATGGAGCTTGGAGTGTGATTAAACATTTATATCCACTTGCCGATGTACCTGTTATACAAATGAGTTTAGATTATACACAAGACGCACAGTATCATTACGATTTGGCTAAGGAACTCACGGCGTTAAGAAAAAAAGGAGTACTGATTATTGGGAGTGGCAATATGGTTCATAATTTAGGTTTGATGGCTTGGGATAAATTATATGAGCCTGACTATGGTTTTGACTGGGCAATTGAAGCAAGTGAAAAAATGAAAAAATATATTTTAACCAACGATCATAGCGGCTTAATTCATTTTAAATCGCAAGGCAAAGCTTTTGATTTAGCCATTCCTACACCCGAGCATTATTTACCTTTGATTTATGCTTTAGCTTTAAAAGAAGACCATGAAAAAGTGACTTTATTTAATGATAAGGCCATTGCTGGTTCGTTGACTATGACATCATTGAAAATTGAAACCGTGTAAATGAAACGAAAGTTGATTTGAAGTAGAGACTGTGGCAACGATAGAACGGATACCCCGCATTCCGAGAGGCTTCACGAAATTTAATTCTACTTGATACTTTATAGCCGAATCGGAAGAGGAGTATGAGTGATAGCGTGTCTGCCACCCAAAAAATCTTGATACTTATTGGATTTATATTGAATTGATGAATTTGGGAATACGACTTAGCATGAATTAATTATATAACTTTGTTTCTTCTTTATGGAAAAAAAAACAATGTCCGAATTAAATCGGAAAAGTCAAACTGAATATAAAAAGGCTGACAAACTTCCTTTGTTCATTGTATTAGATGAGGTTCGTAGCATGCATAATGTGGGATCTGTTTTTCGAACAGCAGATAGCTTTTTGTTAGAGGGAATATGCCTGTGTGGTTATACACCTCAACCTCCGCATCGTGATATTCAGAAAACGGCTTTGGGCGCTACAGAAACAGTTCCTTGGTTTCATTATTCGACTACATTAGAAGCGGTTCAAGATTTAAAGGCCAAGGGTTATATTTTATTTGCCATAGAGCAAGTGCATGGAAGTACTTTTCTGCAAGATGTAGAATTAGATTTGACGAAAAAATATGCCCTCGTATTTGGCAATGAAGTATATGGTGTGCAACAGGAAGTGATTGCTTGTTGTGATCAGGTGATAGAAATACCTCAATTGGGCAGTAAACATTCGTTGAATATTTCTGTGAGCGCTGGAATTGTGCTTTGGGAGCTCGTTAAAAGATTTTTATAATATAGATGTATTGGCAATCAATAAACTATGATTAATTTCGTTGGCGAAATGGATGAGAGGCTAAATCTTAAGGGCATGAAATTTTATATGTTGTTTATCTTGATTTTTATGTCGAGTATGTTGCATGCGCAAACTAGGCAAGCCGATTCATTACGAATTAAGCAAGCTCAATACTTAGAGTCATTAAAGGAACAAGATAGAAAAGCACGCGAAGCCGCAGCTATGAAGGAGAGCAAAAAAGGGGCCACTGTAGTTACCTACGATAGTAAAGGCAATAAAGTAGAAACAAGTTCTACGACGAAAAAAGGAGAGAAAGTAACGACCGTGGTGATTTCTAAACCTCCTGTATTAAATCGAAAATTTAGTTTGGATACCATCATCACAGATTCTATCAGTCTTAAAGTATTTAAGTCTAAGAATAGGTTGCAGGTATACCATAAGGGAAAAATTTTAACGGCATATAAATGTGTTTTTGGGCCTTATCATCTGTTGCAAAAACAACAAGAAGGTGATAGAAGAACACCCGAAGGTGTATTTACTATCCTTAGTATGAAAGACCATGATAAATGGGATAAGTTTATGTTGCTTGATTATCCTAATGAAGAATCTCAACGTTTATTTGAAGAAAACAAAGCCAAAGGATTAATTCCTAGTCAGGCTAGGATAGGCGGTTTAGTAGGGATACATGGCATATGGCCCAATGGAGATAATGTAATTGATTTGAAACACAATTGGACGGATGGTTGTGTATCTCTAAAGAATAAAGATGTAGAGGAATTAGCCACACTCATTAAACCAGGGGTTACCCAAATTTTGATTGTGAAATAAAATTTATTCGAAAAGTTTTTCTGCAGCGAGTATGCTTTCAGGCTTACCTACATCAATAAATTTAGCGCCGCTATGGTCGAAACCATGAATGGAAAATCGCTTTGACAATTCAAGATAGACATCTACCATCGAGAATTTTCCTACTTGGTTGATTTGTTCAAAAATAGAAGGGTTGATAATATGCAAACCACTAAAGGCAAATTCGTGTAAAGGGAATTCTTTGCGACTTATTTTTTCTTCTGCGGTATTCTTATTTCTCCAACCACATAATTCATTGTGTTCGTTGAATAAAAAACATCGAGAACTATTTCTTTGGCTAACGGCTAAAGTGGCTATTGGTTTATGCTGGATATGATAAGCAAGCATTTTATCAAGTGGCATATCTGTTAGTATGTCAACGTTCATTAAAACAAATGGCTTGTTATCATCAAAAAACCAAGCTGCTTTTTTGAGGCCTCCACCCGTTTCTAATACTTCGTTAGACTCGTCAGAAATTTGAATACGAATACCCTCTTGTTGATATTGTTGCACAAAAGATAAAATTTGATCGGCGAAATGATGCACATTAATTATAAAATCAGTTACACCAAAAGACATTAAATACTCTATATTTCTTTGTAGGATCGTTTTCTGATTTACAAGAGCCAAAGCTTTAGGATGATTGTCTGTAAAAGGTTTAAGCCTTGTGCCTAAACCCGCTGCTAAAATCATGGCCTTCATATTACTTATTTTTTTTAGGTTGCAGAGCTTTAACTTTTACAGTTTCTATGCGTGTATCAGAAACCAATAACATGTGAAATTCATAATTTCCAAGAATGATTCTTTCTTTTTGCGTTGGAATAGATTCGTGATTTGCAATAATATATCCAGAAATTGTTTCCGCATCTTGATCAGGTAAATCTAATCCGTATTTTTCGTTGATATAATCAATTTCAAGTCTACCTGAAAAAATATATTCATTCGAGGCGAGTTGTTTATCGACGTATTCTTCTTCATCATATTCGTCATGAATTTCGCCAAAAATTTCTTCGAGCACATCTTCCATGGTTACGATACCTGCTGTGCCACCAAATTCATCAATAACCCAAGCGATACTTTTTCTTTCTTTTGTAAAACGATTTAGTAGATCTAAGGCGTTCATGGCTTCAGGTACAGCGGGAATGCTATGCAACACAGTTTGAATATCTTGTGGTTTTTTCAACGCATCGATATGATGCAGATAACCAACAATGTTGTCAATAGAATCTTTGTACACAATAATTTTAGATCGTTTTGTTTCGATAAAAATTTTTCTAACTTCTTCCATGGACGTGGCTACATTAATGGCTTCGATTTCATTTCGAGGAATTAAACATTCTCTAATTTTTATTTGAGAAAGGTATAATGCATTTTCAAATAATTCTGTATTTACATCTTGAGATTCACTGTCTTGTCCAGTGCGCATTTGTTTTACAAATTGTTCTAAGTCTATTCTTGAATAGATTGTTTTTTCTTCAGTGATTCGAACATTAAATAAATATTTTAAAATGAATTCAGAAATTTGCACAAAGAGTTTTGCAATGGGAAAAAGTAGATAATAGCAAATTTGAATGGGGATAGTTAGAAAGGTTAAAGTAGATTCGGGTTTCGATCTAAATACAGCTTTCGGAATAAATTCACCAATAATTAAAACAATTAATGTCGCGATAATGGTATCCAGAAAAAGTCTGAGGTAAGCATTGTGTAATTGAATCAAATCAAAAAAAATATCAGTCACTTCGGTCATGAGTAAACCATACAAGACTAAAAAAATGTTGATGCCAACAAGACTAGTTCCTATGAATGTGGCAGGATTTTCCATAAACCTAGAAAGGACTTTGCCTGCGTAGGAGCCTTGCTTGCGTTTAAGCTCGATATTGAGTTTGTTGGCACTGACAAAGGCAATTTCAATACCAGCAAAAAAGCCAATAAACACTAAACAAATCAGAATATAAAGAACAGTAGTTAACATAGGTTGTATTTAAGGTGATGTATTAGCTTGTTTGTTGAAGAAAAGATAGAATTTTTTCTTCAGCTTCTTTACAAGCAATCTCTAAATTATCATTTACAATTTGATGATTAAAGTATGAAGCATATGACAATTCTTCTTCAGCCTTGTGAATTCGTTCTTCTAAAGATAGGGCTGTTTCAGTTCCTCGAGCGACTAATCTTTCTCTTAAAATTTCTAAGGTAGGTGTTTTTATAAAGAGACTTAATGAATTAGATCCATAATGTTGTATCAATCTAAGTGCGCCTTTTACATCAATATCTGCAATGGGAATTTGTTGATTTGCCCATGCCTTTTCAAGTTCAGATTTTAAGGTGCCATAATATTTTCCTGGATAAACCATTTCATATTCAGCAAATGCTTCTTGTTTAATTTTTGTTTCGAAAGACTCTAAACTCAGAAAATAATAATGGATACCATTTTTTTCATTTGGTCTGGGGCTGCGAGTGCACGCGCTGACAGAAAAAGAAAGGAAAGGGTATTTTTCTAGTAAAAACGAAACAATACTTGACTTGCCTGAACCCGAAGGTGCTGTGATGATAATTAATTTTTTCGAATCCAAATCAGTCATTATTTGATCATTAATTTCTGAAGATCTTTTTCG
>CAZSUF010000022.1:14428-21884 GCA_964609875.1 uncultured Bifidobacterium sp.
GAACTCCGTATATGGCTGCTCCTTTACTTTGCCAGCCACCAAGATCACTCATATGATAAGGCCAAACTAATTTATCTTTTTCAATTGCTTGTATCCAAGGTTCTTTAGACTTGTCTAATGAGACACTTACAATGGTGAATCCGTTTTTGGCTTTTTTAAATTTCTTTTTGCTGTATTTTTCGTAGAACTCGACTAATTTAGGATTTGACATTCTGCAAGGCCCGCACCAACTAGCCCAAAAATCAAGTAAAATAACTCTTTTTGAATTTATTTCAGATAAAGTAATCATTTCACCTTTGGGATTTTCGAAAGCTAAGTCCGGAGCTTTTTGTCCTACTTCTATTTTGGTGTTTTCATATTGAGCATAAGAAATAGTAAAACTGATAAATAACAAGAGAATGAAGGCTGTGACTTTTTTCATGAATATATTTTTATTCTACCAAAGATAGAAGTTTTGTTGGATTTGGATTCTTTGAGCCTTAAAGATTTTGTTTAGGGCTTGTAAATGAGGAAGAAGGTTAATTGTTAGATTTAGTCAGTTCATTTAATTTCTGAACATACCTTAATAAAACTTGTAAATTATCAAGATCTTTTTCCTTATTGTAAAGATCCACCAAGTTTTCTTTATCTGCTAGAAGTTTTCTCATTTGAAATCTATCTAATAATACGGGTTTAGCCTTCTTTTGATTTATATTCAGATAATACAAATGTCTTTTTTCATTCGTTTCAGCAATAAACCTGGCTTCAAAACCACCACTAGCGCCATAGATGGCTGTAATTTCATCATAATGGTCTTGTTCTTTTTTGGTGATACTTCCTTGGAAAACCATATAATTACCTTCCAAAAGCACTTTACAATAGAAAGGTGCAAGGTTTAATTTTTCACCATTCAAAAACAAGGAGTCACGTGACCTAATTGCAAAAACCTCACTTCGAATAGTTTTCGTAGAGATATTTTCAGAATTTGTAAGTATTTCATAATCATTTCCCCCATATACCCTAATCTCGGGAATTGGGCGTTTACGCACTTGCACAAGGTCTTCAAATTTTTCAGCACTTGATTTTTTAAAACTTTTCCAAGAATCAAAATAAATGTTATTGTTTTGACTGTACATCAAAACATGCTGAAACATGAAAATTAAAACGAATCCAATTTTTTTCATTTGAGCGCAAAAATAAGCCCGAAAGCTGATTGTTATAAACAATCTTTAAATTTATTATTTATATTAAAGATTGATTCTTTTTAAGTTAGAATAAAATGTAGGGTAAAAATGACAATTTTCTACTTTAATAAAGATTACAAAGATTTAGGTTAATGAGCAGCCCATTCTATAGAGTCTAAGTCAATGCCTTCTTTATACATTTCCCATAAAGGACTCATTTCACGCAGTTTGTTGACTGTTTCTGAAACTGCTTTAATGGTATAATCTACTTCTTCTTCTGTCGTAAATCTGCTTAAGCCAAAACGTAGAGAACTATGGGCTAAATCGTCTCCAAGTCCTAGGGCTTTAAGTACATAGGATGGTTCAAGAGAGGCTGAAGTACAAGCACTACCGCTACTTAAGGCTATATTTTTATTAATTCCCATTAAGAGACCTTCTCCTTCTACATGTTTGAAAGAAATATTGGCTACATGGGGTAATCTGTTGGTTTTATGTCCATTTAGGTAGCTTTCTTCAACTTGCATTAAGCCTGTTTCTAATCTGTCGCGTAATTTGATAATTCTTGCGGTGTCACTTTCCATTTCATTCATACAAATTTCACAAGCTTTCCCAAATCCTACTATTCCTGGTACGTTTAAGGTACCACTTCTCATGCCTCTTTCATGTCCACCGCCGTCCATTTGGGCTGTAACTTTTACACGTGGATTTTTTCGACGCACATAAAGAGCGCCAACACCTTTAGGACCATACATTTTATGTCCAGTAAACGCCATTAGGTCGATACCATCTTTATTTACGTCTACCGGAATTTTTCCGACAGCTTGCACAGCATCGCTCATCAATAATACGCCATGTTTTTTAGCAATAAGTGAAATTTCCTTCATTGGGTTTATGGTACCAATTTCATTATTGGCATACATAATAGAAATAAGGAAGGTTTTAGGAGTAATGGCTTTTTCGAGTTCTTGAAGATTAATCATACCATCGGCCCCTACTTCTAAATAAGTAACTTCGGCTCCTTGTTTTTCTAAATGTTTGCAGGTGTCTAATACAGCTTTATGTTCTATGGTAGTAGTAATGATATGATTTCCTTTAGAGGCATACATTTCAAAAACACCTTTAATAGCCAAATTATCCGCTTCGGTAGCACCAGAGGTTAAAATAATTTCTTTAGGATCAGCGCCAATTAAACGAGCAATTTGTTCACGAGCATAGTCTACTGCTTCTTCTGCTACCCAGCCAAAAGAGTGGTTGCGACTAGCGGCATTACCAAAATTCTGTGTAAAAAAAGGAATCATTGCCTCCACAACTCTAGGATCGCAAGGGGTTGTGGCATTATTATCTAAGTAAATTGGGAAATTCATTACTGTGGTTTTGTTTTGTTAAGGTTGCAAATATATTTTAGAAATGCGAGTCAAACTCAGAATTGATTGTTATTCTATCAATTCTGTCAATAGTTTTATTTTATGGCAACATTTTAAAAATCTTATTTTAGTTTTGGCTCATGAAAAACCTAGAGCATATTGGCATTGCGGTGAAGTCTTTGAAAACTTCAATTCCATTGTTTGAAAGCTTGTTGAATACTACTTGTTACAAGACTGAAACTGTAGAGAGCGAGCATGTGAATACCGCGTTTTTTCAATTCTCGCAAGGCCATAAAATTGCAGGGAGTACCAAAATTGAGTTGTTAGAAAGTTCAACTGAAGATGGCGTTATCGCTAAGTTTATCGAGAAAAAAGGCGAAGGAATACATCATATAGCCTTTGAAGTGGAAGATATTTATGCAGAAATGGACAGGATGCGAAAAGAAGGCTTTAAGCTTTTGAATGAAACCCCTAAAAACGGCGCGGATCAAAAACTGGTATGTTTTCTTCATCCTAAGGATACAAACGGGGTGCTCATAGAACTATGTCAGCAAATTAAGACAAGTTGATTCTTGTAGAAAGGAATAATAATATGGTTCCTATTGACGCATTTGCTTATCTGGACGGTTCTCAGCAGTTTTCACTACTTTGTAATAGCGTTTTCCTTTATATAAGTAGCAAATTACAGCTTCACCTTCAAAAGGAAAAGGAGCTACAAAGGAGTTAGCCCGTTCGGTTGAGTCAATCATGTGATTGAAATAGCGGTATAAGTTTTTGTTGGCTTTAATTTGATAATTTCCTTTTTTAATCGCTGTATCCGCGCGATAGGTAGTAGCCATATTATACACATCACAAGGAACGGGTGTGTTGCCAAACCATACTGATTCGAAAATAATTTGATCGAAAAGGGTGGTAATATTAAATTCATACACATTACCAATGGGTCCTATGCCTTTGATACGCCAAGAATAATAGCTGCTTTGTACAATCAAGTGTTCAATTTTCTTTTTATGCTTGATTGGAGTTTTCTTTTTTCCGTACATAAAAAAAGCAAGTAAAACACAGCAGCTTAGAAGCAAGATTTTTTTGATCATAAAACCAGGAGTTTAGCAGTTAATTCTTTCAGTAAAGATATATCATTGTGTGCAACATCAATCCCAATAGACTTTAAATTGTATTCATGAATGAGTTGAATAGCTTTGGTGGTTTGTATCAAAGAAAATTTTCTTGAAGCTTGATCGTAGTCTTTGACAAAAAAGGGTGCAATTTTTAAGGCAGCGGCAATTTCTTTTTGACCTAAACTTTTCGCATAATGGTATTGATAGAGTTTGCAAAATTGACCATACAGTGTGGCTGTAACTACCACCATGGGGGCATCTTTAGGATTGGCCATAAAGTAATTGACCACCTTAAATGCTTTTTCTCCATTTCTTTCTAAGATAGCTGTGGGATACTGAAATACATTATAATCTTTACTGATGCCAATATACTTTTCAATAAGTTCTTCTGTTATTTCTTCGCCCTCATGGATGTTGAGCATTACTTTTTCTAACTCATTGACAATTTTTTGTAAGTCGTTGCCTAAATAGATACCAAGTAATTCGGCATTCCGTTGATTGATTTTGAGATTGCGGGTGATGCAAAAATTTAAAATCCAATCGGTTAGGTGGTATTCTTTTATTTTTTCGAAGGTGTGGTAATCGGCCTGTTTCTTAATGGCTCGGTATAAAGAAGTTCGGCCGTCAAGTTTTTTGTGCTTGTGGGCAATAACAAGAATGGTATCTTTAGAAGGGTTAGAAATATAGGCTTCGAGCTCAGTGATTTTTTTCATTTGAGCGGCCTCTTTGAGAATGACGAGTCTTCTTTGTGCGAAGGCGGGATAGCTTCTGCATTCATTGACCACATCGGTCCAGTCGGCATCTTTGCCATAAAAAACACTTTGGTTAAAATCTTTTTCATGAGGCTCGAGGGCATGATTTTCGAAGGCATGAGTAAGTTGATCGATATAATAAGCTTCTTCGCCATCAAAAACATATACAGGTTTGAATTGACGATTGTTGATTTCCTTTAAAATATCATTGACTGCTTTCATAAGGGCTACATAAAATTGAATAAAAGGTTGCTTAGGATACTTTACATGACTTGACTGCGTGAGGGATGGTAGCGGAAATCCCATCTCGTTCTTCAAAACGAGATGGATTGCAGCGAACAGCCCGATCTCGTTGGGCAGTCACGCTATTCTCGGCATGTGAAATGCATCACTGCACAACGAGACACGCCCCCTATCAAATCAAAGAATGTAAGAACTTACTCTATACCTTTTCTTCAAGATGCAATGATACAATTTATGCAGGGATGTTGGCCTCGATATCTTCTAAAAAATGGATATGTGACGAAGGAATTAAAGGGAGTGCGTTTAAGCGCATTAGAATCTGAGCCACAGTAACCACATCGCGGTTGCAATAAGACGCAATTCTTTTTAAATTATGTTCCTCCCAAAACACTTTGCCTACTTGACTTCCATCGATATCAGACTTGGGACTTTCGATATCGAGAATGGTGGCTAAAAGTTCTACTGAAGTAAAATTTTTGTATTCGCCAAATTTCCAAAGTTGCAAGGTGTCAAGCATCGGATTTTCCCAGGGTTTTTTATTTTGCAAGTCGACCAAGATAGGAGGCAAAGGCATGCTGTTAATCAAGGAGCGGCGACAGATATAAGGGATATCGAATTCTTTGATATTATGTCCACAAAATTGTTTGTTAGGTGTGGTAAAAAAACGCGAGCATACTTCATGAAATTGCTTGAGCAATTGTTTTTCGTTTTCGCCAAAGAGGCTTTTAACTTTCAAGTGCCATTGATCATCTATGTGCGTAAAGTAGCCAAGACCGATGCACACAATTTTTCCGAATTCGGCATAGATTCCCGCTTTTTCCGAAAAAACCATTTCTGGGTTGGGACTATCTTTTTCTATTTGACAGGATTTTTTGTTCCAAAGGTGTTGCATTTTTTCGTCTAAGGAACTGTAAGACGAAACGCCTGAAACTGTCTCAATATCGATGAGCAGGAGGTTCTCAAGTACATTCATTTTATTAGGTTTTAATTAAAACGGAATTCTTTCTAATAAAATGGGTATGCTTCGATTGAAAAATTCCGAGGCAAAAATAATAACAAATGTTTACATTTTGTAGCTAACATTTACTTCTTCAATCTATACCTTTGTTTCAAATTAAATTTATTATGGAAATACAATCAAATGAACCTAAAAAAGGGATTAGTTCAAGTTGGATATATTTAGGCATTATTGTTTTATTGTTAGGTGCTGCGATCTATCTTTATTTAACAAAAAATAGAGCTGAAGATGAGAATGAAGATTTAACCACCCAAGTTACAGAAGTAGCCAATGATAAGGCTTCTATAGAAACAGAATACAATGCAGCCTTGGCAAGATTAGATGAAATGAAGAATCAAAGTGTGCAAATGGATAGTTTGTTGTCGACCAAGGGAGAGGAAGTTGAAGCGCTCAAAGCAAAAATTAAATCTATTTTAAGCGATAAAAATGCGAGTGAATCACAGCTTAAAGAAGCCAATAAGTTGATTGCACAATTGAATTCTAAAATGAATTCGTTTCAAGAACAAATTACTGCTTTGAAGCAAGAAAATATTCAACTTAGTGAAGAGAAAAAACAATTGATCGATGAGAAAGATCAAGTAAGTAAGGAGAGAGAAGGGTTAAAAGAAGAGAAAAAACAACTAGAGAAAACAGTTGAATTAGGTACAGTATTGCATGCTTCAAACTTCAGGATGGAAGCTATTAATATGAGAAAAAATTTGTTAGGTAAAGAAAAAGAAAAGGAAACCGAAAAGGCTAAGAAAGCAGATTAGATGAGAATTACTTTTGATTTGGATGATAATAGAATCAGTGAAAGTGGCGAGAAGGTAATTTATATTTGTGTGGCAGACCCTGCGGGTGGCATAGCTTCGGCCGATGGCACTGGAAGTACAAAGTTTAAATTAGCTGATGGTTCTGAAAAAGTATATACAGCTACTAAAACTGTTTCTTACAAACAAGGCGAAAAAGTAAGAGGCATTTCTACAGACTGGAAACCTCTATCTAATTTTGCAAAAGGCTCGTACAAAGTAGAGATTTATCATATGGGCTATAAAATTGGCGACGAAAACGTTTCACTTAAATAAATAAAAAAAGCAACAAAATTCAATGCAAGACATTCAAATTATTTCCATCGGAGGAGATCATGCTGGAGTAGAATACAAAGAAAATTTAATCGAGTATTTAGAAGCTCAGGGCTATACAATCATTAATCGGGGCACAGACACTACGAGTAGCGTAGACTATCCAGATTTTGCACACCCTGTCGCAGAAGATGTAGAATCAGGTAAGGCTCAACGCGGGATATTAATTTGTGGTAGTGCCAATGGGGTGAGTATGACAGCCAATAAACATGCAGGTATCAGAGCGGCCTTGTGTTGGAATGATGAAGTGGCAGCATTGGCTCGTCAACATAATGATGCCAACATTATTTGTTTGCCTGCTCGATTTATTTCATTAGATGAAGCCATTCAGTTTGTAGATACTTTTTTAAATACGGAATTTGAAGGTGGGCGTCATGCAAATAGGGTGCAGAAAATTGCTTGTGATTAAAGGCAGGTTGATGCAGATAATGGAACACTGATTGATCGGATTCGGGTAGATTTAAAGGTGTGTAGAATAGAACACTGATTGAGCAGATTTGGCGGATTAGCGCAGATCAATACAACTTAGGACAGGAATAGATTGAAGCAGATTTACCGGGTTTAGGGATATACAAAGATTTTTTTTATTATGCTCCCGATGAATACTATAGTTACCGCATGTTTCGTTTCGTATTCTAAGATGTTGAAACAACCAAATTATTGTTATAATCTTTTTG
>CAZSUF010000023.1:0-10780 GCA_964609875.1 uncultured Bifidobacterium sp.
ATTTTACCTACATAGAATACTTCATTGTAGCCTGAAATTCAGGGTCCCCGCCTAAAAAGACGAGGTGAGTCCTAAGAAAATCGGGGGCATAAAAAAGTATTTAGCTATTAAAAAAGTAGGTAATATCAAAGCTAAACGACTACATTTGTTGCTCAAATTTCACTTCATGAGCATTCATCAAGAAAATAAAGAATTTAAGAAAATCACCACGCATGCCTTATTGGCGATGAAACAAAGAGGTGAAAAAATCTCCATGCTTACAGCTTATGATTTTTCGATGGCAACTATTCTTGATGATGCGGGCATCGATATCCTGTTAGTGGGTGACAGTGCCAGTAATGTAATGGCTGGACATGAAACTACCCTCCCGATTACCTTAGATCAAATGATTTATCACGCGGCCTCTGTGATTCGCGCTGTAAAAAGAAGTTTGGTCGTTGTAGATTTACCTTTTGGATCTTATCAAGGCAATAGCAAGGAAGCACTCAACAGCGCCATACGTATCATGAAAGAAGCCGGTGCTCATTCGATTAAAATGGAAGGTGGAGAAGAAATTATTGATTCAGTAAAAAGAATTATTTCGGCAGGCGTTCCGGTGATGGGACATCTTGGACTTACCCCTCAAAGCATTTACAAGTTTGGTACCTATAACGTGCGTGCTAAAGAAGAAGAAGAAGCGTTAGAACTCATCAGAAATGCAAAATTATTAGAAGAGGCAGGATGCTTTGCTATTGTGTTAGAAAAAATTCCAGCAGAACTTGGAAAGAAAGTAGCTGAAGAATTAAAAATTCCTATCATTGGCATTGGTGCTGGCATGCATGTAGACGGACAGGTTTTAGTGATGCATGATATGTTGGGCATCAACAAAGAATTTAATCCACGATTTCTCAGAAGATATTTGAATTTATACGAGCAAATTCATGATGCCACTAAGCAATATATTGCGGATGTGAAAAGTGGCGATTTCCCGAACGAAACGGAACAGTATTAGTATTTTTTTTTGGGTGGCAACCGCGCTTTACGCTTCAATCCATCTCGTTTTGAAGAACGAGATGGGATTTTCGCTGCAATCGCTGCCACAATACAAACAGTCCTAAGGATATGCCGCGGCTAAAACAACTTGACTGCTTTTAATTTTAATAGAATCATTTGCATTCGCATAGTTGTATAAATAAGTATCAATGGTACCTCTAACTTTAATTGTTTTTTCTCCTTTTTCATTTGGATCATAGAAAGAAAAATCGGTGAAAGTAAAAACAGGATTACCGCTTTGATTAATTCCTTTGATGTTTTTATACGACCTATAATCTTTGCCATTTTGTATCCAAGTAATAATAAACGCTGATTTATTTAAGCGAGGTATTGCCGATGTAATTGTGCTAGTTGAAGTGGTATAATTATAATTAGCAAAATCTGTTTGATTGAAAAAATTCGCACTCAATTTTTTCTTAAAAGTGCTGCTACTGCATGAGCTATTTGAAGCACTCAAGGTGATAGTATAGACTCCAGCGTTATTATAAACATTCGAATCTGATTGACCTACACCAATAGAACCATTGCCATAATTCCAAATATAGGAGCTAAAGCCTGGATTGGCAGTTACAGTCGCCACATTAGTCATAGAATCAAACATGTAAGAAAACTGCGGTCTGCAAGGTGATTGAAAATCTACATTGATTTGATTGACCATAGTATCTAAGGCACTAGGTGCAGAATAAATATGTCTAACATTTTTTATACCCCCAGAACTAAACACATGGGTTGGTGAAGCCATAGAGGATACGCTTCCATCCCCAAAATCCCATTGATGATTTCCCGAAGTTATTTCTGGAATAAAGGTAAAGGTTTCAATATTTGTGGTAGATATGATGGAGTCAAGCGAAAATGATTTGAATACATTTCCTGTAAAAATATCTTCGATTTTGCTCACTAAAAAATTCGAGTTACTAGCATCAATATCTTTTACTTCAAAAGAAAGATAAGGCTCGCAGTTGTTACAATTGTCTTTTGCTAAATAGCTTTTTAAGGTAACCAAATTTTGTGAATCCTTAAAAAATCCAGTGAACATATATATATTATTTACTCCTGCTTCAAGATTTACTGTATCGCCTCCAATAGTTCCTTTGAACATAAACACGGGTTGACCTGTATTTGATATAGGCACTTCTTTTTTACTACAGGAAGTTAAAAAAGAAAAGAACACGGCCATGTACAAAATAGCTTTCATCATTTCGATTTTTTTGTTAGTCAATAATATTTCTAAGGCACTTTGCATGTGTTATATAAATTAAGGTTCATTGCGACTAAACGAATATTTCAAACCAACAGATAATCTGGTTTGGGTATTCTTGTTTGTGTTATTAAAATAGGTGTTCTTGGTCATATCCATGAACCCTTGTTGTATATTTAATTGAATCATAATTCGATTGGTAAGTTGATAGCCATACCCTGCCCCAACAAAGAAATCGAAAGGATTAAATCCAGTGCTGTAGCCATTTTTATTCGTGGCATTGGCTGTTTGGTTATCCTTCACTGAACTTGACACATCTAAAGAATAACTTGCTCCGATGCTTGCCATTAGAAAGTGGTTATTCATGACTTGATAGTATAAAGAAACAGGCAAATAAATTTGAAATAGCTTTTTATGGACTACTGAAAGTTGGGTAGAATCAAATCCAAATGAATAATTATAATTCGTCACCTTTTTCATGGTATTCAATCCATTGAAATAAGTAAATCCGACTTGTGACGCCATGGTTATTTTTGAAGAAATTGCTTTTTCAAATCCTGCGCTTACAAAAGGTGCAAAGCCCCAAGAAATGGGAGATTCTACATTTCCTTTAAAGCCTTTGTTCATATTTAGACCAGCTCCAATAAAGAAGCTAATGGGTTTAGGAGTGAAAAGCCCTTTTTCTTTTACCTGTTCTATTGAATTATTTTGAACTGACTGAACTTCGGCTGCTTGATCAGTAGTTTCTGCAGGTTTATAAGTCAACACAATACTGTCGAGCACTTCAGGCGTATAAAGTCCTAACCCTGCGACATATCTAGGATTGGTTTGTTTCACATCCAAAGATGTTTTATGTGTAAAATTAGCAGAATCCATTTGTATCATAGACTTACCATGTATATTCACTACTTTAGCTGTTTGGCTTGCCAATGACTGACCTTCCATTGATTGATTAGCCTCCCTTAAATTCTTTGTGTTTGCGGTTGATTGATTTGATTCAGCATTGTCCGTACTTGTCGAAGTAGGCACTACATGTTGCTTATTCTTTTCATTCTTTCTTTTTGGAGAATTTCCATTTTTAGGAAGTGAGGCCAAATTGTCTTTTGTAGAAGCTTTTGAATTTGACACAGTTTGATGACTTGCTACATTTGACTGTTTAGTAGTTGCTGAAGTTTGATTGGTAGAAGTCGTATTGATATTAGCTCTGTTGGCCAATTGAGAAGTTTTTTGATTTTCTGGGTTCGAGGTGGTATTTGTTGAACTTACCTTATTTTTTACCGAAGACTCATTCTTTGATGCAAATGTATTAGCTTGATTTTTGATATTTTCTTGAATCGATGTTGAAGTGCCTAATAAAGATTGCTGAGCTTGATCTTGACTTTTTGAAACCTCTGGTTGGTTATTTGTGGGTGTATTTGAACTAGATGTATTATTTGATGCTGAGACATTTTGTTGAGATTCAGGTATATCTTGATTGACTGAAGGAAGTGTTTGTTGATCTGTAGATTCAGTTTTAGGGGTAACTGATTCTTGTTGAGGTGCCTTTTTCAACTTAGGAAAAACATAGGCACCCAAACCTAAAGTAAGCAAAACAGCTAAAATAGAAAGCCCTCTCCAAAGAAAAGGTTTCTTTTTGTTTTTATCTTCTTCATCAAGAAGACCTGACATTTTATCCCAATACTCTTCCCTAAAGAGCATAGGCGCATTCTCTACCTTTTCTTGTAGATACTCGTCAAGTGGATTATATTCATTGTTTGTCATGACTTTACTTTGTGGTATTCATTTGTTTTTTCTAATTTATCAGCCATCAATTTTCTAGCTCTATGTAAATGCCAACGAGAAGACTCTTCGCTAATTTGCAACATCTCGGCAACTTCCTTGTGGCTATAACCATCTATCGCAAATAAGTTTAGTACCTCTCGGGTAGTTTGGGGTAATTGTTGAATCAGTGTAAAAATATGTGCACTATCCATCCTGCTTTCTGTAAAATCTACATTGACCAAATTATTCCCGACTGTGGAATATTCATTATCAATGGTAAGTCTAGTTTTATCTAAATATCTTTTTTTAGAACGATAAAAATCGATGGATGTATTGACAGTGACTTGCTTAATCCAACCATGAATGGTGTCGATATCTTTCAAGGTATCTAGTTTTTTAAGAATTTTCAAAAAACTAGCATTCATGCTTTCTACAGCTTCATCTTCATTATCGGTATATCGTTTGCAGATTCTCATCATCATTGGATAGCAATATTCATAAAACTCCCGCTGACTTTTGCGGTCATTTTTTAAGCATCCTTCTATGATAAGATTTGTTAGCAGACTCTTCGATTTATTTTAATTCTTGTATAAGTTCAAATATAGGGTTTTCATACAAATTTACTAACCACTCTCTTGACCTATTATCTCCTGTTTCTTCATCTTTATTTTTATTTTCATGTCTAATTTATCCCAATCATAGATTGCTTGTTTCTAATACGAATCAACCTTGCTGAATGTTAGTAGAAAGTTCAATTATGCTAAAAAATATTATTTGTAGGTGCATTGCGGCAGCGATTGAAGCAAAAAGCCC
This sequence comes from uncultured Bifidobacterium sp., assembly GCA_964609875.1. Taxonomy (GTDB): domain Bacteria; phylum Bacteroidota; class Bacteroidia; order Chitinophagales; family Chitinophagaceae; genus OLB11. Next base: position 4,805 of record CAZSUF010000023.1, read on the forward strand.
GCATCCCGAGAGGCTTTACCCTGATTATTTTTAAACAAATGTTCTAGCCGAATCGGGAGAGGACTTGGAGCGAAAAGCGCGTGTGCCGCCCAAAATCAATAAAAAAAGGACAATGAAGTACTCTTTTACTTGTGATATTCTAAAACCCAGATTATTAGATTATGGTAAAATCGGCTACTAAACCTTAATATTTTATTCTACTTTTGCGGTGCAAAAAACAACATTCATGCAAAAAACAATAAAGCAACTTAAACTAAGCAAATTAAATGCTGGAACAAGCACTGGGACTCAATGGATAGAAAGTAAAGGCGAAAAATTGGAAAGTTTTTCTCCAGTGGATGGTCAACTGATTGGGCAAGTATACTCAACAAAAAAAAATGATTACGAAAAGGTAATAAAACAGGCACAAAAGGCTTTTACGGAATGGAGAACATGGCCTGCTCCGAAAAGAGGTGAGGTAGTTCGTCAAATTGGTGACGAATTGAGAAAAAACAAAGAAGCTTTGGGGAAATTAGTGAGTTATGAAATGGGAAAAAGCTTGCAAGAAGGTTTAGGTGAAGTGCAAGAAATGATTGATATCTGTGACTTTGCTGTTGGATTGAGTCGACAATTATATGGTTTAACCATGCACAGTGAGCGTCCTGGGCACAGAATGTATGAGCAATATCATCCATTAGGCATTGTGGGTATTATCTCTGCCTTTAATTTCCCGGTAGCTGTTTGGAGTTGGAATGCGGCTTTAGCTTGGGTTTGTGGTGATGTATGTATTTGGAAACCAAGCGAAAAAACACCCTTAACGGCAAATGCTTGTCAACATATAATCAAAGATGTGTTTAAAAACAATCAAGTGCCAGAAGGTGTAAGTTGTATAATCCAAGGCGGCAGAGAAGTAGGTGAATGGATGAGTGAAGACAAAAGAATTCCATTGATATCGGCCACTGGTAGTACCAGAATGGGCAAGGCTGTCGGGGCCACAGTGGGCGGTAGATTAGGTAGAAGTTTGTTAGAATTAGGTGGTAACAATGCCATCATTATTTCTGAGCATGCCGATTTGGACATGTCCTTAATTGGCGCGGTATTTGGGGCAGTTGGTACAGCCGGACAACGTTGCACGACTACCCGACGTTTAATTATTCATGAAAAAGTATACAAGAAATTTACTGATAAATTAGTCAATGCCTATAAGCAATTGAAGATCGGAAATCCATTAGACAGTAAAAATCATGTTGGTCCATTGATTGACCAGGCAGCCGTTTCGGCCTATTTGCATGCTATAGAAACAGCCAAAGCAGAAGGTGGAAAAATTTTAGTTGAAGGGGGCGTATTAAAAGGCAAGGCTTATGAAAGTGGCTGTTATGTAAAACCCTGTGTAATCGAAGCTAAAAATAGTTTCAGCATAGTTCAACATGAAACTTTTGCGCCTATTTTGTACATCATGAAATATAAACATTTAGATGAGGCTATTGCCATGCAAAATGATGTTCCACAAGGATTAAGTAGTGCCATCATGACAAATCATTTACGTGAAGCTGAAAAATTCCTATCTCAAAGTGGTAGTGATTGTGGCATTGCCAATGTGAATATCGGCACTAGTGGAGCTGAAATTGGCGGTGCTTTTGGAGGTGAAAAAGAAACAGGCGGAGGTCGCGAAAGTGGTTCTGATGCTTGGAAAGTGTATATGCGTCGTCAAACGAATACGATTAATTTTACTGATAAATTGCCATTAGCTCAGGGGATAAAATTTGATTTGTAGTAATTAGAATTTACTGAATTCATGGAGAATGAAGAATGAAATTTCTACACTTAAAATGCAAATTTCAAGCTTCCAAAAATACCGAAACGCCTTGCAGGGTTATCAATGAGAGCCCTGTAAGGCAATACCCTCCAAACAAAATCTACACGCAGTACTTTGAATATATTTTCTAAACCAGTTCCGACTTCGAGGTATGGGCTTTTAGCCAATGTTTGAAATGGATAACCTTTATTCATATTCAGTAATTGGTTAGACGGGGAAAGACTTCCATACACACCTTTCATATTCCAAAAGGCTCTGATTTTCATTTTCTTGACGTAAGGAATGTATTTAAAAAATAAACTTCCTAATGAATGTTCTGTGATTAATCCCACATATTGGTCACTCATATATTCATAGCGATACATCATGTTGAAAGAATGAGAAGCATAATAATAGAATTCATTCCCAGGATGAATATCTAATAAGGAGTATGGCAAAGTGCCAAAAGTTTTACCCGCAAACACATTATAATAGATAGCTCCCATTCTCGGAATTTTCTGGTTATCAGAAATTGTTAATCTTACTTTTTGATAATTGTAATTACCTCCTAACAAATTTTTTAAGCCCAAGCTAAGATTAAGTTTAATGATAGGAAATTGAGTACCTAAACTTGTTACATAATAATTTCCTTCGACAAATTGTTCTTTGTGTGCATACCTTAATTCAAGTCCAATTTCTGTACTATTTACAGAACTAGCAGGAAGTTGCCTTCCATCTTGAAAAATTCCAAGTGAAGGTAAGGGCAAATAAGGAGTAAATATTTTTCTTTCGAAACTAGCAAAATAACTAAAACCATTAAAGAATCTTTTATAGAATTCTATACGCTGTCTTTCTATAAAGGCTAATTTCCAAGGAATATTAGATTTCCTTCCAATTGAACTAAAAATATTATCAATTGATTTACTATCATCATAAAGGCTTACTGAATTATCGATATCCTTTTTGACTTCCGCATAAATGAACATTCGAGGGTTTCGTTTCAATATCCATAAAGCACTTGCCATATATTTGAAACGTTGATCTCTAGTACCATAGGCTAAATACCCTCTTAAATATACATTCTTAAACAACTTAGGTGTAGTGCCTAAATTAAATCGATATCTAGCGCCTTCAATGATATTCTTGCTGTAAAGATTATATACCGAACCAATTTCTAAGGGTCCAACCTCTTTGATACCTGTTCCGATAAAATAAAAGATTGAATAATATTTTTTATAGATTGGCAATCCTTGAATAGTGTCGATCATTTTATAAATCGATTTCTCATTTTTTGTCAAAGAATCATGTCTTACTGTATTCCAATAAGCTTCATTTCTATTCAAGGCCTCTTCTTGCATAGTCAAATCAGATCGGTATTTTTTATCATTGACCACATCTTCTATTGAATCCTGATTCACAACAATATTTTTGTACGAAGTGGTTTTTCTTCCTAAAAAACCTGCCACTTTATCACCATGTGGAGGAAGAAAATCTACATAGAATTTATCTCTAGTTAAAAACCAAATTGTATCTTCAAAGCAAGTAAATTCTTGCATCATGGTCACCTTATTTACCCAATTAATATTTTGTTCTTTCGTCACAATCATATTAATCTTTTGCACAGCAAAATCAGTATCATGAATCCAAAAATCTCCATTAAAAGTGTGTTCGCCTGAACGTTTTGGCGAAAAGGCTACCTGATAGCATAAGCGGGAATTAATTTCTTGGGTGTCAGTAATTTCGTATTTATAAAAATTAGGCGCATCATTGGCAATAGGACTTACGAAATCTACATTAAAAATAGGAATTGAATTATCGTATATATTAATGTTTTCATACATAGAACCCAACATTTGAGAAACACTTTGGTTTTTATATCCTGAAATTCTAGAACCCTTTATAAATTCCTTCATTTTTTTCGGTTTCTTTTGATAATAATAATCCGAAATTGTTTCAGTTAGAAACATGGGTAAAAAAGGTTTTTCCTCACTACTTGAATCAATAAATGATTGTACAAAATTAAATTTCTTTAATAAAGGAGATGTTTTAAAAGCTTTTTTAGGAATTTTATTAATATCCATTTCTAACTTATTGTATACCTCGTAACTATAATTAGAAGCTTTGTCGTAATTATTGAATGGTTTTGCTTTGATGACCTTTTTTACTAAAGTCAACCCAGGATTTCTATCTAGTTTAAATACAAAATTCTTTATTTCAAATGCAGACCTGTCCATTTCAATTTTAAGTCTTTGAAATGTTACTGAAGTATCAATTACAATTGCTTTCTTTTTATAACCTATCATGGTAATATAAATAGTATCGGAAGGAAAATACTTGGCTACTTTCAAAGTAAAATTTCCATCAATATCAGAACGACAGCCTACACCTGAGTTTGGAAAATAAACAGTAGCAAAAGATAAAGGCTCTGCTGTGGTGTAATCCTTTAATGAACCTTCTATGACAGCACTTCTATTGCGTTTTACATCATTATTTGCTTTCGTAGAATCAACATCAATTCCTACAACAGAGTCAATCTGCAAGGCTCTCACAGAATCAATTATTTGAAATGAAGAATCTACAACTTGATTTTGTGCCAGAGTATTTAAGCTTACAAGGCAACATATAAAATGAAATAAAAATGCAGCACAAAACGAATAATTAATCTTGTAAATTTTATCCATACTAAAAATCTGTGGCCAAAGAAATGTGAATCATGGGCTTTTTAACTCCTTCAATATTCCATGCAAAATCAGACCTTAAAAAATATCCCAATAAACGAGTTCTCAAGCCTAATCCATAACCTAATCCAAAATCATAAGTGCCATTTTCGATATAAACAGTCACGGTTGAATTTGGATCCTTCACCATGTTAGGATTTTTAATATTATTCTCATCAGGCAAAATTCCTTTCCAGGCACTTCCAATATCAGCAAAGGCCACTAATTGTAAGTTTCTAATAAATCCAGATTTGATATTCTTTTTAAACAGAGTGTTATAAATTGGGAATCTAATTTCTTCGTTCACTACCATAAAACTATTGCCATTACGATATCCTTGTCTATACCCTCTTAAATTAGTGGCTAAGGATTGAAATGCATAGTTTTGAGAAAAATCTATAATTGTATTCAGGTCTTGTTTTGGATTTAAATCATTATCTACTCCACCGAGAAAGTATAGAATTTTTGCATTCCCTCCACTGTGTGCTCCAGCAATTCTTGAAGCTAAAATTAAATTTTTATAGAGTGTAAGATAGTTTCTAGCATCATAACCGAAATTATAAAACCCTTTTGTTTCTTGATTAAATTTATATTGGTATTCGCCAAAAATTTTAAGTCTAGTCCCCTTTCTAATATTCAACATCGGAGAAATACTATTATCATACACATACTCGACTCTGCTCACACCCCAATATTGCTTATCATCAGGAATCTCTATGCTATATTTATCTTTGGCCTTAATTCTTATATGGTCATATCTTAAGCCTAATTGAAATTTTACACTTTGCAGCATGTCAAATGGATAAGTCCAACTAGTTTGAAAATAATCTAAAAGTACTTTTCCTAGAACGGGATAAGGTGAATAGTTTGGCGGAGCTCCATCAGTAAAATCATACAGGTTACTTGTTGAATTATGAAAATATAAAAAATCCCAGTCTGTTCTTCGTCTAAAATTATTAAACGAAAGAAAGTAGTTTAAGGAATTAAAATCGGTACCCAATCTTGCCCCTCCTGTTATTTTGTAATCTTCCATCACATCCGTTAAAGTAGAAGTAATGAAACCTGCAAGTGGCGGATTACTAAACCTCCCTCCATTATAATCAAAAGGCTGATAGCGGGTAAACAATAAGGTATTGTCTAAACTAGTTTGTATAAAATCAGGATAAAAAGTAGCTCGATATTTTTTAGGTTTACTTACTAAAATGGCCTCTGTAAACAATTGAAACCTTGAACCATTTTTGGATTTATTATTAAAAATATTTTCTAATGAAATAGCCCTGGTGGTGTCTTGATCAAATGAGGTATAGTAGTCATCCGAAATTTGGATAGTATCTTCTAAAATTTGTTGCTTTAAGGTATCTGATTGACTCAGCATATAATTTTTATGTTCTTCTTGCAATTTGGCAATAGGTGACTGTAAAAATAAATATTCGTTTTTGTGACGAATGATTTTCAAAAAGGCCTTTCGCAATCCCAAGTCTTATT
>CAZSUF010000023.1:10790-14454 GCA_964609875.1 uncultured Bifidobacterium sp.
GTGTTATTAAGATAATCTTGTTTAAGTACAGTATAATTTTGAGGGGCTGAATTTTCAACTGAAAATGTATCTCTTCCTTCAAGTTGCTTTTCAATCTTAATTATCTTCCTAATTTGTTTACCATTTTCTTCTTGCAGAAAAGCAAATTCCTCTAACCCCCATTGTATTGGATGTAAAACCTGTTGATTTGTTTGACTTAATTGTAGCAGATTTGTTCCTTTTGACGGATCATATAAGTATAAATTAAAGTTGGTACTAAATGCATTGCTTTTGCTGTTTTCGCCAATGAAAGGTGTGGTTCGATTCGATAGAAATAAAATTCCATTTTGGATACCGTTCTGAACAAATACTGGATTTTTGTCATCAAATAAATCTTTAGTGATTGGCTCAAATCTTGAGTTTCTAATTACCAATCGAAATAAATCGCTTTGTCCTTTCTTAATTCCTGTTACAGCTAATGAATTTTCATCTTCCATAAAACAAATCCCAGTGATTCTGTCAATTTTATTGGGGGAAATATACCTATTCTCCATTTTCCTTTTACCTGTTGTAAAAATCCTCAGATTAAGCATATTCTTCTTTTGATAAAGTACGGCTAATTTTTTACCGCTTGTACTCCAACTTAAAATTGGATAATCTGGATCTGATAATTCTTGTGCTGCTCGAATACCCCCTAACAATACTTCAAATGATTTTTTAAATTTAGTATCGATTACTTTTACAGTATATTGCCCATCTTTTTTTTCTACATAAGCAATTTCACGGCCATTCGGAGAGGTGGCAAAGTGACTATAATCAACATCACTTTTTGTTTTTAATCTGGAGAGTATGAATTTTCCTTGCAAGCTGTCTTGACTTTCTTGTATCTCATTAGGCGCAACATAATGTGATTGCCATTCATTAAACACCTCTTTAGCGGGCTTTTTTAAAACAATTTCTAGTGCACTATTCACAGATTTTCGATATCTAGTCAAATACAAAAGATTTGAAATATAATTTTCTCCATAATGAACAGAAATAAAATGCCAAAATGAATGCCCCAATAAGGCAGGCTGTGCATTTGCCAATTCTGCAAATGATGCAGTTTTTTTCATTTGAATGAGTCCTACTAATTCAGCTTCTTTGAGAGGTGTCCATTCATCAGCAATATAATTTACATAACCTGTAGTATACCATTCAGGCAAATTCATTCTAACGGCATTTTTCACAATTTCTTTTAGGTTATCACCAAATAACATATTGTCTTTAATCACACTAGAAATACCCTTACGAATTTGTTTTTTTAAATTTTCATGATCTCCATTAAAATATACAGGAATATTATCGCCAACTACATCAATTTTACCTCCATTTGCTTCATTATTCTCTTCATTCTTTCTTCCTAAGTTAGTTTGACGATAATCCCCAAATGAGTTATAAATAATAATATTCAATTTTTTATTTAATCTCCCACCCATCAGGTACACAATATTGGATAGTTCTTGTTCTGCCACACCAATAGCATACACTGCATTGGCTTTACCATAATCATAATAAAAAGTTCTAAAATGAGTACTATCAAAATATTGCCATTCAAAAGATCTATATTGAACTCTATTTTGCCCAAATTGCTCCCAAGAAGCTTGGCCATATACCACAAGCCCAAAACAAAGAAAAAATATGGAAGTAAAAATGGTCTTCATTATGTTCGTTTGCACGAAATATTTAGAAATTAAAAATACGAAATATGTACAATTAAGGTTCAATAGATTAAACTTATTTAAAAAAGTTTAATTCTTTATAAATTTGCATCAAACTCATCAAATGATTCAAATTAAGAAATTTACCTTTAATCCGTTTCAGGAAAATACCTATGTAGTGATTAACGAAAATAAACAAGCTATTATTGTTGATCCTGGAATGTATGAAATTAGTGAATTTGATTTATTTTTCAAATATCTTACAGATGAAGAAATTACGCCGATTTTATTAGTAAATACTCATACGCATTTGGATCATCTATTTGGAAATGCCGCCGTGATGTTAAAATATAAAATCCCTTTAGCATTTCATGAGAAAGACAAACCTGTATTTGATGCGGCTCCGACTGCAGGTGCCATGTATAATATGCTTTTTGTAACTTCTCCCCCACCGACCTTTTATTTAAAAGAAGGACAGTTTCTGAAACTTGGTCAGGATCAATTTAAAATTTTACTCACGCCAGGTCATTCACCAGGAAGCGTATGTTTTTACCACGTTCAACAAAAAATTCTCATCAGTGGTGATGTTTTATTTAAACAAAGCGTTGGTCGCGCCGATTTGCCTGGTGGCGATTATAACACATTAATGAATAGCATTAAAACAGAATTATTAGAATTAGATGACGAAGTCGTTGTATACAGTGGTCATGGTCCAGAAACAACCATTGGCGAAGAAAGAAGATCAAATCCTTTTATTTTAGAAATGGCGGTCTAAATGTCTTGAACCTTTCATATTAATAAGAATTTGTCATCCATTATCAACTGATTAAATCTTACTTTATTAATCGAATTCCATTAGGTTCGAGAAGTATGGTTTTATTTTTAAATAAAATACCCACAGATTTTTTAAAATTCTTCTTACTCATTTTTAAATGTTGAATGATATCCTCAGGTGAACTTTTATCATGAAGTGGAATAAAGCCACCTTGCTTTTTTAGTTGTGCCAAAATATGTTCTGCTCCTTCTTCTAATTGCTTTATACCTTTGGCTTGTAAACTTAAATCAATTCCACCATCTTCTCGGATAAGCTTTACATACCCTTGCAAAGTTTGTCCAATTTGTATAGGCTGAAAAATATCACTATGATAAATGAGGCCTTTAAATTGTTGGTTTATGATGGCATTATAGCCTAAAGGTGTAGTTTCAAAAATTAATAAATCAACTAAAGTGCCTGGAGAAATATCAAAATCTTCATTATTTAAAAATCGATTGATTTTCGTGCTTGCGACTAACCGATTTGTAATTTCATCAATATAGATATACACGATATAATTTCTTCCAGCTTCCATTTTTTGTTTCTGTTCTTTAAACGGAACAAACAAATCTTTTTCAAGCCCCCACTCTAAAAAGGCACCATGTGCAGATACATCTCGTACTTTTAAGTAGGCAAATTCATGTAATTGTGCAAAAGGTTTTAAAGTAGTGGCAACCCATCGTTGTTCGTAATCTTTATACACAAATACATCGATAGTCTGCCCTATTTCAAAATCTTCATGAATATACTTTAAAGGCAATAAAACATCATTGCCTTCATCATCACCTAAATACATGCCAACACTTGTTGTCCGTAATATGGTAAGCTGATTTACTTGTCCTAATTTAAACATTTTTCGACTTTAGTGGTAAATATAAGTGATCAACCATACATATCTATATGGAGACTAGATTTATATTAAAATTTATGAGGTAAGTAAAAATAAATACATACTTCTTAAATAAAAATTAATGGTCATTTTAAAATTCAAAAAGAAAACTTATTTGAATAAAACTAATGAAACTTTGGATTTGAAACCCACAATATTGTCAGCTATTCAAGTTGTCTTACTGAACTAAAAGCTGAAATACTTTCTTAGCATGACTAATTTCAGGGTCAAATTAAATGCTAATTTGATATAATCCATGCGCAAGATTGCCAAGGCTAATTT
>CAZSUF010000023.1:14467-15416 GCA_964609875.1 uncultured Bifidobacterium sp.
AAGGTGATTCAGATAAACCATGTAAAAGTTTCTTACCTGACATATCATAAATTACATATTGCCAAAAATCTCCAAAATCTTCATTTACCAATATACTAAACAAACCACTTGCTGGGTTTGGATAGATATTAATATCATTAGGAAAATCAAGTTGAACTTCATTTGACATAAATATACAGCCTGCAGAATCTTTTACAAATACAACATAAGCTCCATTTCCTTGCGGTGGGATCGTATGGCCACTCATGGAATCAATCACCAAATTATTTCTATACCAAGTATACGAATACGGCGATGCTTGTGTAACTAATCTATTATTTTTAAATTCCAATACTGGATTTTCCGTTAAAAATGGATAGAGATGAATAGGTGTATCAATAGCTAATTCACATTGATTACTATCTTTCAAGGATACTAAAAAATACTGTCCATAAGGAATGGCCCATTGAACTAAACTATCTGTAAATACAACTGATTGATCTATATTATTTAAATTATAAGTCAGTTTCCAAGGTGATTTACCTTGTAAATAAAATTGCTCTTCATATTGTCGTTTATCACAATTTAATGATTGACTTCTCCAATCAAATCCGATGGGTTCATTACTGATTGAATCTACTAAACCTAAATTAAGTTTACATCCAAATGTGTCAATGGCTTCTAACCAGGAATACACACCATTGCCGAATACAAATTTATGTTGTGTATCAATAATTAATTGGTTTAAATTTTGATTTCTTAGATAATTGATGGTAATTGGATTTGAATGGGAAATATCAAAATCAATTTTTGTACTATCCTTTTCGCATAAATAGTTGCTAGATATAGAATGAAAAACAAAAGGTTCAAATGTGGTATAAAAAGGCTCGTTAAATGTCAATTTGCATCCCAAAGAATCTGAAATACTTTCGAAATACCACGATCCTTTTTGCAGATAAAATGTATCAAT
>CAZSUF010000023.1:15426-21761 GCA_964609875.1 uncultured Bifidobacterium sp.
ATAAGTGAAAGGTTTATTTCCATCTGAATTCACGATAAACATGGTTTTACCAGAATCACAATTGATAGTAGACATTTGAATATTACTTTGAATTAATTTGTATGGATTATGAATTGTATCTATCATCGGCAGTAAACAAGTAGCATCTTGAATATGCATAAGCTTAAAATTACCTTCATTAAAAATAAGTGTTGCATTTGAATTGTAGAAAGTTGATTGTGAAATGGTATTAGTATTCAAATTTTTATAACTAATAATCCAAGGAGCATTTCCTTGTAATAAATAATTAACTTCCCACTTAGCCGAAGTGCAATTAAAACCTGAAGATAATTTCTGATAAGATAGTAGATTATAATTTGGATTTATGTATTGATTAATTGGATAAGTACAATGATTTGAGTCTTCGAGGTGGGTAATTAAGTAGTTCCCATTAGGAAAGTAAAAAGAGTCAAAGGCAGATAGAGTATTGAAGTTATTTGTGACATTTCCTCCAGGCAATAGCTTATCATAAAACAATTTAAACATTGGATTACCGCCAAAATCAACGTTCACTTGAAATTTATTAGAATCACAATTGTAAAACATTTGAGATATGTTAGCAGAAATCGGGAAAGAATTAGCGATATAATTTTCATTGATTGCTTTCATACATCCATTTGAATCAGAGACGTTGACTATAGTCCAATTTCCAGTTGAAAGAAAAAATGAAGCATCTGCTTGATTGAAACTTTTCGTCAATGTACTTAAACCATTTGTATAACTAAATGTCCATGGAGGTGTTCCTGTTAATAAATATCGAACATGATGGTAAAAATCAAAAGATTCATTAAAAGATAAAAAACAATTGGTATTATCAGTAACACCCGTAAATGAATATTGTCCATTCGAAAATAATTTTTCAAATTGTCCTACACTTGATACAAGTTGCATGGGCATTCCATTTTCTAAATAATGAATCAACCAAGGCCCATTACCTTGCAAATTAAATTGAAGTACAGATTTATTTGAATCACAATTAAATGGCAATTCTGTGATATTCATTCCGACAGGCGAATAATTCACATTAAACCCATAATTAATTGACTTGAAACATCCTGACTGATCGTAAACTCCTGTAATCAAATATGAACCATTGTCAAAGTATGAATCCATGGAAGTATTCATCGTATTAAATGAAGAAGAAACATTATTTTTTTGATATTGAACTGTCCAACTTGGATTTCCTTCAAAATTAAAATGAAGACGAACTTTATTCGAATCGCAATCATAAACGGGAGATGATATTGAAACAGCTAAAGTATCATAGTCAATATTAAAGACCTGATTAATTGATTTTACACAACCCGTAACATCTGATACATAATCAAAACTATACATACCATTCGAGAAAAATTTATCAAATGAATTTTGGCTCGAAACAATTTGTTTTGAAACATTATTTTCTGTGTATGCAATTACATAGGGCGGATTACCCTGCACGTCGAAATGTATTTTTGTTTTATTCGAATCACAATTATAGGTGGGAGTTAGACTCGCCAAACTCAACACATTATATGCTAAGGAGTAATTTGCATTTAAAATTTTCTGACAAGTAGCATCAGTAATTTGTGTGAATTGATAATTCCCATTATCAAAGTATTTATCAAAGGAAGTTGATGAAGAAGTAAAGAATTGCGGAATATTATTTTTCAAATAACTAATGGTCCAAGGAGAATTCCCTTCAACTTCAAAATGAATTTTCGCCTTGTTTGAATCACAAACATAGATAGGATTAGTAGTAAGAAACTCTAAAGTGTCTTTTGAGAAATTATACACTTTATTCATTGGTTTGACACAACCATAAATATCTGTAATTGTACTAAATGAATACAATCCATTTAAAAATAACTTATTGAATGAAGCCTGATTACTTGCAAATTGTTTACTTACATTATTTTCAGTATAATGAATTGTCCAAGGACCATTACCTTCTAGTTCAAAATGAATCATATTTTTATTTGAATCACAAGAATATGTTGGCAATCCTAATGTAAACTTTAAAGTATCCACATTTACATTATAAGATGAATTCAAATTCACGAAACAAGATTTAGAATCTATGGCCTGATTAAAAACATAATTCCCATTTGACAAATAGAATGTATAAGGTGAAGAATTTAATACAAGCTGCTTGGCTATATTATCTTTTGAGTATTGAATTGTAATAGGAAAATTTCCTTCCACCTGAATAGGCAATTTCATTTTAACGGAATCACAATCATAACTTAATGACCCTAAATTTGCCTCAATGGTATCTGCATTGAATGTATAAGCATTATTAATTGTTTTACTGCAACCATTTCCATCTATTACTTTCTGAAATAAATAATTACCATTGTCAAAAGTTAATATCGGAGCTGCACTACTCGTAATTACTTGAGAAGCCACACTATTCTTAACATATTGAATTGTCCAAGGACTTCTTCCTTTTAAGATCAGTGGTAATGTATATTTTACGTTTGTGCAATTAAATTGAGTTTGCAAAAAATTGATATCTACCATAGAATCTGCAATATCTATAGTCTGATTTAATACAAGTTTACAATTATTAGAATCTGTTAACTCCGAAAATAATAATTGCCCATTAGGATAATACTGTTCATTGCTCGATTGAATTAAAGTATCAAATTTAATTTGACTGTTTACATTCTTTTTTAATACCCAAGGAGAAGTTCCTGTAAGATTAAATTTTATTTGACTTTTATTAGAATCACAAATAAAATTATTTGAAATCAAGTTATAACCAATAGTCGGGTCTTTTACATAGGTATAAATTTGACTATTTATACCTAAGGCATTACTCGCATCATCAATATTTTTTAGCTGATAACTACCAGGCTGATTCAACGTTAATCGCATTGAATCCGTAATAGAATTTAAAGTAGAAAATAAAGTACCGTTTCTAAATAATTGGGCTGAAAAAGGAGCTTGACCGCAAAATTTTAAGTTTAAAACAACAGAATCAGATTTGCACAAATTTTCATCAACGTAGAAATTCACTTTTGGTTGATTCAATACTCGTTGAAAAAAAGAATCCAATGCAATGCACGGTGGAAAAGTATGATTATTAAAATTATAATAGTAACTGCACTTGCCAGGATTATTCAAATAGTTCTCAGTATAATGATAGTCGTGTTCAGGATCCATTAAAGCCACAGGATCAGAATCTCCCCAAGTAAATAAATACTTAGTATTATTTGTATTAATGACTTTCTTTACTGTATCTCTAATGACTACTTGGGGGAGATTTCCAAATCTACTACTTAATGTAAATTGAGACCATAAGTAAGTATCAAAATTGATAGAATATCCTCCTGAAATGACTGCAGCATCAGGTTCACTATATAATGCATTCAAAAGAGCAGCATACCCTCCTTCTGAAATGCCAAGCAACACAACTCTCTCATAGTGTTGTTTTAAATACTTTACAAGCGCAATATTTTCAATCAAATAATCTGTTCCATAGTTGTGCCCCGTTGCTTCGAGATAACCAAAAATATAATCGCCCAATTTTTTTCTATTCCAATAAATGGCCCGCCAATCTTCATTGGGTTTACAGTAACTAAATACATCACCATATTGCAAGCATTTAGTTTTTACACCACATAAAATATTTGCATAGCCAAGGTTTTGCATAAACTGACTTGTTGTATTTATGCCTGTACCATGTAAAAGCAAAAAAGCTGTTTTGCAATTACTTGTTGTAGACATTGTACTTTGAGTATATGCGGAATAAGCAGTATCCTTCTTTTGATGAAGAGAATAAGTTAATTTAACAATTGGGTTTGTTTGACCATAAATAGCTGGATAAGCATTAAATGATGTATTAATGGCAGTGTCAAATTGAAATTTGTCTAAGATAATTTCTTGAATAATATTCTTATTTATATCTGCAGGCGTAAATGGAAAATCATTGTTTAAATACTGCGTTAGTTGAGATTTCGATTTGACGGAATCATGAGCATACCATTTAAGGGGGTAATTCCAATAGGGTATATATATTGGATCAGTGAAGGAATTAACAAATAAACTGCTATCAGCCTGAGTAAGTTGAGCGTTTGCTTGATATAAATTGATGTAGCCTAGTAAACAGCCTATAATAAATAAAAATTTCCTCATGTCTATTCACAAATATAATTGTTTTCTCGATTTATTTCTAATTCTTAAAGGATTGCTAGACAATCATGAAGAATATTTTTATGATCTTTTAGTGAATTAATTACCTCTTCCTAATAATTAAAAAAGTTTATTATTTTTACTCTCAAATAATTTAATCATGATTAAAAAAATACTTTATATTCTAATTATACTAGTATTGGCCTACTTGGGCCTTTGCAGTTTTGGGCCTAAAAAAATGTCGGCATCATCTACGAAAACTATCTCAAATACACCTGATCAAATTTTTGCTCAAGTCAGTGATTTTAAAAACTGGCCAAATTGGAGCAAATGGATCATGGAAGATAGCTTAATTCAACTAGAATACGGCCCAACTACTTCAGGTGTAGGAGGTTCATATTCTTGGAAATCTAAAAAAAGCGGACAAGGCAAAATGATTTTTGATGAAGTTGTAGAGAATCAATTTACCAAATCCACCTTAATATTTATGGAGGGTGAAAAAGAATATCCAGCTATAGTAACCATGAAGCTAACTCCTCAGGGTGAAAAGACTCAAATACTATGGGAATTGGATTCAAAAGATGAAAACCCCTTTCTTGCTCGTGGCATGATGTTATTGATGAATATGAATGGGAAAATAAAAAATGATTTCGACCAAGGTCTAACTAACCTTGAAAAATATCTGCTTTCAAATAAATCTACTCTTCAGATATTGGGCTATTCTATCCAACAAAGTCAATTTGCAAATAAAAATTATTTAGGAAAAAGGGCCAAAGTTCCTTTTAAAGAAGTGCCTCATTTTTTTGAAACTCATTTGCCAAAAATTGGCGAATTAGCTAATAAACAAATAATAGGACCTGCCAGTGGATTATACTGGACTTGGGATGAAAAGAACCAATTTACCGATATGGCAGCTGTCATGCCAGTATCCATAAACGAATTTAAAAATGACGAGTACAATATTATTCAAATCCCATCAAGTAAAGATTTTACAGCAGATTATTATGGTGCTTACGAACAAACACCCAAAGCTTATAAAGCACTTGATTCGGCATTAAAACTCAATGGCTTCTCAAAACCAGATATCATTATAGAAGAATATATAACAGATCCGATGGTTCAAAAAGACACCTCAAAATGGCTTACAAAAATTCACTTTCTAGTGAAATAATACCAATGTGATTTATTAAATAGTTCGATATTAAATAAATCTTACAGTGGTAAATGCCGATTGATACAAATGTTTAGAACAAAATAAGGCACGAAATATTGGACTATTACATTTGTCACATCGGTATAAAATACGTTATTCAATAAAAAAAGAGACCCTAGAGTCTCTTTTTTTTTGAATTATATTATCGTAAATAGCTTAGGAAACTTTCTCTACTTGAGAAAAGCTTAGCTCAACAGGGGTTGCACGTCCAAATATTTTTACAATCACTTTTATCTTTTTCTTCTCGTCATTTACTTCTTCAATACTTCCATTGAAATCATTAAATGGACCATCGATTATTTTCACAGTTTCACCAATAATGAAAGGTTCAGAGAATGATGCACCTGTATCGGCCATTTCATCCATTTTACCGAACATCTTATTTACCTCAGATTTTCTTAAAGCATCTGAAAGTCTGTTCGTTGTTGCTTCAAGTAAAATATAACCCGGAAAAAGAATTTTTTCGCGCATCACCTTTTTTCCAGCAACTACTTTGAATACCTTCTCGACTGGACATAAAATTTGAGTTATTGTACCACCCCAACCAGATCTTCTAATTTCAATATCCAAATAATCTTTAATCTTGCGCTCTTTTCCACTCAATACACGCAAAACAAACCACTTATTTTCTACTTCCTGAGTAACTTGCATGTGTGCTTATTTAAAAAACTTATAAAAATTTTCGAATACAATTTGAGAGGCACCATCCATAACTAAAATGATGAGGGTCAAAATAATTACACTGGCTAAGGTAATTAATGTCGATTGCTGTAACTCCTGCCAAGTTGGCCATGTTACTTTATGAATCAATTCATCATATGCCTGTTCGAAGTAATTAAATAATTTATTCATTTTCCTTTGTTTATATCAATTTAAAAAACTGATAGATTATAATTAAAAAAAGTATGCACAGGCACTAGGATTCGAACCCAGATCAAAGGTTTTGGAGACCCGTATGCTACCGTTG
>CAZSUF010000024.1:0-17185 GCA_964609875.1 uncultured Bifidobacterium sp.
TGTCCACTTGAACAAAACATCTAAAAATTAAGCACTATTTTGTCCATTACACCTAATTTTATTAATATCTCCATTAAAAAAGCTACTTCAACGAGTAGCTTTTTTTTATACAGAAAATATTTTTTTTGGGCGTTCGAGCGCGCTTTTCGTTGCAATCTTACGCCAATATTCTTTCAAGATGAAAGATGTTTCAGGAACGGCGTAAGGATTTCCACTGCAATCGCTAACGCGGTAACTGCATCATGGTTCTATTTCAAGTTACATGATCCTGAATAATGTTGCACGGCATATTTTGTTTCAAATGAACATTCAATATCTGCATCTTCACGAAAGCGACCTTTAACCGTAGTCGTTTCAACTTTGTTAGGCGTGCCTGCTGGTAAAAAATTGGTATCAGGTACATAAGTACATTCACAATCGTAGCTTTTCACTTGCCCACATGAACTAAATACCAATAAAGGAATGGCTAGCAATAAGACGTTTTTCATAAATAAATGTTTGTTTAATAATTTTTTATTTTCTGTATAGTTTACTTTTCCAAAGGCCCCAGGTATGCAAACGATGTATCCAAGATACCCTGAGCACACCCATCCCGTATTTTGCACTTCGAGAAAAATTGATACTAGAGGCTTCATCAAAATATTTAGTAGGACAGGTAATTTCAGCGATTTCAAAGCCTTCCATAAAAATCTGTGACAGCATTTCATTATCAAAAATAAAATCGTCATTGTTAATCATAAAATTGATAGAAGTAAGTACTTCTTTTGAAAACGCCCGATACCCTGTATGATATTCGCTCAGTTTTTGTCCGATTAAAATATTTTCACTCAAGGTCAAAAAACGATTGAAGATATATTTATACAAAGGCATTCCACCTTTCAAGGCACCTTTACCCAAAATGCGCGAACCTAATACCACAGGGTATAAGTCATTCGCAATCAAATAGCACATAGACGGAATGAGCTTAGGTGTATACTGATAATCTGGATGAAGCATTACCACAATATCAGCACCTAATTCAAGCGCTTTCTGGTAACAACTTTTTTGGTTGCCCCCATATCCTTTATTTCTATCATGCTTGATGATATGCTTAATACCAAGCGATTGCGCCACTTCAACAGTATTATCCTTGCTCACATCATCTACAAGTACAACCTCATCGACCATATCAAAGGGTATTTCTTTGTAGGTGCGTTCAAGTGTTTTAGCTGCATTATAAGCAGGCAATACCACTACTATCTTTTTTTGATTCAACATCCGTGTCGCAAGATAATTATTAATTTAATTTTTACTGGTGATCAGGTCAAAAACTTCTTTGCCAGTATTCACTAAATTAGATTTTGCATGAGAAATTACATTACCCGCCTCATCATAAATATAGCACTCTACATTGGCTATTTTTTTGCCATGCCTTAATACACTACCCTTAGCTGTCACGGTACTCCCTACCGCTGCACTAAATAAATAATCTATAGACAAATTGACGGTCGTATAAAAGTTAGCCTGTCCAATACTATATAAAGCCAATCCGCATATTTCATCAGAAATCATCCCTATCATTCCGCCATGAAGCATATTATTCGGATTTGCCATGTCCTCTCTGACCAGAATAGACACTTCTACTTTACCTTCAAGGATAGAAACCAACTTATAATTAAGCCATTTTCCAGCATTAGATAGGGTATTTGTAAAATATTCTCCTTCTAATTGTTTTAATTGATGATATATTCCTTTTTTCACTTTTGTTAATATTATAAACAACTTGAGGCCAAAAATAATGGTTTACTTTTACAATCTAGTTTAATTAATTATTTACCTCCTATGACCATTACACAAATAGAATATATAGTAGCTGTTGAAAGACATGGAAGTTTTGTTACAGCGGCTGAAAAATGTTTTGTAACTCAACCCACTTTGAGTATGCAAATTCAAAAACTTGAAGAAGAATTAGGTATCAAGATATTCGATAGAAATCATCATCCTATTTTAGCGACAGACATGGGCAAGAAAATTCTGGAGCAAGCCAAAAAAGTTATTTTCGAACGAGATAAAATTGAAGAATTAATTGCAGCCCAAAAAGATGATTTAATTGGCAGTTTACATATTGGTGTTATCCCAACCATCGCTTCTTGCATTTTACCTCGAACACTCAAATCGTTTGTTCAGAAGTATAAAAATTTAGATATCACCATCACAGAAATGACCACGAAAAGTATTGTTGAAAAACTGAAAGAGGGTGAAATAGATTTTGGTATTTTAAGTACCCCACTCTATGAAAAATCTTTAAAAGAAAGTATTTTATATTACGAGCCTTATGTGGTGTACGCCTCAAAAGGACATCCATTATTAAACAAAAATGAATTAATGCCAGAAGACTTGAATGTAAATGAAATTTGGTCGCTAGGTGATGAACATTGTATGCGTTTTCAGGTGATTAATTTATGTGGCAAACAAAAATTTGTGGGTGCTGAAAATCCATTCAATTACAACTCGGGCTCGCTTCTTTCATTGATGCGTATGGTAGATATCAATGGTGGTTTTACGATATTGCCCGAATTAAGTTTGCAAGACTTTACAGAAGAAACCTTGAAACAAATCAGACATTTCAAAGCCCCATTACCCGTGCGTGAAGTGAGTATGGTTACCAATAAGTATTTTACCAAAAACAAATTAGCTATTGCTTTTACAGAAAGTATTCTGTCGAGTATTCCTGAAAGTATGCGATCTAAAAATAAAAAAAGAATGTTGCTTAATGCAGACTAAACCCAGCAAATAAAAAATAAATTTCTTGCTTCTTGTATTCGTTCTACTCGACTAAATACATCGTTCAAAATCATTTCAATTTGAGATGATTCCTGTTCGTTTAAAGGAATTGCATTAAAAATGCAGACGCCTTTAGGACGCAAAATTTTTCGGCAAGCAATAAAAAAATTGACCTCCTTCAAATAAAAAGGCATATCGGTATCTTTAAATACATCAATGCAAAACAGATCAAAAAGTTGATGACAATTAAAAACGAAATTTTTAGCCTCATCACAAATCCAAGTTACGTTTTTCTTTGAATCTAGTTGCATCCACTCTTTTGACAAGCCTAAAATATCAGGGTCAATATCAACAAGGGTAGCGTCAGGAAATAATTGATACTTATCTTGCAAAATTTTTAACGCACTGCCAAGTCCAGTACCTAACACGAGTAATTGCTTTACATGAGGCAAATCATTTTTCAACAATTTAAATGTTTTTCGAAACGGAGAATATCTTATGCCATAAGAATAAATGGCATCCGTGGTAGACAACATCAATTGATTGCTATAAAGCTGTAGCTTAAGTAAATGATGTTGTTGAGTAACTATTTTCTTTAAAGTAATAGGATAGAAAAAACTAGCTACTTTTTTATATACAGCAATATTCATGAGTACAACTTAACGTTCGCCAAATAATAAACTTCCAATTCTTACCATGGTGCTCCCCTCCTCTATGGCTATTTGATAATCATTACTCATGCCCATAGAAATTTCTTGAAATTCTGGTCTATTTAATAAATACCCAGCACGGATATATTGAAATACTTCCTTTAAGTGCTTAAATTCATTTCTAACAACTTCCTCATCTTGTGTAAAAGTTGCCATCCCCATCACGCCGCAAATAGCCACATGTTTTAATTCACTTTGCGGAGACAAATAATAGGCTAAAATTTCTTCTAATTCGCTATTATCTAATCCAAATTTAGTATCCTCTTTGGCAATATGCATTTGTAACAATACATTTATCACACGATGCTGTTTTGCAGCCTCTTTATTAATTTCTTGCAGTAATTTTAAACTATCTACTGCATGTATCATACTCACAAAAGGTGCAATATATTTTACCTTATTTGTTTGCAAATGCCCGATCAAATGCCATTCAATATCTTTAGGCATCAATTCATACTTTTCAACTAATTCCTGCACTTTATTTTCACCAAACACTCTTTGTCCTTGATCATATAACTTCATGATTTCAGCAACGGGTTTAGTCTTAGACACAGCAACCAATTTTGTTTGCTTTAGTTCACTTAATAAATCAGTATATACAGACATATTATTGCTTTGTAAATATTTTTCTGATAACACCTTGCTTTGTTCGTAACTCCAAAAGGTAATTTCCTTGATTCATATTTGTCAAAGTAATTTCATCTCCAAGAAACTCTGTTGATTTGATTCTTCTTCCCAAAAAATCAAATATCGTATAGCTAACTATATTTATATTCGATGGAACAGACACATGAAGTGCCTTATTACATGGATTCGGAAATAGATTCACTAAAGACGAATTGAGCACATCAGATACTTGTAAGCTTGTACAATTTCCAGTTCCCCAAATACAATCTGCAAAAACAGGATAATCAATAAATGGATTCCTATTATTTTGAATACCTTGAATAGTATTATTCCGATCTATTTCCTTTTGACTCACTGGATCGTTATGATGCCAACTTAATAATAAGGCTATAGCATCTGGTTTTAGATCAGCCCCATTAGCCATTTCCCAATTAGACCATCCACCATCTTCACCTTCATATCTGGTACTCATATAAAAATAAACACGGGCCAAATCCCCTTTAAAAGAATCAATGGGTTCGAATACATCGCCAGAATATCCTGCATACGTATTTGAGCTCCCGGTTTTAGAACCATTATCTGAAGTCCAAGCTACACCTCCGCTTTTCACAACGCCATAGGGTAAATTTCCTCGCTTATTATTTACCCATCCATCCGTTGGAAAAACTTGTTGAATATCTGTATACATAGGCGTATTACCTCCGAAATAAGTCGATGGCCATGTATGCTCTCTATTATAACAATCACCTTCTTGATTATACGTGCCACATTGAGATGAGCCTAAGGTAAATACATAAGGCGGTGTTGAACCTGGTTTGTCTGAATAAATATCCCAAACTTTGTTATTCGATTTACTGTCAGTAGAATAAAAAGTGGTCCATAGATCAGAATAGCTACCTACAATATGATTTTTAATGATATTATGCAAAGCGGTTTTTAGCTGTGTGCCATTTTTACCCAAAGCAGTATTATAATATTGAGCCTGCATGGATATAAATAAAAATTGGCTAAGTATGCCTAGTAGTATGGTTTTTCTCATGTGAATTACATGTATTAGTTTGAAGTACTTATTTGCTTTTTGCCGAGTTCCTTAAAAATACCCACAAACGAAATATAGTTTAAAGGAAATTCTAGCATTACATGCATGAAGCTAAGCAAGAATAACCATTTAAATCCTAATGAATAGTCAATGCCATATAAAACTAAGGAAATTATCCATAAAGCCACAATAAATATGGCTCTAGACCTTGGAATCTCATGCCAGCCAATCACCTTTGTTTTCGAAAACCAATTAAGATAATGATAGGTATAAGCGAAGGCAATAAAACGCATTACAGCAAGCCCTATTTTAGAATTGTACACCATTTGTACCAAATCTTCTTGTGAAGTTGGATTCGCTAATTTCAATAAAATTATTTGATTTAATTGCTGAAATCCTTGATATGAATTTCTTCCATATTCTGTAATAGGAATGAATTGTTTATTGGGGAATGCATAGTACAGAATAAATGGTACCACAAACATAAGGAGCACAGAAATATACCCAGGCTTTGATCGATTCTTCAAGGCTCCATACAACATAAATAACCAGGTAAATAAAAATACATGAACCAAGGTGGGTAGAAAAACAGTAAAGAATAAAACAAAATGCTGGGCAATTGCACTCATCAATGCAACCAGAATAACGCCTACTATTTTCAAGAGCTTATTCTTAATAAACGCAAAAAATATCGAACTTGCAAAGGCAATAAAAATTATTTGATTGGTAAATTGTTGCACATCTTCAGGTTGTCCAAAATCAAGATCCTTTACTAATGGAATATACACTTTCAGGTTAATAATAGTTAACAACAACGATACAACCACTAACAAGATTACATCACGCTTATCTGTTGAATAATAGTTCTTATCATGCAACCAAGATATTTCGGTGAGATAGTGTAAAGGACCTAATACCCCGTAAGCAAATAAAAACAACTCAAATGGAATAATAAATGCCATGATGGCTGAAAAAACGATTAAGCCAATATTGATAAAATCAAGTTTATGTACTGTAAATGAAGTTGGCATTGACATAGCTATAAAATTACCTTTCAAATGTAAGGTAAAGGCTTTAAAAAAATAGACTTAATTTAATTGATAACCAACTAAACATCTTTAAACTTTGGTGTCGATAGCTGCAATACATTTGTCAATTAGAGTAATATACTTATCTAAATCTTTTTGCAAAGCCTTTTTATCTTTTTGCAACGCTCCATTCAGTTGATCCACGTTGGCTTGCTTCGTTGCCTTTTCAGCATTCTTCTTATACTCATCCAAAAGCTGCAAATACCCTAGAATAGATTTCTTCAAAGTATCATTCTCCGATTCCAAACGAATGATCCGCCCTTTCAGTTTTTTTACTTTGGAGACGATTTCCGTAAATTGTTGTTCAACTTGTGGGTCCATAAGACGTGTGAAAAGTAAAAATACGAAAACAAAATTCTAAGTTGAAACAAAATACTTAATTTCACACTCTAAATAATCTCATATGTCTTTTGATCAACTGATTTCCGATGCTTATACCTTTAAAGGAGAAAGTTTTTTATTAGGTGGCGCAGTACTTGACGGCAAGGCTGTAGCTGGTAGCAGAGTAAATCTTCCTTTAAAAACCATGAACCGCCACGGCCTCATTGCTGGAGCAACAGGAACAGGTAAAACAAAAACCTTGCAACATGTAGCAGAAGGTCTAAGTGATGCCTGCGTACCTGTGTTGATGATGGATATTAAAGGCGACCTCAGCGGCATCGGTGCTTCGGGTATCTTAAACGACAAAATTGCAGAACGTTGTACACATTTGGGTATTGAATATGTGCCAACCGCTTACCCTATAGAATTTCTTACCTTAAGTAACGAACCAGGAAGTCGTTTAAGAGCAACCGTGACAGAATTTGGTCCTGTATTGTTTTCAAAAATACTCGGACTCAACGATACCCAAGAAGGTATCATGTCTATGATTTTTAAATATTGCGACGATAATCATTTGCCTTTATTAGATCTCAAGGATTTAACTCGTGTGTTGCAATACATGAATAACGAAGGCAAAGACGAAGTCAAAGAAGCCTATGGTAATATTTCGTCTCAATCTACAGGTACTATACTCAGAAAAATTATTGAATTACAACAACAAAAAGCCGATGTGTTTTTCGGAGAAACTTCCTTTGATGTAGACGATCTCATGCGCATTTCAGATGATGGCAGAGGCATGATCTCCATCGTAAGAGTAACTGATTTGCAAGATAGACCTAAGTTGTTTTCAACTTTTATGCTTCAATTATTAGCCGAATTATATGCTAGTTTGCCCGAAGCAGGTGATTTGGAAAAACCAAAATTGGTTTTGTTTATCGACGAAGCTCATTTGATTTTCCAAGATGCCAACTCGGCTTTATTACAACAACTCGAAACTGTTATTAAACTCATTCGTTCTAAAGGCGTGGGTATATTTTTCATTACCCAAAATCCTACAGATATTCCGCAATCCATTCTTGGGCAATTAGGATTAAAAATTCAACATGCTTTAAGAGCTTTTACGGCTAAGGACAGACAAGACATTAAAAAAGTGGCTGAGAATTATCCTGAGACTGAATATTACAAAACAGAAGATTTAATTACACAACTCGGTATTGGTGAAGCCTTGGTTACCTTGCTGAATGAAAAAGGAATACCCACTCCACTTGTGCATGCCATGATGTGCCCACCTCGATCGCGCATGGATATTTTGTCCGATGTGGAGATTCAACAAATTTTAGCTCAATCGAAAATTGCTAAAAAATATAATGCCATAGTAGACTCTAAAAGTGCCTACGAAATTTTAAACGAAAAAATCACTTTAGCGAATCAGCAAGAAGTGGAGGCAGACAAACAAGAAGAAGTGGCTAAAGAAGAAAAAAAGACGGTTGCGCAGAAAGAAGAAAAAGGCACCTTAGAAACTATTTTGTCTAATCCCGTTGCCCGACAAGTGGGTCGCACAGCGGCAAGCATAATTACCAGATCCTTGTTAGGTGTATTAGGATTGAGCTCGACTCGTAAAAGAAAAAGCAGTAGTAGTTGGTTTTAAGAAATGAGAGGGTAAGTTAAATTATTCTTTGGGCGGCACACACGCTTTTCGCTACAAGTCCTCTCCCGAATCGGCCATACTGAGTCAATAAGGAATTTAATTCCGTGAAGCCTCTCGGGATGCGGGCTTTTCACTGCAATCGTTGCCGCAATACAAGCTAACGTTGTTAAAACTTTTATTCATCTATTTACACCATCATGAATATTCAAATTCGCCCATATTCTCCTGTTGATAAAGAAGCCTGTTTAGTTGCTTTCACAAGTAATGTGCCTCAATATTTTACACCTGAAGAAATAAAAGAGTTCACGAATTTCTTACAAAAATTTGATCAGAATTCTGGACCTGAAAACACGCATTACTTTGTGATACGCATCGAAGATCAAATAATTGGATGTGGAGGTTTTGGAGATAGATTTAACTCCGATGTGATTTCATTAGCTTGGGGCTTGATAAATCAAGATTTTCATCGAAAAGGTTATGGAAAAATTTTACTCTTATACAGACTTGAGGAAATAAAGCAACTATATCCAAGCATGCCAGTCGTGATAGATACAACTCAATTTTCTGCGCCATTTTTTGAAAGGTATGGCTTCCAGACTGATAAAATTACACCTGATTATTACGCAAAAGGAATGCATCGTCACGACATGACTCTAGTGCCAAATACGGAGAAGCTAGCGTGAGGGATAGTCGTGGAAAGCCCATCTCGTTCTTCAAAACGAGATGGCTTGGAACAATAGCCCGGTCTGGTTGCGCAGTAAAGAAATTTTCGGAAATTATACATTTTGTCTGCGCAACAAGACACGCCCAAATAAAAATATTACCAGCTTGCTTCTTTATTTTTAACTACCGTAAATACTCTTGATAAATTAAATCCAATTTGAATTTCGCCTTTATCCCAACGTTGCAAAGTTTCACTGATGAATGCTTTTTCATTCATGCCGCGGCTATTGGTTACATGCAATTGAAATACATGTCCGCCAGTTTCGATATCGAATCCGATAGATAAAGGAAGTCGATTATATCCAGTACGTCCACCATACAAAATCGGATGTGTATCTAAAATCAAGGCGGATCGATTGGTGAGTTTTATTCGTCCACCAACGCCTAAAGCAACCATATCGTTTTTGTCGGTTACCAAGTCGACCATATTTCTATGAACAAGTGTTGGTGCTAGTTGTAGCGTGAAATTTTCGCCGAACTTTCTGCCTACTATCGCTTGATAATAGTACCCTAAACGATACTCAAATTTATTTAAGGCAGCTTCTGGAATTTTGGCAGTTTTTAAAGTCATACCACCCACAAGCACTAATGAAAATGGCATTGGCTTTACATTCTTATGCTGATGAATGACTCTATACTTTACAAATCCATCTACTTCTTTATTGAAGGTGCTACGACCTACACCAATCGTTAGATTTTTTGTCACTCCATAATCAAACCCAAAACGCATAGAAGCTTGATCGAAACCAAATAGTTCGCGATATCCATCTTTTAGCATACCGAAACGATGTAGAATTCTAAAATCTAATACGCCTTTTCCAATAAACTCCATAGAGTGTCCATTGATCACACGTGAAGATTTAAAAGCGTTTTTTACATACTCTTTTTGCGGAAGTTGGTCTTTTTGCAACATTTTTTCAAGCTCATCGCCTTCTTGTGCTTTGAGTTGGACTGTGATAAAAAGCAAGGCTATGAGTGAAAGTTTAGATTTTAAATTCATCGTATGTTTTTAAATAGTAATTATTTCTTTTCTTCTAATTGCATATTCACGTTGACTTTTACGTCCTTAGAAATTTTATCTTTTACAGCACCAGGAATTGCAATATTATAATCCGCTAATAACACAGAGGTATTTGCTTTGATAGTCACCTTTCCACCTTTGACGTTAATTTTACCCGCAAATTTTGTGTCTTTAGTCACTCCATGTATGGTTAATTTTCCAGCTACTTGAGCATCATAATCTCCATCTTTTGAAAAATTAATGGCAGACAAATTTGTGATGATTCCTTTAAAATTAGCCTTAGGAAATTTTTCGCTTTCCATGTAATTTTCGTTGAAATGCTCTTGCAACAATTGTCTGTCGAACACGAAACTTTTGATTTGAACAATTACATCGATGGCACCGCTTTTTGAATCTAATAGACAAGCTACGGATTTGTTGACACCTTCAATTTTTTCTAAAGGTGCTTTTGATAAGAAATCAATACTTCCTGTTTTACTAAAATATTTTTGAGCTTCTGCGTGTAAAGCGCCCATAAGCAAGAAGGCAAACATTAATTTTTTCATGTTATTTATTTTTAATTTTATTTTGAGTCTATGGTACAAAAATTCATTTCAACGGTATTTCCTAAACCTAATTCAGTATCAATGGTAAAGCCTGTAAGTTTCCCTTTGATTTTAATTTGTTCTCCTTCCTTCATTGTAGAAAAAGATTCAAGATATCGAGGGTCAGTCTGACAAATTACGCTAGACATAGATGAGGTATCACCAATCTCAAGCGTAACGGAATTAGTTTCTTTACTGATTTTTTTGATAGTTCCATCCAAGCTTACTAATTTATCTTTAAGTTGAGACAAGGATGAAGTGTCATTCACAGTTTTATCTATGAGTTGAGCAAAAGAGAATGAGGCATCTGCTTTTTTACTGGCGAAATCATCGCTGGCTTTATTGACATAATTCCATACAATCAATACAGCCACAAGAACAAACGCCAACAAGATTAGAAAAATTTTAAGTTTCTTATTCATAGAAATAGATTAATTATTTTGAGCACCACGGTCAACCCAAGTTTGAACCTTTAAGATTGTACAATCATCTAACTTTGGACTGCCTTGAGGCATATTACCACTTTTAATTCTTGAAAGGATAGAAGTATAATTATCCTTTACATTATTATAGCCTTCTAAAGAAATAGATCCTAAGTTACTACCCCCGTGGCAGCCACTTTGCGTATTACAATACGTTGTAATAATGGGTTGAATCACTGCGGCAAACTTTGTGTTTGTGGTATCGCATATACCTGAGTTCCCAAGTACTTTATCTTTATGGGCATAAGTACAGCCTTGCATAATGCCTATTGATACAATACTAAAAAGGAGGGCAATTGAAATTGTTTGTTTCATGAAAATAAATCTGGTTTATTGTAATTGACTTAAGAACTTAGGCGAATTTTTCAATGGATAAAATTCTATGCAATTTATAAAATTTTTTAGAATCTATTGTGAACAAATTGTATACGGCAATATCTCTCTATGGGTTTGGTACAAGTTAGTTTGAGCTTGATTTCGCAATATGATTGATAGGCACTAGTTTGAAGAGTCAGTATATGATGGAACATAATCATCCATTCAAACAAAAATTCAGAGAATCACCGATGAAGCAGGAATTTGAGCAGATATAGTCACTCCAACAAGCAAAAACTAAGCTTCTTTTTTCAACCATTTCTTGAATGAAGCTGATCGTTCGCTACTGATGACCGCTTCAATAGTAGAAGGTGGTTGAAGCGTTAGAATAATACGAGACTTAGCAGAAGTTTGAATATCTTGAATAGATTGGCTATGTGCAAGAATCTGACGATTTACTCGAAAAAACACATCCGGATCTAAAAGCGATTCAATTTTATCGAGAGACATATCAAAAGGATAATTTCTGCCGTCCTTATCACATAAGTAGCTTAGCTTATCTTTAGAAAAGAAATAGGCAATATCGCTAGATAATAAAGTTTTGATTTTATTTCCAAATTTGATGACAAATCTTTCTTTGTATTTTTTATTATACTCTGTACTGATATTTTCTATTTGAGCTTCAGAAAAATTTAGTT
This sequence comes from uncultured Bifidobacterium sp., assembly GCA_964609875.1. Classification (GTDB taxonomy): domain Bacteria; phylum Bacteroidota; class Bacteroidia; order Chitinophagales; family Chitinophagaceae; genus OLB11. Next base: position 12,020 of record CAZSUF010000024.1, read on the forward strand.
GCAATTTTTTGAGTTTAAAAATGGCATTTTCAAGCTCTTCTTTTTTAACAGGCTTCAGCAAATAATCTATACTATTTACCTTGAATGCATCAATGGCATATTCGTGATAAGCAGTAATAAAAATAATGGGACATTTAATATCTACTTTTTTAAAGATTTCGAAACTTGATCCATCGGATAAATGAATATCCATGAATAACAATTGCGGTGCTGGATTCTTTGCAAACCACTCTATGGCCGACTCTACAGAATCCAATACTTTTTCGATTATGATATCAGGATCTATTTCTGAAATTAACTTCGCTAGTCGTTTTGAGGCAGGAATTTCATCTTCAATAATAATGGCTTTCATGGTGTTTAATTTTAAGTTTATAATGTGGTATATAATAAAGGAAGTTTTACTTCGAACTGCGTGTTGCTATGTATAATTACAATAGAAGTATCAGAAAAAAGCTTATACCTATTTTTTATATTCTGAATCCCTAATTTTTCACCTTCTTCAGGATTTGATTTTAGATTCAAGTTATTAAGGATACTAAGAAATTTACCTTGGATCTTGATTTCCAATTCTAAAGGATTTGATTGCTTAATGGAATTATGTTTAATTGCATTCTCCGCTAAAAGTTGTAAGGTTAAAGGCGGAATTTCTAAATCTACAATTTCAGTAGGTTTGCAATGAATACTAAGTTTTAAAGAATCTCCAAATCTCATTTTTTGCAAATAGATATAATTTTCAAGGAGTTCTAATTCTTCTTTCAAAGGCACCAAATCAATATCTCTGTATGAAATTAGAGACCGGTAAAAATCACTCAATTTTTGGGTATATTCAATGGCTTTATTCTTGTCTTCATCAATGACCTGAATCAGTGTATTGAAACTATTAAACAAAAAATGTGGACTAACCTGATGTTTTAAAGTTTCAAATTCAGCAATCGCTTTTTCTTTTTCTAACTGCTGAATTCTGCCAACTCTTTCTTCTCGGAATCTAATATAATTATAAATCAAGGCGAGCAAAAGACTAATAAATCCTAACACAAACCACCACTTCTTCCAAAATGGATTTTGAATCTTAAATGAATAATTTGTTTGATTAGGGTTGAGAAACTTTCTATTATTCGCACATTGTACAATAAGATTGTATTTGCCCGGATTTAATCTTGGGAAAACTATTTCCTTGGATTGAATATTTGTCCACAGATCATTAAGCCCTTCAAGTTTATAACGAATATAGGTTACATCAGCAGAATTATTTTTTGACCTGAGTTCAAACCTAAAGTAGTTTTCATCATAACTGAAATTTGAATTTTCAAGGGCCCATTTTTCGCCCATGACTTCTATTTTATTTATTTCAATAAGCGGGCTTAATTGTTTTTTTGCGGACGGAATAGTAAACATGAGAATCCCTTTATTTCCTCCGACAAATAAATGACCACTTTCGTCTGATGTGATTGAATTTACCTCTGGTTCGAAATTAAACAAATAGCCTTCGTAATTGACATGAGTTATTTGAAAAGAATGAATGTTAATCAAGTCTATACTTTTATTGGTCACCGCAACCACATAATCTTTAGAAAATGATTGCATACTTACTATATCATTGCTAGTTAATCCTTGGTCGGTAGTTAAATGAATCAGACTATCAGCTTTCAAACAATAAAGTCCTTCTTGAGATACATTCATCCATATTTGGTGCAGAGAATCCTCTTCGACACCATAGATAGCTTTCTTGGACAATTCAGAAATGAAGGTTTTATTTTTTAGTTGATTTCGAATAATTTTCACAAGACCTTGTCCATCTGTGGCAAGCCAAATATTTCCTCGATGATCGATTTCCACTTGATATACAATATACTTTTTAAGATGATATTTTTCTTCCAGAGAACTAAACACATACTGCTCACTATCAAGTGAGGTATACCAAACACCATTTAAGCTCGAAACAAATAAAGTATGTTCATCATCTTGTATGGAAATAATGCCTGCTGACTCAATTGAATTTTCTATTGGAATATGTTGAATTTTTCTAGTTGACAAATTCATTCTATACAATCCTTTACCAGAAGTTCCTACCCAAAGAAAACCTTTATGATCGGAATGAATGGCAGTAATATCTACGAGAAGTTCAGGTGGCGTAATTACGTATTTTAATAATGAATCTTTTTGAATCTCATAGTTAAATAGACCCTGATCTGGTGTGAACCATAAGCCACTGTTTTGTATACTATGCATCGTATGCACAAAGGCACAACTATTATTTTTTAATGAATCAAATAAAATAAGTTGCTCTCCTAGATGCGAACTTAGCAGGTGATTTCCTATACACCACAAATTTCCTTCCTGATCAATTACAATTTTGTAAATAGGAATTTTATCTTCAAGCACTGTGGCAATATTTCCGCGCCAATCTAAAAGATAAGCTCCTTGATTTGTTGCAATTACGATATGCTCATCAAGTAATAGAATATCATTAATTTCTTCACTACCCCATTTTTCTTTATTAAAAAATGTAAAATTCGTATCACCAAACTTTATCGTACCTAAATCACCTTGTTGAGTGCCTATTACAAGCTTATTTCCTTGAATGTTTAATGCCGATAAAATAGGATCAGGACAAAGAGCTGAAAGATTACTTTGCTTTAGTTCTCCTTCCTTGGTAATCATATTTAAACCATTATCAGAAGCAATCCATAATCGACTAAGGCTATCTTGCACTAACTGATACAAATAATTATCATTTAAACCTTTTTGTTTTGTGAAATGATTTATCCCTAATTCATTGATGGCAAATAGCCCATTACCTTTGGTAGCAACATATAAGGTATTTGAAGAATAGGCGATTTTTGAAATGGCACTGCCTACATTAGCTTCATGTTGAAGTCGATCATACTGATTTGAATAGCTTAACAATTCGCCATCAGCGGTACCAAGAATCAAACAGGTTTGAAAACAAAATATCTCAGTAATATTGAGCGCGGAATCAACTTTTACTTTCTTTAATTCGCCACTATTCCAATAATACAAACCCTGAGAAGTTCCAACCCAAATGGTGTTTTTATAATCTACACATATTGCCTGAAAATTTTGCTTATCGTCTTTAATTTTTGCACTTGACGATAAAGTAAATAATCCAAGATAAATAGAGAGTATTAAAATATGGAGTAGAACTTTCAACTTATTCTTAGGATTTTTTTAAAATACAATTCACCTGGATTTGAATTTCTTCGGCTAATTTTTTATGAACTAATCTAGGAATTTTAATATTAAAGTCTGGCAAGTTTAATTTGAACTCGCAATCAATGCCTAATTCAGCATTAGGTTTTACTTGCATCATTGCATGTAAAATTAAATCTTTCTCAACACCATGTAATTTAAAACGTCCTTTGGCTCTAACTTTATACTCACCCAGCTTGGAGAAATTTATTTTTTCTACTAAATGCCCAGAAAAAATTGCCTCAGGGTACTTGACACTTTCTACATAATTTTCTTCAAAATGTTCAGATTGAAGTTCACTGTTAAAACCCTGAAAGCTATTCATGCTTACCGCAAAACTAAATTCGTTTGTATTAGAATCAAAAATTCCTCGAAGCGATTTTGAACGTCCTTTAATTAACTCTAAGCTTGTATTTGATGTAAAGGAAACTTGTCCATCTTTACATGAATAATTTGCATGATCTAGCAAAAAGGACATATAAAAAATGAGGCTTATCAGAAATGGCATGCTGTAAATGTACACAAATAAAAAAAGCCACAATCATAGACATTGTGGCTTAAACTAGTTTTTTTCCTATTTTATCTTATTAAAGAAATATCTCCTTTATAAGTTTCTATCTGCTGATCTCTGTACCTTACCTTGATGATATAATGATAGATTCCTAAGTCTGCATTTCTCTCTTTATAGGTTCCATCCCAACCGCCGTTTAATCTATTATCGTGGGCAACTTCATTTCCCCATCGATCAAAAATAGATATATCCAAACCAATGGCATCTTTGCCCACTTTTACTTGGAATACATCATTCTTACCATCAGCATTCGGTGAAAAGGCATTCGGTATGAATACTTTTTTATCTATGGCAGTTAACCCTGGTATCGGAGGCGGTGGTGGTGGTGGAGGGGGAGGTGGTACATACAAAAATTCTGCTTTAATTGTTTCAGGATCTTTGTAAGTAAATGAAGCCACGGGATCAAGTAATCCTGGCAGTATAGTCGTAGTTGTATTATTTTTTTGCCAGTTAACAAATACATGATCAGTATTTGGCACAGCATCGATAGTATAACTAAACCGGCGATCTAGTTTTATAGTTGTCGGATAAGACGCTATGGTAAATCCATTTAATTTTATGGTGCCTGTCCCAGCTGGTATCACATCGAAAGTTACATCCACAGAATCGTAATTGAAATATTTAAAATATGCAATGACTGAATCTTTCTTTTTAAAATTAAATTGAACTGAATCTGTGGTCATATTTGGATTCATAACATTGTTGATATCTTGATTTTCCCAATGATCAAAAGCCCAATATGTATTAGGTGTTGGTGTCGCTTTTAATGCATACAATGAATCTCCTTTCATTAATTTTGACCATACATAAGGAAAGCGTGTTGTTCCATCAAGTGCCACTTTACCACTTCCTGCAGGAACCACATTTAGCTTCAACATTTGAGGATCTAAACCAAAACAAGAATCTAATTTCCCTCCTACAACCTGACATCTCATAGCAATCTGATTTCGCATATATTGAATATTATTATTCCAATCTGTTACCGTACCTCCCCATCTAGCGATATGTCTAGGCATTTCTGGATTAATAATATTTTTGATAGAATCAAAATGATATAGAATTTTTGTACATTCAAAACAACCGCTCAACATATCAAGCCATTGCTGTTCATACATCTGCTTGAATTCCGTATTCTGCATTAAATCGGTCAGCATTTGAGTATGCTTGATCGTGCCACTGTTCTGAAATAAACTAAACGGATCGCAGGGATCATTATCATAACTCGTATTTCCAACTCCGGTAAAATTTTGTCCAAGATCTAGTATATTATCCTCGTCCCATAAAGCGTAACGCCACTTAACTTGATTATTCCCATTTCCTCTTCCTCTCCACCAATGAGAGTTCCAATTCAACCAATCTGTATTCACGAGGTACTGATTGAAAAT
>CAZSUF010000024.1:17211-21468 GCA_964609875.1 uncultured Bifidobacterium sp.
ACCAACTGATAATTCGCAGGAATAGTCATATTGTTGGTATTTATGTAGTTAGCCAAGTTATTCCAATTATTCACCCAACTAGCAGGTGTGCCTCCCACATAACCACCCCAATACCTCAAATTCTCAACTTTACTTTCTTTTTTCCCATAATAATATTCAAAATAATCTTTATCTACCCTCTCCCTAATTTCATAAACGCCCCAATAAACGCCATTCACGAACACAATGGTAGGGGTATATCTTCTGTGATCCATATCAAGCTCATATCTTTCGGCTAAGGTGTGTGCAAATGCATCACGCATATGACAAGAAGGACCTCCATTCGCAGGATAGTTGTCAGAAGCTCCAGCTTTAAGAATTACCATGGCAAAAGTATCTCTCAAACTTGTACTAAAATATTTGTGTTCCATATTGGCCTGATACCCCGAACGATCATCTGCATAAACCTTAAAGCCTTTTTGTGGATAAGCCCATGAATCATGACCATGTCTCTGAGCCTTTCCTTCAAATTCTTCAATGAAATTATAATTCTTATCGAAATACTCATAGGAACAATAGATTGGAACAGAATTCCAACCAAACAATGTAGTAAAATCACCACTCACAGAAATTATATTCATGGTAGTGCTCTCATTAATAAAATAAGAATTGGTTTCGGTAAAACTCGCAGCAATCTGAGGATTCGAACTAAATGCTTTAGCACGAATTACAGAATCTACCGGTCCTGCCAATAAAGGCAATAAAATAGGCGTGGAATAGATAGGTGAAGCAATCGTAGGTGTAGAGCCATCAGTTGTATACCGAATTGTCACATTCGGATCTGGAGAACTAATGGTAATACTTTGTGCTGTTGAATAAAAACCTGGAGCTACATTGAATATAGGCTTGGTGGCATAAGAAGCATAAGGCGTTGAACCCGCATTTGAAGCATTGGGTGTTGGTGTTTGAAATATACTCCAGCTATTGCTCCCATCAGTTGTTCTACCTCTTGAATGAGATCTTTGCGTCAAATTGAGATGCACAGAATCTACTAAGACTCCTGCCGCATCGCTCAATAAAAACCACTCACCCTTAGTTTGAGTTAACTTAAAATCTGGATGCAACTGTGTGCCGTTTACAACACCCCTATTAGAACAAAATACCATTTTACGAGCACCTGCATTGATGACTGGATTGGCCGGAATCTGCCATTTCATAGGATTTGCAGGATCATCACTTAAATAATATCCTGTAATATCTATTGTTCCACCTCCAGCATTATACAACTCTACCCAATCTTCATACTGATTATAAGCATCTAAAATGGTGTTTACATTAGAACAAGAATATTCATTAATCACAACTTGACCACTCATTGACCATCGAGCAATCATTAGAAAAGTAAAGAGCAAAATTTGCTTCATATATAATTTTTAAATCAAATTAAAAAAATTAGACGTTCAAATAAATAGGTAGGTTAGGACTTAGCCTTTGCAATTTAAACATTTGTCTAAATTTTTCAAATAAGTTTGCGGTGAATTGTTAATATTGTAAGAAATACTAATATTATGAAATTGTTACTAAAATTTACATGTTTGTCTTTTTGCCTGTTGAATGGATTATTTTCTTATGGACAATTGACTTCAACAAATTTGCCCATCATCCTGATTACAACGCCTGGCGCCATTACAAATACACAATCTCAAGGTAATATATCAATCATTGATAATATTTCAGGTACAAATACGCCTACTGATCCGGCAAAATTCTCTGGAATAATTGGCATAAGCACCAGAGGTAATGGCACTTATCCAAAATCATCCTATTCCATTGAAACATGGAGTGCCCCTACAATTTCATTAGATACTTCCTTATTAGGCATGCCAAGTGAAAACGATTGGGTTCTTTTGTCTAACTATGAAGATCGTTCTTTATTGAGAAGCACTTTAGCTTTTAAAATGCATGATCAAATGGGCAGATATTCTCCTAGAATGAAGTACTGCGAAGTGATTGTCAATAATCAGTATCAAGGGATTTATACTTTAGGTGAAAAAATAAAAAGAGACTCTCTTCGCTTAGATATTGCCAAACTTACCAATATTGATAATGCTGGCGAAAACCTAACTGGTGGCTATATTTGGCGTATTGACGGAAATGGTGCTGGTTGGAATAGCGCTTTTTCACCTCCATTTGCAACAACCCAAATCATAAATTTCGAATATGACTATCCTAGTGCAGCAGATATTATTCCAGCACAACAAGCCTATATCAAATCTTATGTAGATAGTTTTGAAGCCGCCATGAATGCAAGTAATTTTCAAGATACTCTATTAGGTTGGAGAAGATTTGGCGCCGTTAACTCTTTTATTGATTTTATGATCATGCAAGAAGTGAGTAAAAATAATGAAGCTTATAGAAAAAATACTTTCTTCTTTAAAGACAAAAGCACTAAAATGCGACCAGGCCCCTTGTGGAATTTCGAACTTGCTTGGAAAAATACCGCAGATTGCAATAGTGCCGTAGATACAGGCTGGTGCTATAATTATGGTGGAGTTTGCGGCACCTCAGGCAAACTTCCTACTTTTTGGTGGAGTAAATTATCCACTGATGCCATGTTTATGGAGGATTTAAAATGCAGGTATTCTTTTTTCAGAAAACCAGGTAATGCGCTAGACACCACTGTGATGTTTCATGCCATGGATTCTATCAATAACTTACTCAATCTTACCGGAGCCGTAAATCGAAACTTCACGCAATATCCTATTTGGGGCGTACCTTTAGTGAATGAGCCTGTGCCTATGGCAGCTAACTATGCTGAAGAAATAAAAAATATGAAGCAGTTTATTAAAGCACGTTTAACATGGCTTGATTCCAAATGGATCACCACCTCGCCCCTATGCCCTGCTCCTGTAACGGTGAAAAACTTCAATACAAAGGCTTCTCTTAGTATGTATCCGAATCCTGCAAACAAACTGGTTCAAGTTATTTTGCAACAAACACAAAGTGGTGAATTCTTTAAGGCAGATTTGTTTAATATTCAAGGCAGAAAAGTAATTACCCAAACTGGCAAAGGCGATCGCTTCAATATGAATATCGAATCTTTACCGCAAGGAATTTATGTGCTTCATGTCAGAACTAAAAATCGCATGTCTAGTAGTAAGTTGATCAAAGATTAAACATGCAATCGCATAAAAATCTCCAAGTATCGGGAAGTCTCGGTCGAAAAATGCTCGTTGATGTTTTCTATGAGGCAAATCAAATTCCCAAACCTGTAATTATTTATGTACATGGGTTTAATGGATTCAAAGATTGGGGTAATTTTGATCTTATCGCTCAAGCTTTTGCTAATGCTGGATATGTATTTGTAAAATTTAATTTGTCTCATAATGGCACTAGTGTAAACACGCCTGAAGATTTTACAGACTTAGAAGCTTATCAACAAAATACATATTCTAAAGAATTATTCGATACTCATCAAATCATCGATTGGCTATGCAATTCAGACCTTGAGTTTTCTTCTGAAATGGATTTACACAAATTAGTATTGCTTGGACATAGTCGCGGCGGAGGTATTGTGCTTGTGCAAACAGCCGAAGACGCTAGAATCAAGGCTTGCATTACTTGGGCTTCAGTCGCAAATTATAATTCTCCTTGGAAGAAATTTTCTCCTGAGAAGTTGAATGCTTGGAAAGAAAAAGGATATTTTAATTACGAAAACAAACGTACCAATCAATTGATGCCGATCGGCTATAATTTGTATAAAGACTATCTAGAAAATCAAGAAAGATTTAACCTTGAAAAAGCTGTACAAAAAATCCATGTTCCTCTCTTAATTTGTCACGGAACACAAGATCCGGCAGTGCCCCATACTCAGGCCTTGCTATTGCATCAATGGCAGCCTGCTTCCACATTATTTCTGCTCGATAGTGATCATGTGTTTGGCAGAAAACACCCTTGGACAGACACTTCATTACCTCAGGCCATGCAAAGCATCATTCTAGAAAGTATCCAATTTTTGAAACAGCATTTGGATTAACAAGTCTATAATTTTTTTCTGGGCGGCAGACACGCTTTTCGTTCCAACTCCGCTCATCTCGTTTTTAAGAACGAGATGATGCGGGGTTTCCACTACAATCGTTGCCGCAATACAGATTTTCTACTTGGGCATTAGACTAAAATTGTAACCCCATTTTTACCACAAATCGAGAAGCTACATTTCGATACAATTCTGCAGTGGGTTGATAATTTGGCCAACTCATTGAAGTGTATTGATACTTC
>CAZSUF010000025.1:0-986 GCA_964609875.1 uncultured Bifidobacterium sp.
GCCTTATACATTAGCCTCCAATGTGCCCAATAATGGAACTGCCAATGTCACAGCGCCTAATGTAAATGGGACCTGGTGCAGAGTAAAAGTTAAAGGAGCTGATAATGTATTTTTTGATTTGAATGATAATTGGTTTTCAATTCAAGCTGTAACAGCGCCTGCTTCTGTATCAACTTTTTCTACCGATCAAGTGAATATTTATCCTAATCCTTCTACAGGTATTTTTACTTTTAATTTGCCAGAAAATATGAAACTTGATGCTGAAATTCTAAACGAAGTGGGTAGAGTAGTATGGAATAAAAGGATCGTCAACAAAGAAACAATACAATTAAACTATTTACCTGCAGGAATTTATATGGTTCGCATCAAAGACAATTCAGGAAGACAAGTAGTTAAAAAATTGACTTTGATTCAACAATAGTTTAGGCTAGACGAATGCTGTAAGTTTGATCCAATTCGACGGCTAGAATTTAATCATTCGTCCAAGTTCTAAGACCATGTTTAGTGAAAAAATAGGGTTTTACATGACCTGAAGCTTTGTGTAAGGCATCAATGACTGAGAATCTTGCATTTCCTGGGCAATAAAATATCATAAATCCGCCGCCGCCTGCACCACTAATTTTACCTCCTGTGGCACCATGCTTTTTGGCAATTTCATAATATTCATCTAATGAGGAATTAGTGATATTCTCCGCCATTTGTTTTTTAAACTGAAATCCATAATCTAAGATTTCTCCAATTTGATTTAGCTTCCCCTTTAGTAAGGCTTCCTTCATTTGATAGGCTTGTTCTTTTAATCTGTGCATGGCTTCAATAGAAGCTTCTTTTTTCTGATGCACATTTTTTTGTTGCTCTTTAATAATGAGTGCACTTTCACGGCTTGAAGCTGTATAAAAAAGCACAAGATTATTTTCTAGTTCATACAAATATTCAGGTCTAATTCTTAATGGATTGACAATCACATTATCATCTTTTAAGAATTCCAT
>CAZSUF010000025.1:996-4408 GCA_964609875.1 uncultured Bifidobacterium sp.
AAAGTTTACACCGCCAAAAGTTGCTGCGTATTGATCTTGTTTTCCACCAGCTAATTTCAAGTCATTTCGTTCGATATCATAAGCATATTGTGCAATATCATAATCGCCTAGCGGTAATTTAAGCATCTCGACAAAAGCACCTAAAATAGCCACTACTAAAGTAGATGAAGTGCCTAATCCTGAGCCTGCCGGCGCATCTACAAAAGTGGATAGCGTAAGTCCATGACAAGTAAAAGGATAATCTTGTTGAATTCGATTATACACACCTTTTAATAAATCTAAAGTGCCAGTTAAAGGAAGCTGTTGAATTGTCTCATATACTTCTTTTTCATTCCTGTCGAAAGCTTGAACAACAATTTTTTCAGTAGTATTTAATTCTAAATTAGCATAAGCGCTTAATGAAACAGTTGCGTTTAAAATGGCTCCACCATATTCGTCACTATAAGGACTGACATCTGTTCCTCCTCCTGCTAAACCAATACGCAAAGGTGCTTTACTTCGAAATATCATAATGAATGTTTATCTTCCGACAAAGATAGGATAGCTTGTGTGATAATACTCCAGCTATACTTTTTCTTTTCTTCTTGTATGGAAGTTGTCAATTTCTGAAGGTCTAAGGTGAAGAGGTTTTCTATTTGAGTAGCAATAGATTGGGCATTGGGTTCAGCAATCAAGCCAACATGAGCAGGTACCATTTCGGGTAAACCTCCCACATTAGTAACAATCATAGGTTTCTCGAAATGATAGGCTAAGGGTGTTACACCACTTTGAGTGGCATTCTTGTAAGGTTATATAACGCAATCAGCCGCACTTAAATAATATTTTACTTCAGAATCAGCTATGAAATGTGTATGAAGTATGATATAGTCCTCTATGTGAAATTCTTTTATCGCATCTAAATAGGGCTGTTCAGATTCATAGAATTCTCCAGCAATTAAAAATTTGACTGGATTCTTTTCGAAAAATCCTTGATGCTTTAAAATAGAGATGGCTTCAAGCAATAGGTCTAGTCCTTTATATTTTCTGATAAAGCCAAAGAACAAAACAATCCTTTGATCTAAAGGAATGAATAATTTTTGCTTGGCTTCTTCGTTAGAAATTTTATCTCCAAAATGATCGTACAAAGGATGTATGACTTGTCTGACTGGTTTCGAAGAAATTGCCATTAAATCTTCTTTCACTTTCTTACTCATCGTGATGAAAGCATCCACCGTTTTTACAAAATACTTGGTAAACATTGGGTCGCCAATTCTCTTTTCATGAGGTATTACATTATCTGCAATACAAATCACTTTGCTGATTTTATTTCTATGAATGATACGTAATATGGTGCCTAAGCATGGCCCCATGAAGGGAATCCAAAATCTGACAACTACAATATCCGGTTTTAATTGCTTAATGATCTTTCCAACCTTTAACCAATTCAGTGGATTGATAGAATTAATAAGGACTTTAATATTTAAATCAGTGGGCGCTGCTTCTTCTGAATATTGCGAAGTGCCAGGAAATAAAAATGAAGGGTATTGTAATGAAAAGGTAAATATATCTACATCATGACCTTCTTTTTGAAACTGACGTGCAAGACTTTCATTATACGTTGCCAATCCTCCTCTAAGAGGATGTGCTGTTCCAATAATGACAATTTTTTTAGGCATTCTGGCGGCAAGTTATAATTTATTTGCCATTATTGTTTCATAAAGTAGCACGGTCTCCTTAGCTTCTTTTACATCATGCACACGCAACAAATTGGCACCTTGCGTTAAAGCAAACATATGTAAAGCGGTTGTCCCATTCAAAGCGTCTAGAGCATTTGAACCTAAAGGCTTGTATACCATAGATTTTCTTGAAATACCTACGAGTATGGGCACTCCAATTGTTGTCAAATTATTTAAATCAGCCATTAAACTAAAATTATGTTCTAATGATTTGCCAAAACCAAATCCAGGATCTATGATTACTTGCTGAATACCCGCCATTGATAATTCGTCTATTTTTACTCTAAAATATTCTGTTACTTCATGTACTACGTGATGATAAGTCGGATTGAGCTGCATGTTTTGTGGTTGCCCTTTCATATGCATGCAAATCAGCGGAGATTCAAATTCGACTAAAGTTGAAATCATGTTTTTGTCATATTCAGTCCCACTAATATCATTAATTAAGGATGCACCTTGCTTCAAGGCCCAATAAGCCACATCAGCATGCAAGGTGTCAATAGATAAAATTATTTCAGGATAGTATTTGACGATATATTCTGTGATAGGTTGTATTCTGTCTATTTCTTCTTGAGTAGAAATAATTTCCGCACCTGGTCTTGAACTCATGCCGCCTAAATCTAATAGGTCTGCACCTTCGTCAATCATGTTGCCAATTTCTTCTGTCATTTTTGGAAAAGAAAATTCTCTTCCTTTATTGTAAAACGAATCAGGTGTGGCATTTAAGATACCCATGATTTTGGGTTTTTCGAAAGAAATTATTTTTCCACGACAATTCATTGTGCTATAAGTTTGTTAGATTGTATATTTGAGGCATTACACGAAGATAGAAAAGAATGAACAATACGGATCAGCAATACATGAATATCGTTCAAGGATGTAGAGAGATATTTATTAAAAAAAATCACGACTATGGTACTTCTTGGCGCGTGTTAAGGCCTATTTCTATTGTAGATCAATTGTATATTAAAGCACAAAGAATCAGAACTATTCAAGATTTAAAAATACAAAAAATTGATGACGATGTATTAGGAGAATGGAAAGCGATAGTAAATTATGGCATTATCGCTTTGGTGCAAGAAGAGCTAAGCACATCCGAAGAATGGGATATTCCTTTAGATCAAGCCTTGGCCTTGTATGATAAACATCTTCAAGTCACCTATCAGTTGATGAGAGATAAAAACCATGATTATGGCGAGGCTTGGAGAAGTATGAGTCAAGAATCTTTTGCAGATCTTATACTGACGAAAATATTAAGGATACGACAAATTCTTTCTAACGAAGGGAAAACGCTTGTCTCTGAAGGGATAGATGCGAATTATCGAGATATTATTAATTACGCCGTTTTTGCATTGATCCTTGTTGATCAGTAACAATAAATTTTAAGGATTTTTTTTACATTGAGGCCTCTTCTCCATTCTGAGAATGCTGAATTCTTTTTTCCAATGCTTCCAATTCTACTGCAGAAAGATAACGCCACTTCCCAGATTTTAGGTTGTCGAGTTTGATATGCATAATTCTAACTCTAACCAAACTCACTACCTCATTGCCACAAGCTTCGCACATTCGCCTGATTTGTCTGTTTAATCCTTGCTTCAGGATGATTCTAAAACGCTTACCGCTTTCTTGTTTAACAACACACTTTTTTGTTTTTTCACCTAAAAGTAAAAAACCAGCATCATATGGTATTGATATAG
>CAZSUF010000025.1:4418-6652 GCA_964609875.1 uncultured Bifidobacterium sp.
TATGTACAGTCACTACATATTCTTTTTCATGTTCATTGCCTGAACGTAGTATTTTATTGACAATATCACCATCATTTGTGAGAAGTATTAATCCTTCAGAATCCTTATCCAATCTGCCCACAGGAAAAATGCGTGTTGGATGATTAATAAAAGAAATGATATTTGATTTGTCGCTTAATTCTGTCGTGGTTGTGATGCCCACAGGTTTATTAAAAGCCAAATAAATGTGCTTATGTTTAGGCGTGCTTTTGATATACTCGAAATCTACACATACCCGATCTGATGAATTCACTCTTTGACTCGATAGCGCCAGCATATCATTGATAGTTACACGGCCTTGTTCAATTAATTTATCTGCTTCTCGACGCGAACAATAGCCCGAAGCACTAATAAATTTATTGATTTGTATACCTTCTTCTTTCTTCATGATACCTGCAAATTAAACGATTAAAGTTTAAGTAGCTCATCGACTTTCGATTTTCTCTCTTTTTTTTGGGCGGCGCACACGCTATTCGTTTCAAGTCCTCTTCCGAATCGGCTATGAAGAGGGTGGTCATAGTCAAGTGTTGTGCAGCCTCTCGGAATGCGGGCTTTTCACTTCTATCGTTGCCGCAATACAAATGATCATTCTTTTTCACATGATGTTTAGAGTATACTAATGCATCAACGATATAGTATATTTTTTAAGATAGACCCTACATCATTTCAAAAAGATATGTAACTTGTATTTTCAAATTTTCAAGTTATGAAACAACTCTTTTTACTAAGTGTATTGATTTTATTACACCTACAAATGAATGCACAATACCATGAAGCCACAGAATCCATAAAAACGGATATCAATCACAACAATATTGTAGATGACATTCACGCATCCAATAATAAAATCCTCATAGATATTGATCATAAAAAATATACCTTAAGCTATGAATTATTAGGCTTTGAGCATTTGTCAGAATTAAGTTTCAAAAAGGGAGTCCTCTTAATCTCAGGGTATAATGATGGCACAGGAGCCTATACTTGGACATATAAATTTCGTGCGAATAAAGCAGGAAAAATGGAGTTAATTGGCTATGACGACTTTAATAAATGGGTTTCAGGAAACCTCACTACAAGCTTTAATGCAATTACTGGAATTTTTAAAGTGATGAATCAAGAGTATAATCATGATTCAAACGCCATGGAAACTACAAAGCACACCGGAAAACTTCAATGGCCTAAAATGTTTCTGACTAGTTTAACCCAAAAAGACATTACAAAATTGCAAAACATCAACGCACCTTATATGCCGAAATAATATTTTTTAGGGTCTGCTGTTTAACGTGAAAATAATGGGTTTCAGTAAGTTTAAATAAAATTAGTTGATTTTGTAGTGAAAGGAATTCTAGTATGTCTTTCGGAAGGTTTGCATCGAATGTTCGTTATTTCACTTCTCACCCGCTTCTTCAACTTCTGCGTCATCACCTAAGGGATATACTTTTGTATAATCCCTTAGACGCTTCCTTGAATTTGAAGCGCCGGTGAGATTAACAACAGACCCTATTTATCTCGGATCCTCTCCCAAGTTGAATACATGTAAAGTCTCCAAGGTATTATTCACTTTGGCTTCAATATAATACACTCCTTTGGGGTAATGCGTTCTAATAAAATAACTTAAGGTCACTGTGCCTGATCTGCTTTCAGTTTCTTCTGCGATGATGGTTTCAATAGGATGGTGTGCACTGTCTGTTAAATAAATTCCTAATGAGGTAGGGCGTTCAATATACTTTCTGAATTTACCTTCACTTTCTATTGGAAACCTTAAAATTCGAGGTTGCTGTGGTGTGTGATTAACTATTCTGTTTGGAATCGGTATCTTTTTTTCTTCTGCCACCAACTTAACTAATTCATTTTCGATTTTGATATCTGAATAAGTATCATAGATATTTGAAAGGCTCTCGTTGTCAGTAAAACACCAAATTGCGACTTGTCCTGTATGGCAGAATAGTTTTTTCTTCTCTATAAATTGAGTAAGCTTTCGAATGCTTCCTTTATGTGTATAGGCAAGTTCAAATGTGTCTGTTTCTGCAGGGGAAGATTGTGTTTTTTCTCCGCAAAAAATGGGTTCCTGCTCAACAAAGCTCCGATCTCCCGAATTGATAAGCGCGCTCCCACACACATGCACACCCAGGCCGTCCGCTACCACTTCTACAACGAGCCGGTCGCCCGGTTCGTCGCGGCGCGGGAGCAGGGTC
>CAZSUF010000025.1:6662-7463 GCA_964609875.1 uncultured Bifidobacterium sp.
TGATAAAAAAGGTAGCACTTGCATTCGGCGCTACAGAACAGATAAGTTGCTCACTTACAATCAGGTCTTGGGCTGGCGTGCGCAAATTGGTGAAATGACTTCCATTTTCTAGCAAAAATTGTTTAGGAAATTTATCAGGATTGGTTAAAATCATTTTGACACATTTTCCTATATGACTATTATTTGCTGGGTTGTTGGCATTCTCATTGCCTGTGATTACAGCACTGACCTCTTTTTTATGGATAGCATCTAAAAGGCTAGCCGGATTGGCTTGTACTAGGGTAGTAACTAAAAAGCTACAAAACAAAAGGGCATTTGTTTGAATGTTCATAAATAATGAACGTCAATATGTTGTAAAAATTATATTGATTGAATTAAAATAAACCGTTTACTTCGGCTTCAATCATATTTACCACCTTAGATAAGTCTTCTTTGCTATCAGCATAATTGATTTTATCGACATCAATGACCAAGAGTCGGCCATCAGAATATTTGTCTAACCAATTATTATAATATTCATTCAGTCTTTTTAAATAATCTAGTCTGATATTCTCTTCATATTCACGGCCTCGCTTTTGAATTTGTCCAACAAGGGTTGGTACACTCGCTTTTAAATAAATCAACAAGTCTGGAGGATTCACCATGGACTTTAAAGTTTCGAAAAAGTTTTTATAATTTTCGAAATCACGTTTTGTCATTAAGCCCATTTCATGAAGGTTTGGCGCAAAAATGTAAGCATCCTCATAAATCGTTCTGTCTTGAATTACAATTTGATCTCCTCGTTGTATGTCTACTAATTGT
>CAZSUF010000025.1:7622-7945 GCA_964609875.1 uncultured Bifidobacterium sp.
TTTAAAAAATAGATTTGCAAATTGAAACTCCATCTTGGCATATCATTATAAAAATCATTCAGGTAGGGATTATTTTCTACATCTTCAAAATGCGGCGACCAATTAAAATGCTTGGCTAAGATCTTGGTGAGGGTAGTTTTTCCTGCGCCAATATTTCCTGCAATGGCGATATGCTTAATGTTATTTTTCTGGGACATGTGTTATACGAAGGTATGTAATGGGTCTGCTAAATTAATGGCTTATCCTGATTATTCATTTCAATTAACAATAAAAATTTATACCCATTTTTTTTCTGGCTTCTTCAAGTGTTTTAGAAGCACTTT
>CAZSUF010000025.1:7955-10358 GCA_964609875.1 uncultured Bifidobacterium sp.
GGCCCATTTTCATGATGCGATGTAAATAGTCAGTGTCAGATTGAATAGCTATTGCTTTTTCGCGAATAGGGGCAATAAATTTTACCATGTCTTCTCCAAGCTGCTTTTTCAAATCGCCATAACGGATTGAACATTGGGCATAATCTTGTTTGAATTTGTCTATTGTATCTTGTTCACTGACTAATTTCATTAAAGCAAAAATGTTTTCGATATAGTCTGGCATCACAGCATTCGGCGTTTCAGGACCTTGGTCTGTCTTGGTTTTCATCACTTTCTTTCGAATTAACTCATCGCTATCTGCAAGATATAAAGTAGCATTTTCATTTTCACTTTTGCTCATTTTGCCATTTCCATCTAAACTCGGAATTTTCACGAGTTCATTGCCAAAGTTGAATGGATAAGGTTCTGGGAAAGTTTCTCCATATCGATGATTAAAACGTTGAGCAAAATTGCGTGCCATTTCAAGATGCTGTTCTTGATCCTTGCCAACAGGTACCTTAGTGGCTTTATGAATCAGAATATCTGCTGACATCAAGGTCGGGTAGGTGAGTAGGCCTGCATTGACATTATCTGGTTGAGAACGGGCTTTGTCTTTGAAGGAGGCCGTTTTTTCAAGTTCACCTTTATAGGCCATCATATTCAACATCAAATACAATTCAGGAATTTCGGGGATATCGCTTTGTACATACAATGCAATTTTTTCTGGATCAAGTCCACAAGCTATATTTTCGGCAAGCACTTTAAATACATTAGGCTTTAAGGATCTGGATGCGTTGTTAGGGCGTGATAATCAGCCACAAAGAAATAGCAATTATATTCATCTTGCATATGAATATAATTTTTCATCGCACCAAAATAGTTGCCAATATGTAAATTGCCTGTAGATCGAATTCCACTAACTACGATTTCTTTTGCCATAGCATATTCATTAAAGATTGCGAAAGTAAAATATTACCACTAAAGAATAGGTCATTGTTTTAAAATTCTTTGAGGTACAACACGCAAGCTTCGCTCTCTTGAGTTTGTAACTCAAGAGAAAAAATAAAGCTACATCTTATAAATTTTGTTATAAAAGGTAGGCAGGGGACAAGGAAGATGGGCATAAGATTGGAAACAAAGAAGGTGATTATTTTATAACATTTGCGGTTGTAGAATGGGTTCTGGAGTTTACAAGAAAAGAGTATCGACGAATTTTATTATATAGTATGCGATTTTGCCAAATGTATAAAGGATTGGAACAATAAAGTTGGTGCTTGATGAGTAACCATTACAGTAGTGCCTGAGATTATTTGACCAATCAAAAAAGATTTCTTGAATTAAAGCATACTCATAAGTTAAACGAAGTAAAATGAAACCGGTTTGCAGCTAACTGAAGGGCGAACGTTTGAAAACGAAATTAGCTTAAATAATTGAAGATTCTTTTACTTTTCAATTTTCATTAGAAGAAGAAAGCCCGCCTTTTGGGTAGGTGCTGTTAGCGGCTGGGTAATTTTGTCTGCAAATTTTCCTTCTCAATGAAAGTCATTAAGAGCTTATCTGCAGAATAAAAAACTTCTGCTAGATTTGTTAATTCTATGCAAGTTGATAGTTGAATACTATCCAGAGATCTTAGTCCTTCTATTCCATATTTTGTTGTCAAGTTTCTTGCTCGTTCTAAAATCAAACTGTCGATTGGTACAAAATTATATTTCGCAAAATCGCTCTCAAATAAGCTCAAGGTTATTTCGGCTTGTTCTATTGTAATTTCTTTTGTTCTAACTTTTTTCCAAATAGTTGAAGAAAATTCAACTTTCGCGATTTCTGATAAATAGATTTCAGTAATTTTTGCTTCAGAAAACACCTTTTCAAGTTCTTCCGTACCTTGTTCTTCGTGATAAAGTTTAAAAAGTGAAGATGTGTCTAAAAATATTTTCATAAGTCAGCACGTCTTTCGTCAATAACAGTATCAGCAAATGAACCTTTATAATTTTGAAGATTTTTTCTGCTTTTTGAAAATGAAAAATCCGTCAATGCAAGTCCGTTGTCAGATTCATTTTGAATATCTTCTAAAAAAGTTACTATTACTTTTACGGGTTTTTTTGATGAATAATCCTTTTCAAGTTTTAGGTAACCATTTTGATATGTTCCCGCTATTGATAGCATAATTGTATTCTTTTGATTTATTGATAAAGTTATAAAAAATAGTCAAATTGCTCAACAAATTTTTCTTTTTTGGATAGCTGAAGTCTTTTGGTAATGGTCTGTAAGCCTTGCCGCTAAAAAATAATTAGTGGAGTTTGCATGCACTTGGATTACAAAGTATATGCTATATTCTCTTGAGTTGCCAACTCAATTGAGCATTTCAAAATATTATTTTTTAAAACCTCACCTAATTATGGAACGAAGAGCTGCATTGCGGCAACG
>CAZSUF010000025.1:10368-21287 GCA_964609875.1 uncultured Bifidobacterium sp.
AAAAAAATGACACTTGTTATAATTGATTAAGCGAGCTGGTTTAATCGTGCTTGAATAACTTTTTGCATCTCCTCATCAGGAATATCTTGCTGTATGAATTTATCTCCCGTGACGATTTCATAAAGTTCAACATATCTATTCGTGACTAATTGCACAAAATCATCCGTCATCTCAGGCACTATTTGGCCTTCTTTGCCCATAAAACCGCCGGCTATCAACCACTCGCGCACAAACTCTTTAGATAATTGTTTCTGCGCTTGACCTTTAGATTGCCTTTCCTCGAAACCTTCATTATAAAAATAACGCGAACTATCGGGGGTGTGAATTTCATCCATGAGGTAAATGGTATCGCCAATTTTTCCAAATTCATATTTCGTGTCCACCAAAATCAAACCCTGTTCTTGGGCCATTTCTTTACCGCGCTGAAAAATGGCTCGTGTATAATGCTCTAGTTGTGTGTAATCAGCTTCACTCACTATTCCTTTTTTAATAATATCTTCTCGTGAAATATCTTCGTCATGGCCTTCGTATGCCTTGGTGCTAGGCGTAATAATCGGCTCTGGAAAATAATCATTTTCGTGCATGCCTTCAGGAAGCTTCACTCCGCAAAGTTCACGTTTTCCACTTTGATAGGTGCGCCATGCATGACCCGTTAAGTTGCCTCGTATCACCATTTCTATTTCGAAAGGCACGCATTTTAAGCCAATGCTCACATTGGGTAAAGGCACATCTAAGACCCAATTCGGACAAATATCTTCAGTGGCTTTTAAAAACTTTGCAGCAATTTGGTTCAAAACTTGTCCTTTTCCAGGAATTGGTCGTGGAAGAATCACATCGAAGGCTGATATTCTATCGCTTGCATGCATCACCAACAAACGATCGTGAATCGTATATACATCTCTAACTTTGCCTCGATAAAAATGGGTTTGCCCTTCGAAATTCATGGTGCTTATTTTTTGCAAATTAAATCAATAAACATGGAGGAAAGAAGCTTGCCTTAAGATTCTTGTTCAAAAAAACTAAAGAGGGTGGTGCCGTAGTTTTTTACTTTCAAAAAATTGGGGTGATTTTCATAATTATTTCTTGGCGTATGCTCTAACACAAACCAACCTTCGGGGAGTAATAATTTTTTTTCGAAAACCAATTTGGGTAAATTGTCTATGGTATTTAATGCATAAGGCGGACCAGCAAAAATAAAACTGAATTGTTTGTCGCAAGTATCTATAAACTTAAACACTTCCATGCGATATAGTTTGGCTTTTTCTATTTTTAGATCCTGTATATTTTTTTGAATGAAGGCATACATTTTCGGATCTTGTTCTACGATCGTCAAATCGGTGCAACCCCTTGATGCCAATTCATAAGAAATTGAACCTGTGCCTCCGAATAAATCTAAAGAGACCATGTCTTCAAAATCAATCTGATGCTGTAATACATTGAAAAGTCCTTCCTTGGCGATATCCGTAGTTGGTCGTGTATGTGGCATATGAGTAGGCGGATGAATTTTTCTTCCACCAAATTTTCCACTTATAATACGCATGATAAAATAGAAAATAAATTGAAAAATGAATGCGCAGGTGTCGAATATAAAGTATCTGGATATTGCAAATCTTTAATGCGGGTACAATATCTTACATAAGCAAAATAGGGTTGTACGGCTTTGTAAATCTGTTCTGTAGACTGGCTTTCACCATGAATTTGTATTCCTAGAAAATTTTTATCCATATCAAATTGCTTCACAGC
The DNA here is from genome assembly GCA_964609875.1 of uncultured Bifidobacterium sp. Taxonomy (GTDB): domain Bacteria; phylum Bacteroidota; class Bacteroidia; order Chitinophagales; family Chitinophagaceae; genus OLB11. The sequence continues at coordinate 12,112 of CAZSUF010000025.1, forward strand.
ATTGGCGATATAATACAATATATCTTGCGGTGCCTCAAAAGCATACATTTGATGTAAAAGCAAGTTTTGTTTATCATACACAGTTAAACAAGCATGGTGGTCTTTCACACTCACAAATAGGCTATGTTTATGTTCGGAAATAATTTGAGACGGATAGGTTTTTAATAAACATCCAGCCGCATTATAAAATGTGACTTGAGATAACCTAGATTCTAGAAAATCTATCGTGCTTGATTTGATGGCATAAACTTCGGTTGTGCCTTCTGTAATTTCTTGACTTTGTACAATTTCTTCAGGATCTAATTCGCAAGACAATTCAAGATAACTGTTTTTATTTTCTTCTTGATAAAGGGCTGTAGGAATTAAAGTGAATTTCAAACTATCGATTGCAATGTGGTAATTGTTGGCTTTACGCAATTGTTCATCAGATAAAATAGCATCAAAATCAGCTTTGCCAATGACTTTGTCTTCAAACGAATAATGCTTAAGCGCGTATATTTTCAAGCTAGTTTGATCAGCTAAAATGTAAGACAAATAATTTTTGCCCAAAAGCAAACAACAAGTCACTTCGGTATCATTTTCAATTAAGTAGTGATTGTTTTCTATCGATAAATTGGGTTCTAGAGCCATAATTGCGAATCAGATACAATAATAAATATTTTCAGCGGAATTGTACAGAACAAATGTCTAATTCTTTGCATTGTTTCAAGTTGAGGTTAAAAATTTTGGGCGGCAAACACGCTTTACGTTCCAAGTCCTCTCCCGATTCGGCTATCAAAAGTCAAGTAACTTGTAACTGTGGTGAAGCCTCTCGGTATGCGGGCTTTTCACTACAATCGTTGCCGCATAGCAGCTTCAATTTTGCTTACTTAGCTAAAGTAAGTTATTAAATTCAAATGATCTAAACATCGAGATCTAAATCCTTACATTTGCCTGATTAAATCATGACAGATTCTAGTTCAATACAAATAAAGAATACTTACGCCAACATAACCAAACTGGCATTGCCTATTGGAATATCTATTCTTATTCCTCAGTTGAATTTGTTCACAAATACCTTATTTCTTGGCTATTACAAACCCAAAATGCTGGGCTTAACTACTCAAGATTTGCTTTCAGCATCAGGCATTGCAGGCATTTATTATTTAACCTTAGTGATGATTTGTTATGGATTAGTATCCGGCATGTTGATGTTTATGAGCAGAAGCGCCGGGGAAAATGAAACAGGTAGCATAGGAAAAACTTTCAATACTGGACTTGCTTTGAGTCTTATGTTAGCATTTGCCTTAAATGTAGCGTCAAATTTTTTGGCACCTTGGATCTTCAATCAGGCTATTCATGCCGAAAATATAAGACATGCTGCTTTGTCTTTTATCAAAATACGATATTGGGGCTTGCCCTTTGTGATTTTGTATCAGATGAGCAATACCTTGTTTTTAGCCACTTCCCAATCTAAAAACATTATTTACGGTTCTTTAGCTCAAACCATCATCAATATTTTTTTAGATTATGCCTTGATTTTTGGCATGTTTGGATTTCCGGAAATGGGACTCAATGGCACAGCCTTAGCCTCTGTTGTTTCTGAAATGGTATTTTTAATAGTTGGTTTCTCCATCATCAGATTTGGAAAGAGTTATCACAATTATCAAATTCAATTCTTCAAGAAACCAGATTTTGTGTTGATGAAGCAAATCTTATTTAAATCTACGCCTTTGATTTTTCAGAATTTATTAAGTATTGGTGCTTGGGAAGTTTTTTTTATTTATGTCGAACATCTTGGGAAAGCCGAATCAGCCTTATCGCAAATTCTAAGAAGTGTATTTGGACTTGTGGGTATTGCTGCCTGGGCCTTAGCTTCTACATGTAATTCCATGGTGAGTAATATGATTGGTCAGGGTAAATTAAATGAAGTCATTCCATTAATCAAGAAAATAATTTCAATGAGTTTTGGAGTGGCGTTTGTCTTAGGATTTTTTATATTCTTATTTCCTGAAAGTTTTTTGAATGTGCTTACCAGTGATCAGGAATTAGTGCAAAAAGGCATAGTGTCTTTAAGAATTGTCGTGTTAGCCACTTGGATGTTATCTGTGTCCACTATTTGTTTTAATGGAGTTATCGGCACTGGAAATACCAAAATGAATATGCTTTTTGAAATGATTGCCATCATACTCTATATGGTGTACATAACCCTTGTGATAGAATATTACAGAATGCCTTTGCCTTATGCTTGGGCATCTGAATTTGTATATTGGCTTAGCTTATTCATACTGAGTGCGGGGTATTTGTATTTAGGCAACTGGAAAAAACATGTAAATATTCAACCATAATGTATGCGAAAAATAAGCACTAACTCTCTATGGGCTGTTTGTAAAAGATATGGTAAAGTAGGAGATTCCTAAAGTATTTTTTCAAAGAATTTGTCATGATCATGTACATTTGCGCCCATGTATACAATTATTTCGGCTACTAATAGATTGGGTAGCAATTCGTTAAAAGTAGCAAAACAATACCAACATTTTTTTAAACAACAAGGGATTGAAGCTGCCTTATTTAGTCTGGAAGAATTTAAGTCTATGTCGAGAGATGAAGCCTATTTATCATTAGAACAACAATATCTAGTTCCTGCTCAAAAGTTTATCTTTATTATGCCTGAATATAATGGCAGTTTTCCAGGCATATTTAAATTAATGATGGATATAAGTGATTTGCCTACTTGCTGGAATTTTAAAAAGGTGATGCTAGTCGGTGTATCCAATGGAAGAGCTGGGAACTTGCGTGGTATTGATATTATGACCAATATGTGCAACTATATGAAGATGCATGTTTTTTATAGTAAGTTGCCATTATCTTCTGTTTCAAAAGAATTGCAAGAGGATGAATTTTATCATCCACAAACCATTCAATCCATTCAAGATCAAATTGCAGGGTATATTAATTATTAAATAAGGTATGAGAAACTTGAAGGGATTGGGTTTATTGGCATTTGTGCTGTTTGTAGTACTTATAGAATATTATGCTTATTCGGCTGTGAATTATGCATTGAGAAATGCCAGACCCTTAACTAAACAGATTGTTTTAGGTATTTATGGATTTATTAGTTTGCTGTGGATTTTATCTTTTTTCTTCTTTCCGCAATTGCGCACGCAAGAGGTAAATCAAACCTTTAGAAATTTTCTGATCAGTTTTACCATGGGCTTTTTCATAGCAAAATTCGCTGTGGCTTTGTTTTTATTCATTGATGACTTTAGGCGTCTTGCTTTTTCAATTATTGGATTGTTTTATCCGAATCATGAAGTTCCTTCAAAAGTCATGCAAGGAATGTCGCGTTCTCAATTTTTTAATCGCATGGCCTTGTTATTTGGTGGTAGCATGTTTGGTTTATTGTTATATGGCATGAGTAATCGGTATAGCTACCAAGTTAGAAAACTTAAGTTGGCATTCGATAATCTTCCTCAGTCTTTTAAAGGAATAAAAATTATTCAGATTTCTGACATTCATTCGGGGAGTTTACAAGATAAAGCCGCGATTCAAAAAGGGATAGATAAAATATTAGAACACAAACCAGATGTAATATTTTTTACTGGAGATTTGGTCAATAATAAGAGCGAAGAAATGGACAATTTCATGGATGTATTTTCAAGAATCAAAGCTCCTTTGGGTGTGTATTCTATTTTAGGCAATCATGATTACGGAGATTATATTGCATGGGAAAGTGAGCAAGCCAAGCAACAAAATTTGGAACGCTTAAAATCTATTCATCAACAATTAGGTTGGAGATTATTGTTGAACGAACATGTAACCCTAGATCATCAAGGCGAACAAATAGCTATTTTAGGGGTCGAAAATATTAGTTCTAAACGTTTTCATTCTTATGGCGATTTGTCTAAGGCTTATGCAGGAACTGAAAAGTATCCTTTCAAGATATTATTAAGTCATGATCCTTCACATTGGGACGGAGAAACAAACCTCAATTACAAAGATATTGACTTGACACTCAGCGGACATACACATGGAATGCAATTTGGTGTGGATATTCCTGGATTCAAATGGAGTCCTGTACAATACTTTTACAAGCAATGGGCAGGTATTTATCAAGAAGGGAAACAGTTTCTTTATGTGAACCGTGGATTTGGTTTTTTAGGGTATCCTGGTCGTGTAGGAATTTTACCTGAGATTACATGTATAGAGTTAGCCTAGCCTTTTATTTTGGTATAAAAGTCCTTGAAATATTTATTGCCAATATCAAGTGACAAATGTTGTATTTCAACAGTTCGTTGGTTAATCCTTTCTATTTTTGACATGGAAATAATATAATATCGACTAATTCTAGAGAATTCTTTTTCAGGAAGTTTGCTTAGAATATATTTCATGGTCATTCTAGTTACAATGGGTTTGGCATTGACTAAATGAATTTTCACGTAATCGGCAAGGCTTTCAACAAATACAATATCAGTAAATTTAATTTTATATAATTGAAAATCGGCTCTGATAAACAAATGACTTTCATTTTTTTCACTGGCTAATTTATATTGATAAAAATCTTGCGCTTTTTGGCAGGCTTGATTAAATCTTTCAAATGAAAAAGGCTTTACTAAATAATCCACCGCATTTAAATCAAATCCTTCAGCAGCAAAATGTTGGAAAGCCGTTGTAAAAATGACCATAATATTTGGATCTAATTTTTTACATAATTCAATACCCGTCATGGAAGACATTTGAATGTCTAGAAAAATTAAATCTATGGGAAACTTATTTAAATAATGTAAAGCTTCTGTGGGTTTAAAGAAGCATTTTTCTAATTGAATATCATCAATTTTATGGCAAAAATCTTCGATGATATCTAAGGCTGGTGGTTCGTCATCAATGGCAATTGCACGTATCATAATAAATTAATTTTTAAATCAATGTTGAAAGATTCATCTAGGTCTTGAATGTCTAAACTATATTTTCCTGCATACATTAATTCTAATCGTTTCTTGGTATTATCTAAGCCTAAGCCGCTTTTCTCGAAAGTATCTACTTGGTGATTCACTTTGTTATTAGCTACGATTAATTGAATACTATCATGTAAGGCAACTAAGTTTATGCTGATTTTTGAATTTTCTTCAGCATTTACTCCATGTTTAAAGGCATTTTCTATGAAGGGAATTAATAATAATGGGGCAATTTTAAGGTTTTCAGTATTCCCTCCAATCTTAAATTTAAGATCAACTGAATTTCCTAATCTGCCTTGTTGTAGTGTAATATAATCTCTGATGTAATCGAATTCGTGTTGTACATGCACAAATTCTTCTTTAGCCTCAATTAAAGTATATCGCATGAGCCCTGATAATTGAACAATGGCTTGGGCAGTATGTTCAGATTTTCTGATAGCCATGGAATAGATGCTATTTAAGGTATTAAAAATAAAGTGAGGATTCACTTGCGATTTTAAATAAGCCAATTCCGCCGCGCGCTGATTTTTTTCTGTTGCTTTTAATCGATTGATATTTTGTTCATACAAAGAAAATAAAATGATCAAGGCAAATACAAATAATGAAGAACGAAGATTCATTAACAACATTCTCTTAGGTGGATGACGCCTTTCATGATGGGGGTGTTCTACACTGACTTCTGATTGTTGTCTATGATGATTTGGAGTCGGCGCCATCGTGAAAATTGGAATGACAATTAACCCAATAAAGCAAGCCACCAACATAAAAGCATAACTAAGGTATTTTTTTTTATTATAAAATGATGGAATGAAAATAAAGTAATGCACAAAAAAGAAAATGAGTAGCAAGCAATAAGCAAAAAACTCAAATTGAAACATCTTAATATACAAGAAATGAAAATCAAAAGAAAATTCTGGAGAAAAAATGATCGGAATACACAAAAACGCTAAACTTGCTAGCCCCATCCAAAGCGTTTTTCTTAACTTCATATTCATTGTTGGAATGTAATATCGTTTTTTTGATCAAATCTCTTTAAAAGGTAGAAATGAGATAAGCATATTATATTTCGTGATAAAATCTATCACTTCTATTGGGCCTGTATGACCTTCATGAAAATTTTAATATGTTTGCAATGTAATATAACTTGAAAATGAGTTTAAACTAAATGAAGCACATGAGTAAGAAAATGCAAGAGAGTCAACCTAAAATAGCTACAGAAACAACTACTAATTCTTCAAGCATCCAGATCAAATTTCCTTTAATTTGGTTGCTTGGTATTGGCTTTATTTTATATATTGGTTCTTTAAATTTTGGTTTTACTGAATTGGATGATACCATTTTTGTGAATGAAATTCAACAGTATAATGAGCAAACCTCTAATCTGTTACATTCATTTAAACGGGGAGTTTTTTCTGAAACGAATGATACTTACTATAGACCCATGTTGATGGATTCATTTATTCTCAATCATGTATTTAGTGGCACTGATGTGAAAGGGTATCACGCATTTAATTTGATTTTGCATCTAATTTGTACAGCCTTATTATTTCTCATGTTGTTAGAAATGGGATATGCTCAATGGAAATCGTTTTGTTTAAGTTTATTATTCGCTGTGCATCCAGTACTTAGTCAGGCTGTAGCTTGGATACCAGGTCGAAATGATACAATCATGACTATGTTTATCCTGATTTGGATAATTGCTTGTTTAAAATACGAGAAAAAGTCACAAATAAGTTGGTTGATCATCCAAAGCATTTCTTTATTAGCAGCATTATTTACTAAAGAGACTGCCTTATTTGCCTTGCCTGCATTTTTTATACTTTGGAATGGATTCGACAAAATAAATTTGAAAAGTAAACAACGTTGGATCATTTATTCGACATGGATAGCCATGGCTGTTTGTTGGTTTTTAGTGAGACAGCAGGCCACCATAAAAAATGATCCTCTCTCCATTTCTTTGATGTTGAGTTCCTTTGTTCATCGTTTTTTCTTGTCTATACAATATATGGGAAAAATAATATTGCCACTTAATTTAAGTGTATTTCCTATGATGGCACAAACAAGCTACTTGTATGGAGCCGCAGCTATTATTTTATTAATCGGGCTTATATTTTTGTCTACAATTAAAGATTGGAAGAAGATAATTGCTGGCAAGTTATGGTTCATTATTCTATTATTCCCTTTATTTATTTTACCCGCCTCCTTAAACGATCAGGACTTTGAACATCGATTGTATTTGCCTATAATCGGCATATTAATTGTATTAGGTGAGACAGCCTTGTTTCAAAATTTTAGCCAAAAGCAAACTTTGCTTACAGTTATTGTCATTAGCATATTGTTTGTTGGAATTAATTATTTTCATCAGCAAAAGTTCAAAGATCCATTGAGTTTTTGGACTGCCGCATTAGAAACAACACCAGAATCAGCTTATGCAAACATGATGCTTGGTGCAAGGATTCGAGAGTCGGATTCTTCAAAAGCCTTACAACTTATGAATAAAGCGTATAAGATTAATCCTAAAGAAAAATATGTAAATTATTATCTCGGCAAAGATTGCATGGATAGAAATTCTTTATCGCAAGCTGAAACCTATTTTAAACAAGAAATTGATAATTCTGATTATTATGAAACAAGTTATTTATTATCGAGAGTTTATTTCTTGAAAAATGATACAGCCAATAGTATTAAATATCTAGAGTATTACTTGAAAAAGGATCCAACAAATTCCCCAGCGATTAATAATTTGGTTTTGATGATGGCACAAACAAATCAGAAGGAGAGAGCAAGAAACTACATTGTACAGAAACAACAAGAAGGCATAAATATTCCTTCAGAGTTAATTAATTTAGTAAAAGAATAAAATCCTTATCGACTGTATTCGTCGTAATATTTGGCTGCATGATTCTCATATCGTTTAATTAGTTCTATATTTTCTTTTTCCAATGCAGTGAGTTCATTTCTAACATCAGTCGTTGTTGGAATATACCAATCAACAAAATTATCAAAGAGATAACGCACTCGTCTATTTTTAAATGAATAGCCATGCCTTGCATAAATACTATTTCTTAGGACTTCCAAATCTCCTTTATACATATTTTGAATTTTCTCTTTGTCTAGTTTTATCTGTGAAGGGTTGTACTTAATGGCATCTGCTGTAACCGCTTCATAATTCTCATCAATGGATGAATTATAAAATTCAGCACCTACTATATCTTTAGGTATAATAGCCGAAGGATTATAAACAAATGTTTTTTGCTTTAGATCAAATTTTCTGGTTGGAACTGGAAGTTTGTCGTCAAATGCTGACCATTCACCCACTAATGTATGTTGCTGTGTGTCTAGTACAGCCTTAAAAATGCCATCGTATTTGTCGTCACCAGGTTCTTTCATATTTACTTTAAAAACATTGTCATGGTCTAGTAAATAGTCTCCACTAAAAGGTCGTTCGTTTCCTGCAACTATACTTCGTCCTTTAATTTGGCCATCTTTTAATTCCTCAATGCAAATGCTTATTTTATTAGTTACACTAGGATCTCTTTCGTATTTCATATCTCCATCTGCCTCAAAAAGTCCCACATAAAATTGTTTAGGTGCTACTTCAACGGGTGTTTTGGCAACTTCAACTTTTTCATCCTCTTCATGTTGAATAGTTTTAATTTCCCTAGGCGCATCATTACAAGCAATTAGAGTAAGCAATGGGAATAATAATAACAAGGATGTTTTCATAGCTTTAATTTTTATTTGAAGGTAATATAGGCTTATAATTTATCGACCAAATTCGTCGTAATATTTTTCAGCATGTTGTTCATATCGTTTAATTAACTCGATATTTTTAATTTCTATGCTGGTAAATGATCGTTCAACTTGAATTGAATTGGGGAAATACCAATCTACTTTATTCTCAAACAAATAACGCATAGGTTTGTTTTTAAAGGCATAGCCGTGTCTAGCATAAATAGAATTTCTTAGTACTTCTAAATCGCTTTGAGGCAGGTATTCAAGTTCGGAGTTGTTTAAAATTTGTTGAGAGGCATTTTTAGTCAATACACCTTTTGTAAGTGCTTCAAAGGTTTCAAGTTCTTTGTCTTCCTTTAAAAACCTAAAAGGGATACCTAGAATGTCTTCTGGTAAAGGAAGTGCGGGATTATATTTCATTGACTTTTTGCTTAAATTCAATGAAGTACTAAATTTTTTATGAGTAGCATTTTCAAAGTTTATTTTTCCAGATAATGAATTTTTGAG
>CAZSUF010000026.1:0-21253 GCA_964609875.1 uncultured Bifidobacterium sp.
ATATGAAGAATTAATAGATAAATGTGCTAATAAAGAAGAAATTTATTTAAATGAGGCTAAACTTATTATTGTAGGCGAAGGTAAAGTGGGCAAATCATCCCTTCGTGTAAAGTTGATTGACAAAAATGCACCCTTGCCAAAAGAGGATGAGCGAACTAGGGGGATAGATATTGTGGATTATAAATTTCCTATACCTGGCAATAAAGAGTATGTGGCTCATATTTGGGATTTTGGAGGGCAAAATATTCAATTTGCTTTACATCGTTTTTTTATGACAGAAAACTCTTTGTATGTGCTTATGACCGAATCTCGACAAGAACGAGATAAGAATTTTGATTATTGGTTTCAAAATATTGAATTGTTTGGTGGCAAGGATAGTCCGATAGTAGTGGTTATGAATTTAACACAAGGCGAAAGAGGTGCTAATATTGATATCGCTTCGTATACTTCAGTTTTTAAAAATATTAAATATGCTCAAATTCAAGAGATCAATTTGCTAGAGCCAGAAAGAGATAAATGTTTAGAAAAACTTACACGTATCATTCAACAAGAACTTGAACAATTACCTCATATACAAAAACCAATATTTAGATGCTGGTTAGATGGCAGAGAGGCATTGCTAGAAGAAGGCAAGAAAAATAATTACATTTCTATAGAGCGTTTTTATGAACTATGCGAACAACATGGCATTGAAGAGTCTTATGTAGAATTGGTTGGACGATACCTGCATAATTTAGGCGTGGTGCTTTGGTATCATGATAAAGAATTTCTTAAGAATAAAATGATTTTGAATCCACTGTGGGCTATTAATGCAATCTACAAGATTATAGATGATAAAACCATTCAAGATCGTAAAGGTATTTTTGATCAAGAAGATAAAGATCGATTGTGGAATGATGCTAGTTATAGATTTGCCAAAGATGAATTAACAAGTTTGCTAAAAGTATTTAAGATTTGTTTTCAGCGACATAATAAATCGGCCTATATTATTCCTGCTTTAATGGACGCAACGCCTCCTGAGGAAGTTAAGTCATGGGATAGTCAAGGATGTAAAAAGGTAGTCTTCCATTTTCCATTTATGCCTAAAGGCCTAGTTAATCAACTTACAGCTGATTTGCACAAGCATATTATAGATGAAATAAAGCATGTATGGGCTTATGGCGTTTTATTACATTATTCGGATGATAAAGAAACAATCGCAAAAGTGGTAGAAAATAGTTATAGCAGAGATGTTTTAATTGAAGTGAAAGGAATGTATGCCGGTCAATTCATAGGTGTCATTATTCAATCTTTGAAAGCAATTATAGAGACATATAAAGGATTGAAAAATGAAATGAGAATTCCATGTAATTGCGAAAAATGCAAGTCGCATCCTGATCCTCAAATTTTTACTGAAGCTGGTTTGATGGAAAAATTAAAAGAAGATAAAACGCAAGTTTATTGTCATCGATTTGATGATAAAATAGAAATACAGCCCATATTGGAAAGCTTTGGCATACATCATCCTATTTTCGATAAGCATAAAAGATTGTATGATAAAATGATGTCGAATCAATCTAATATTGTAAGTAAACAAAAGATAAAGGTTTTTCTTTCTTATTCTCATGCTCAAACTGATTATTTTAAAATATTTAAAACTGATTTGGTATCCTATCTTCGAATACCTGGTAAAGACATAGAAGTGTTTCAAGACTTTGAAATTCCTTTGGGCGCCAAATGGGATGAATATCTACAGGATAAAGTTTCTCAATGTGATGTAATGATTTTATTAGTTAGTCAAGAATTCATGAATAGTGATTATATCGCAAAAAATGAATTTGGTAAGGCTATTCAGCGTGATAATATTTTAATATCGCCAGTATATTTTGCGCCATGTGAAATTTATACTGAGGCGGAATTAAGCGCCTTGCAGTTTTTTAAACCTCATGGAAATGATTATGAAAAGTCTGATAAAGGATTAGAATTTTCTTATATTGATTTGGTGAAATTCCGAGAAACTGATGGAGCTGTAATTGCCAATGCAAATCGTGCCCACTATATGAAAAAGTATACAGAGGAATTAATTAAAGCCATAAGGGATAAAGGATTGTAGGCTTTGAAATGAATTCTTAAGGTGGAAAATATTTCCTTTAAGTCTCGCATGTTTTTTTAAATATCTGGTGAATTTTTCTTTGATTTTTCTATGATGCGGAGGGTCCCCATAACTAGTTTTCATTTGTAGACTTAAGATGATGGGGGCAAAATGAATACTAAAATCTGAATGAGTAAATGGTGTGTGATGGTGTAAAACCAAATTACTTTATTTCAACTAATTAATTATACTTGAAATAAATATGTAAAGAATTGCAAACTAAAATTATGAATTTAAATATTTTGCAATTAGTTTAGCTAAAGCAAAGTGTAACCAACTAGGCTATTCAAACATCAAATCAACTACCCATGCTTCTAGAAATTCTCAATTTCTTACAGAAGGAATTAAATGCATTCATTCAGCAACGATTAGGCCAACCTGACGCCAACATGTTGATAGCAGGCAATTATAGTAATATTCAGGATCTGCCAGGCAATCAAGGGTTAATAGTGATGAGTTTAATTAGTTTGGAGAAGGAAGCTATGCTTCATACCCCAGAACATTTTGTTAGAAATACAACGATTCGTAAAGTTATGTATAAGCAGCCTCCAGTTTGGCTGAATTTAAGTTGCTTATTTATTTTTAATTCTAAGTTATTGTCAGATTATGAAGGGATTAATTTATTAGAATATGTGATACAATATTTTCAAAGTTCGCCAGTCATTACAAAATTGTCAGCATTGAAACCCAATTTATTTCCAGCTGAACTTGATCAAATTCGATCAGAAATGATGGTGCTTAATATCGAGCAAAGTAATTATTTGTGGGGACAAATGGGTGGAAAATATCAGCCTTCTGTGATGTATAGATTTAGGTCAATTCCAATTTCACATGATCAGGATAGCATAGGGCCAGCCATAACTAAAATACAAATTGAAGTTCAAGATAAAGAAGAGTTATTAAAGAAATTACCAATTAACCAATAAAAAAATATAAAATATCATGGCAGCAAGTTATAAAACACCAGGCGTTTATCTGGAAGAAATCTCTAAACTACCCCCATCTGTGGCTTCTGTAGAAACCGCTATCCCCATCTTTTTTGGTGTAACAGAATTTGCTACCGAAGTGGTAAAGAATGATTTACTTGGAGTATCTAAGAAAATTAATTCTTTGGCAGACTATGAATTTTATTTTGGATTGCCATGCAAAGCTGAAGCCGAAGTTACCATTTCGTTGAATATACCTTCACAAGCCAAACTGAGCACTCCATATGTAAATTCATTGTATTATGCGTTGAAATATTATTTTGACAATGGTGGTGGACCATGTTACATTCATTCAGTAGGTGATTATTCAAGAACGAATGTAGACGCAGATCGTTATAAAAATGAATTGGTGAAATTGGATTTGGTCGATGAAGTCACTTTAGTAGTAATGCCTGATTTAAGCGGTTTGAATGATCAGCCTAAAATATATGATGTGTATAATGCTGCAATGGCAAAGGCTGCTGCTTTGCAAGATAAATTTGTGATTATAGATGTGCAGCAAGAATATACCAACAATAAGGTTGATTTGCAAAAGTCGAAATCTGGTATTAGAAATGTGATTTCAAATAATCCTGAATCATGCAAGTACGCTGCTGCTTACTTTCCCAATCAACTAACCACATACAGTTTCAATTTTAACTCCTCGTCGATTAAAATGAAATTTGATACTGAGACTAAAAATGCCAATGAGAGTTGCAAACTTTTAGACGGTTTAAAATATGAAGAAGCAAAAAATTTGTTCGCTTTAAACAATGTTCTTCAATATTTGAATGATGGATATTTTAAAAATATTCCTACAGCTCTTTATTCAAATAAAGTGGCTGACATAAACAACAAGGTAAATACAATTTTAACTTATTTCTCAAAAGCAGAGCAAGAGAATTTAATTGTACATACTACGAATGTGACTACATTAATGGCAACGCTTGCAGAAGTAGCTGTGGTAGCTTTAAAGGAAAAGTTTGATTTTAAAGATACATCCGCTAAAGAACTTGAAAATTTTACTAATTTTATTCAGGATAAGATAATAGCCATGTATGTTGCTATGGGTTTTACAGTTGATCCTAATGACAGTCAAAAATTTGTGAAATTAAATAATACATTTTTATCAAAAATAAATCCATTCTTTAATTCCATTTTTGAAGCCAAGCTTAAAGAAGCCTTTTTAAGTATTCCAGTTATATTACCTCCATCTCCGGCCATTGCTGGTGTTTATGCGAATGTAGATAGAGTTAGAGGTGTATGGAAAGCTCCTGCAAATGTTTCTTTAAATGCAACACTTAGACCTGAAGTTTTTCTAAGTGATTTAGATCAGGAGGATTTTAATGTGGATGCGGAAAATGGGAAATCTATTAATTGTATCCGACAATTTGTTGGTCGTGGTAATTTGGTTTGGGGTGCAAGAACTTTATTGGGAAATAGTGCAGAATGGAAATATATTAATGTTAGAAGGTTTTTCAATATGGTCGAAGAGAGCTGCGAAAATGCCACTCGGCAATTTGTATTTGAACCAAATGATGCCAATACTTGGGTTAGAGTAAAAGGGATGATAGATAATTATCTAACTAATCTTTGGCGTGCTGGTGCCTTACAAGGTGCAAAGCCAGAACATGCATTTTACATTGCTGTTGGTTTAAATGAAACTATGAATGCTACTGACATTTTGAATGGAATGTTGATTGTAGAGATCGGTTTGGCTGTTGTTAGACCGGCAGAATTCATCGTACTTAGATTTTCTCACAAATTGGCAGTGTCTTAATTTTTAAATCTTATTAATACAATTAAATATGGCAAACTATCCATTACCTAAATTCCATTTCAGAGTTGAATGGGGCGGATCAAAAATTGGTTTTACAGAAGTTTCAGGATTGAATATCGAAAATGAAGTCATTGAATATCGTGTGGGTTCAAGTCCGGAGTATCATAAATTAAAAATGCCTGGATTGCAGAAATATGGAAATATTACGCTGAAAAGAGGCATGTTTAGTGGGGATAATGAATTTTTTCAATGGTTAAATACAGTATCTCTTAGCAAAATCGAGCGTAGAGATGTTTCCATTATGCTTCTAAACGAAAGTCATGAACCTGTTTTTATTTGGCGGGTTAAGAATGCTTTTCCAGTAAAAGTTGTTGCGCCAGATCTTAAGAGTGATGGCAATGAAGTAGCAATTGAATCAATTGAATTAGCACATGAAGGGTTAGTGATTGAGAAAGCTTAAAATGATTGATTATGTTGCCATATCCACCAGTTGGTTTTTCTTTCTGGGTTAAATTTGAATTCAGTGAAGATGCAGTAGATATCGCTTTTCAAGATGTGGCTGGTATTGGTATGGAATTATTAACTGAGGATGTAGTTGAAGGCGGTGAAAATAGGTTTACGCAAAAATTACCAACTAGAGCAAATTATACTCCATTGGTATTGAAGCGTGGGCTAGCCGTTTCCTCCACCTTAACAGATTGGTGCAAGGATACAATAGAGAACTTTACCATTAAACCGGTGCACTGTATAGTGGCTTTGCTAAATGATCAAAAGGAGCCATTAATAGCTTACCAATTTATGAATGCTTATCCTGTTAAGTGGAGCATTTCTAATTTAAATGCAGAAAGTAGTACTGTTGTCATTGAATCACTTGAATTGTATTATCAATATTTTAAAATAATAAATTAGCTTATGCCTATTGTAATTCATGAAATTGTTATTAAAAGTAACGTAGAAACTCCAGCAGTAGCTGCTGATTCTTCAATAACCAATGAGCAATTGAATTTAATTAAAGCAGATATAGTTAAACAATCTGTTGAGATGGTATTAGAAATTTTAAACGAAAAAAATCAACGATAAATTAGATATGGCACTGCTTAAGATGACTTTACTTTCTTTCAAGAGTTTTGACATAAAAGATATGTTGACGCCTAAGATTTTCTTTGCCATGTTTAATCCAGCTAGCTATAAAATTGAATATAGTTTTTCAAAGGACGAAAAAGTTACTAGTGGTGCCCCTAAGCAAACAGCCCATATTACTGCGGTAAATATGCGTAAAATGACTTTTGATTTTTTAATTGATGGCACCGGTGCTAATGGGGATGAGCGAATTGTGCTACTAGAAGCTAAAAAATTTGAGACAATGGTAATGCCTGAAAAACAAGATTTTCTTTCTTTAGTAAGTAAAAATACGCCTAAAGCACAACTCCCAAAATTACTTTTGTTGTGGGGAACTTTCATGTTTACCTGTGAAATTGAAAGCTTCTCTGTTAATTATACTTTGTTTAATCAAATTGGTATTCCCTTAAGAGCCACAATTTCTGCCTCTTTCAGTGAAGTGATCGCAGACCCAAATCCTGATATACTTTCAATGAGTAGCGATATCGGTGCAGTGGATACCATCACCAATGTGGCAAGTTTTTTAAGCACAGCCTATACAATTACAAATAATGTAAGTGAGGCAATTGCTATGGGGCGTGAGCAAAATTTAAATAGTATTCGTGGACAAGTAGATATTAAAAAATGAATATAGGAAATAAAATATCAGCTCAGTCTTTTCAAGAATATTCTTGTCGATTATTAGTTAATGGCATTCCTTTAGCAGCTGGCTTTGAGATTATTTCAATACAAGTGAAGCAAGCCTTTCAATGGATAGGATCAGCAACAATTTTGCTTAAAGTGGATGTGAGTTTTGGAGAATCGTTGTTTCAAAATCCACTAGAAGTTTCTCCATTGTCGGGCAAAGAAATTGAAATTATAGCTGTCCATACCGGAGAAGAAATTTCATTATTTAAAGGCCTTGTTGTAAAACATAAGTATACTAGTTCGGTATTAGGAACAAGATTACATCTTACTGCCAAACATAAGGCTATTGCCTTAAGCATGAACAAAAGAACAGAGGTTTATGCTGATAAAATGGATAAAGATATTTTAGATGAAATTTCACAGTCGTTTGGTTTGACAAACATCCTTCACTCTGCAGAAACCTCATTGAGTATTAAGCATAACAGACTTGTAAAGTCTGGGTTGTCTGATTGGGATTTTATCAATTCTCGAGCAGAAGCCAATCTTTGTTTTGTGTATACTGAACCTGACCAGCTAGTCATAGAGAAGCCAATGCTCAGTGCAGATGTCTTGAAGCAAGTCAATGTAAATTATGGTGTCAATGTGTATTCAATCGAATTGGAGCAAGATGATAGAATGAATTTAGTGGATCATCAATATATTTATTTTGACCCAGCTGATCAAAAGGCTTTTGTTCATGCTGAAGAGTCAACTTTAGGTTCTTTGATGAATTTAAAGCTCAATGGAGAGCAGCAAGAAATATTTAGCAGTTCTTTTAATGAATTAGAGTCAAAACAGGCTTTAGATGCTGCCATTCAACTTAAAAATATATCAAAAATTAATGGGGTAGCTCATATCCATGCGAGCCTGAAAATTAAACCAGGCTTTACCTTAATTGTTGACGGCTATGAGTCGCAATTTAATCAACAATATTTGGTCACCTCTGTTTTGCACGACTTTAGTGAGGGAGTATTCAGTACCTATTTGCAATTTGGAATGCATCATCAATCATTCGAATCTAAATACCAACTTGTAAAACAAGATAAACATTCAAAAGGTTTGATAAATGCAATAGTCGTTGCTTTAGAAAATGATCCTGATAATCTCAGTAGGATATTAGTTTCTGTGCCGTTATGGAATCAAACGGCTGAAAATATTTGGGCTCGATATATGAGTCCTTATGCTGGAAATGAATATGGAATGATATGGTTGCCAGAAATTGGTGATGAAGTCTTGCTAGGATTTATTGGAGATAACTACGACATGCCTATTGTCATGGGGGGCATGTATAGCCCTGCCAATCCTCCTTTTGAAACATTTAAGGATGATAATTTCAAAAAGGGACTTCAGACAAAGAAGGGGATGAAATGGAGTTGGGATGATGAAAAAGGGATACATGAAATTTCTACGCCTAATGGGAATAAAATTTTAATGTCAGAAGAAGATAATTTGATTTCTATTGAAGATGCCAATCAGAATATTGTGTTGTTGAATGACAAGGGAATTGAATTGAAATCTGCTATGGATGTTCATGTTGAAGCTGGCAGTAATTTAAGCCTTAAAGCAGGTAGTGAATTGAATGTAGAAGGCGTGAATATTAATATTGAATCATCTGGTATATTGACTTTAAAAGGATCACTTGTGAAAATTAATTAAAATGAGTTTAGCAGCAAGAATCACAGATAGTACAGCAGACGGAATAATCACTGGAGCAGGCGTACCCTCTGTATTAATTGGTGGCATGCCTGCAGCAGTTGTAGGTGATATAAGCACACCTGCTTCTGGAAGTGTACCTCTCCCTTTTGCTGTAGGTAGTTCCTCTGTATTGCTTGGAGGTAAACCTGCTTTGCGTGTAGGTGACATTGCTTCAAATGGATCTTCTATTGTGATGGGTGAAACAACAGTTTTAATTGGATAAAATGAATAAAGAAAATAATATAATTGGTAAAGGTTGGGCATTTCCTCCACAGTTTAATGTTGAAGATAATACTACAGTTATGGTGGACTCGGTAGAAGATATTCATCAAAGTCTGTTTATTTTATTTACTACAGAATTAGGTGAAAGAGTTATGCAACCTGATTATGGTAGCGCTATGAAAACAATGATATTCGAAGGAATGAATGAACATTTTCTTTCTTATATGAGGATGGTCTTGACAAGAAGTATTTTACTTTATGAGGCAAGAATTAAACCTTTATCAATTGACTTTACTATGGATCCCCAAGACGCCAGTTTATTTATCATGCATCTCAGTTACGTAATAGTTTCAACTAACCAAAGAAACAACTTTGTGTTTCCTTATTATATAAATCAATAATTATGGGAAAAACAATTGAGCAAATTTCGAACTATCCATTTTCTGAAGGTGCTGTTTTATTTGACAATTCCTTACTACTTCAAAATTCTTTAGAGATAAGAAAAAAGCAGTTACATGAGTATCTGAACTACATATTTGAAATATCAAAAGATGTTAATTTTTTCAACGATAGTGTTGAGGCAACAAATACTTGGTATGACTTATTTAAAAAAGACCTTATTTTTCAACTGAGTAGCTATTTGAAAATTGATCCTGCCAAATTATCTACGTTTCTATATCAATTACCGTTAATAAATCATTTCACGAATGATGTAGTTTTAAGTCAAGACGAATTAGAAAAAATTTGTTATCAAAGATTTCAAGTTATTTTTCATTTGTTTGCTTTTTTTAAAGAAACATGTGAATTATTGAATGGTAAAGAAAAGGAATATGTTGAATCCATTTTTAAGGATATTGAAACGCAAGAATTATATGCAAGGTGCAGGCATTTATTTGATGAATGCACATTAGATAACGAGTTTATTCAGGATAGGAACAAAGTGAACGTGCCAGAATTTGATGGTATTTCTTTTATCACTCTTGACGAAAGTATATCAGAATCATTTAGTTATTTTTATTCGTATACTTTAACAGCATATACCAAAGTCTTAGAGACTTATCCTAATTCAAGAGCAAAGTTTAATGCTGCAAACGAGTATTTACTCACCATGTCTAACCAAATTTTAAAAACCTGTACACAGTTTAATCTTTGGGTAGAAGATCAATTAACTATTTTAACATCATCTCATTCGTCTCACCAACCACATACAGCACTACTTATTTCTTTTTGTAAATTAATGATGCTCTTTGATACTAGGTTTAATAGACTCGTACATGATCAAACATCGTTTATTTATGAGGATGTTTTGAAATTTAAAAGAAGAATAGGTAAAGCTGACATGGCTTATGTTTCCCTCGAACTTGCAAAAAATGTCGATACTTTTTTTCTCCATAAGGATACTCCGTTTAAAGCTGGAAAAAATTCCTTAGGGAAGCAAGTCTTTTATAAATCTTTGTTTGATATTAATTTGAATAAAGGGGAAATTTCTAAAATTAAATCATGTTATAGAGAAAGTTTACATGGCGAGATATTTACACAATCTTCTGTAGAAAAAGCGCATGATGAAAAATGGAAGGTGAATGGTTCATGGCCGATCTTCAATGTTCATGGAAGTGCTGAAACAGGGTTGGCATTTCAAAGTCACATCATCGCAAGCATCAATGAAAAGAATGTAAATGTCCAAGTGGTAATTGATTTTCAAAAAGATTTACCAATTTTAAAAACAGCTTTCAATAGTTTTATCAAGGTCTCAATCCGATTTGCCGATCTTTCGGAAGAAAATTTAAAATTATTGGATGTTAAAATTAATGGAACACAACTTACGCTGATTACTAAATTTGAAAATCTTGCCAAAGGGAATGTTCATACTGGGGTGAATGTTTTTGTTAAGTTTGTTTCTCCACATCACCGGAATAGGCAGGATGATTGGATAGCACTATTTGATTTTTGCAATCATGTGCCAATTTATTCCTTAGGTATAGGCCTTCCAAATTATAAGTTTAAACCAAGTCAAATAATTACACAAACAGGTAATGTTGCTATTGATAAGCCATTTTTAGCATTTGGGTCCCAAACCTTTGCAGGGGCAAACTTTGAAGTACAACAGCCCCTTTTTGCATATTCATCTAAGTTAGATGTATTAATAAATTGGTCGGAAAAATTAAAATCTTCAATCAAATTGTCTTTTAATGATGATGAAATCAAAGAATTGGAGGGAGGGGTATTAACTAGTAAAGTTTCTGAATACAATCTTTTAGGTGCTGAAGATCTTGTGATTGCCCTAAGAGAAAAGGTAAGTTTTGAAATAGAATCTACTATCCAAGATGGAGACTCCCATAGAGTAATAAGTACATCTATTCCTTATGCCATTCAAATAAAAAGTATAGAGTTTGTTTCTGACTTGTATGAAACTATTTTGAACAGTTTGAATATACCAAATGGACATGATGAATTAAGACGCAAAGAATCAGAGAAAAAGCAGAATGTGAAAACGCTTCAACCCTCCATATGGAGTTTATATCCTTTAGGTTACCTACCAGTAAGGAATTTTGAAGGATTTAAATTGCTTCCTTCTTATAACAATAGTTATGCAGCCTATCAATCAGATTTATATATAGGATTAGATAAAATGAACATAGGCCAAACAGTAAGTTTTTTATTTTCAATAGATGAAGGTACTGCAAAGCAAACTGAAAAGGAATTGCAAGTAGAATGGTTTTATATGCGGGATAATCAGTTGGTTCAATTGAAAGATTATGCCATCGAGGACACAACAAATCATTTTTATCAGACTGGTATAGTTAGATTTTCTTTGCCTTTGGATGCAACTAAAGGAGATTCGATTCTAGGAGAAGATGACTTGCATTATGTGGTTGCAAGGTGTAAAGAATTTTCTAGCTTTTTCCCTCGTATCCGATCTATTCAATTAAATGCGATATCGCTTCTAAGAAGCTTAACTGAAGATCAAGTTGAAACAGTCGTTTCTGCGGCTCCAGCGTTTATAGAAAATGTATTTCCAAAGGTTGCCAATATTAAGTCTGTTAAGCAAGATCTGCCAACATTCGGGGGATTAGGTCCTGAAACAAAGCAAGAACTTTATTGGCGGGCAAGTTTGAGAGTCAGACATAAGCAAAGAAGTATTCAGCAATGGGATGTTGAGCATTTAGTACTAGAAAAATTTCCAGATATTTTTCAGGTTAAATGTTTCAATCATGCCCAATTAGACATGGTTTCTGAAAAAATATATTCACATGCAGGCCATACGCTTATTATTGTAATTCCAAAATATCTTATTCATTCAGGATCTCCTAATTTTCAGCCAGCACTGCCCTTATCGGTTTTGCAGCAAATACGTAAATTCATTCAAGATAGAACATCTGCTTTTAATCGAATTTCTGTTATGAATATTAAATGGGAAATTTGTGAGGTAGATATCACAATTAGACTTAGCGCTGACTGTTTAGACGTTGGCTTTTATCAGCAACAATTGCAGTTAGATATTCAGAAGTTTTTTTCACCTTGGGCTTTTGAGCCAAGTAAGGAATTAGGATTTAATTCTAGAGTACTTTATACAGCATCGCTTGTCGATTATATAGACGAATTACCTTATGTACATCATATTAGAGAGTTGAAAGTGTATAAAAATGGAATCTTACAGAATCAACAAATTCCATTGAGTTCTGAAGCACATTTATTTACCAGCGCAACCTCGCACAAAATTAAAGCAGAACTATATGCTAGATAATCAAGAAATTATTGATGAATCAAATCTTTATGTCCAAACAGAAGATTTTAATTTTATCAGAGAGAAAGCATTAAGTTACATTCAGCAACTTTCTTCTGATACTTGGACTGATCATAATTTACATGATCCAGGCATTACTATTCTTGAGGCTATTTCTTATGCATTAACTGATATCGGGTTTAGAATGAATTTCGCTATACCTGATTTAATGACAAGCTCAAATGGTGATTTTGCAAAGAACTCATTTTTTTTTCCTGATCAGATATTTCCTTCACGTCCAGTAACCTTAAATGATTACCGAAAGTTACTTGTTGATATACCATTAATAAGAAATGCTTGGCTAAAGCCTATAACGGAGCCTATTAATGGTATAACTCTAGACTACGAGCCGTTATATGTATACACCCAAAAGGGGATATTACTTACCCGTACTGAAGTAGAGCAACTTATGATACCCTTGAATGAAAGGAATCAAATTTTACTTCATCAAGAAGTTTTTATACAGGGATTTTATGCAATTCAAATAGCCTTTGATTATCAATTTAATTTAGGCGCAATTGATAGTGGTGAAATGTTTGAGCCAATTTATCAAGCTAATTTATTTGGAGATATATACTATGATGTGAGTAATTGGCAAGAGTTAGTGAACAATAGCAAAGCTCTACATGAAATTGCAAATTTGTATGAATTCGACCATGAGTCGTTAAAAATGAATTTTGAAGTGTCTTCAAAAAACAAGTATAATAATAACGATGGAAAGCTATTTGAAAGAGTATTGAATGAATGGGTATTTAATATTCAGATTAGACGAAATGATGTGAACCTATTTACGATGAGGGACGTTCTATTTATTCCATTTATTAAAGAAAATAAAGGAATCAGTGGTCAAGAATTATTATTCTTTCTCTCAAAGAGTAATTATTCATTTTTCAATGTTTGTTTCCAAAAAATCGTTGCCTTATCTAATGTTTACAGTGATGTATTAAATGTACTTCATGAGAATAGAAATTTGTGTGAGGAGTTCTTGCCTCAATTCTCAGCTATTCCAACAATCGAATTAAGAGTTTGTATGGATGTAGATGTTGAGACTAAAGCGGATATTGAAATGATTCAAGCTAAGATATTTAGTGAAATCATCAACTATATTTCCCCGCCAATACGTTTTTATACTAAGTCGGACATGATAGAAATGGGGTACGATCATGATGAAATATTTGATGGGCCGCTTCTTTCTCATGGTTTTTTAATTGAAGATCAAATGGGTGAAAATTCATTTGAAGATTTTACTTTGAATACTTCAGATATTTTAAATGCTATTTTCGAAATAGAAGATCTTTTGAATTGTAGAAATATTCAATTATCACTATTTGATGAACAAGGAAATCAAATTAAACAAACAAGTGCATGGGAAATAATTTTACCTAAAGGGCATAAACCAGTTTTAAATTTAAGACGCTCAAAAATTCTTTTCTATAAAAACCAATTGCCATTAATCTCGAATTATAAAGAGTGTTTGTTGAAGTTGTCCTTTTTGCAAACAAATCGAAAACCTGCTGTATATGATGCGCAGACAAAGCTTGATCTTGCAAACCAATTTCGAAATATATCTACTCATTATTCTATTGCAAACGAATTTCCTGCAACATATAAAATAGGGAAAAATTTGCCTGATTCTTTTTTGCAAGAAAAAATGTACAGCCCCTCAAAGCAATTTGAAGGGTATTTATTGTTTTTTGAACAAGTGATGGCCAATTTTCTAAAAGATTTAGATCAGTTTAAAGAGGTGCTTTCTTGGAATAAAATTAGTCACATTCAACATAATAGCACCGAGAATGAGTGGAGAAGGTCTTATTTATTGTCAAAACATGTAGATGCTACATGGCAAAATTTAAACGAGCCTAAAGAAGAATTTTTAAGGAAAAGGAATGAGAGTTTAGATTTTTTATTAGCAAGATTTGCTGAAAGTTTGAAAGGGATTGATCATTATTATTATTTAGCTTCAGATAATTTAGGTGTAGATAAAAATCAATATTTGTCTTATTTGATACAATTGAAGGAAAATTTTTTACTTCAATTCCCCAAATTATCCATGCATCGTGGTGCCGCTGTCAATTTGTTCGTTCAGTCAGATTATTTACAGGTATCAATATCTGGGTTCGAATCAAGGATAAGTTGTTTGTTAGGGTGTGAGTTGATGATAAATGGAATGAGAAAAGTTGCAAGTCAACTTGATGCGCATTCACCTGATGAACGCGGGTATTTTCATGTTTTGGAACATATACTTTTTAGATTGCCAAAGATATCTGAAGAAGTGAATGTTATTTTAAAGGAACAAGGGATATCAATTGAAGTTCCAGCTATTTGTGTAGATGATGATTGCTTGACATGCCAAGATGTTGATCCGTATTCTAATAAAGCTACAATATTATTACCTGCTTGGATTAAAGTGTATTCGGATGTTCATTACCGTGATTATATTGAAAAGAGAATTAGACAAGAAGCACCTACACATATATTTCTGAGAGTCTGTTGGTTAAATGAAGAAAGTATGATTGCTTATGAAAATGCACTGCAAGGTTGGTGGAAATTAAGGCATGCCTTAGTGACTCAAAAATCAATAAATCAGCTTCAAATTGTTCAATATATCCAAGGTCAAAATCTGTTAATTCAGGTGATAAAGAATCAACGAAGCGAATATTTCCCAGCTACATTACATGGCTGTGATGATGAAGGTGAAGAAAATAATACAAGAGTATTTTTAAATAAAACAATATTAGGTGATCCAAAAAACCATAAGTTATGATGAACATATTTCCAGAATTTGAATCAAGACAAGTGCTTACTAGTGAAGAATTAAATTGGTTAGGTTGCTATTTAGATCAGCAAAATAGACAGACTCGCCGATTACTAGTAGGCTGCGGTCTTGTTGGAGGTCTGCAACTGAGAATGAAAGAAGATAAGTTGATGGTTAGCAATGGTTGCGGTATTACAAGCGCAGGTCATATCGCAATTTTAAGTAATTCTGATTCTTATACTGCATTTGGTAAAATTCGCAAGTATGAAATTGATAGAAAAGATAAATTAGCTTTTCATTATCTGAGTTCGCAAAATATGCTGGAAGAGAATTATATTAATTCAGTTGATAATACTTCTCTATATTTTCCTGAATTTAGTGATGAAATATATGAATTGCTAGAAGATACTAGAAATGAAGGGGATCCGTTAAAATTAGATAATGTTAAAGGGATGGTAGCTGTACTTTTTGTCGAGATTCTTCAAAAGGAACTAAAAGATTGTGAAGGGGATAATTGTCAAGAAAGAGGAAAGAAATATGTATTCGAAAATAAAGTTTTATTATTTAATCGTGAGGATGCATTAACTTTAATTAGATACCAATACGAAATGTCTAAGGCAAGTGAGCAGCAATTAAGCCAAACTGCTTTTCCGTGGTTGCATTTACCAAATTTAAATATTCTTAAACCTGTCATTGCAAAATCGAATCTTGTTGATGGTTTTACAAATCAAATTATAATAAAGAATTATAAAAGTTGTATTATCGATTTATTAGAATATTTAAAAAATCAAGGCGTTTTAATGGACCAAGTTTTGTCTTCATTGAAACAGCATGTTTCACTAGGGATAAGAGATTCTACTAAGGTAATTCAAACCTTCATAGAGCAGCTTACTTCATTCATGGATACAGCATCAAAGCATATTTATAGTATGCAAAATCTGTATGATTTTTGCTTGAAATTTGTTCAAGGCTATCAGGAGCTTCAAACAGAAGCCCAAAGTTTACGTGCCGCTCTAATGATTCGCGAAGATGCATTTCCGAATCATATTTTATTAGGAATTATAGGAGATGATGCAAATGAATTTGAGAATCTAGTTTCTACTAAAGATATGCTATTCAGACACCGATTTTATCCTTCCCCTGCTCAAGCTAGTCAGTCTGCTCAATGTAAAAAAGTGGAATTTTATCTCGAAAGGATGAAAGCTTTAGCTAGTGCTTATAATAGGGCTACATTTCAAGATGAAAAAGAATTGAAAATCACGCCAAGTGGAAGTCAATTTGGACCACTTTCATTACAAGCGATTCCTTTTTATTTGTCGAAGTCTGTTTTGTCACATTGGACTATTTATGCTAAGCAGCAATTTCTTAATGACTATGTGTCAAGTTATCATTTTACAAATCAGGATACGAATGTTTCGGTTAATTCGGGATATGCAACTCAAGGTTGTTCTATGTATGCCAATCAAGCATTTTATAGAATTGAAGGATTAAACAACAAGAATGCAAGCACAGCCATGTCGAAAGTATTTGAAGTAAGAAAAAACAAAGGATTAGCTTTTGAAGTGCTTATGTTAAGATTAAATGAAAAGGCTCCTTTTAACCATAGCTTTAATTTATCCATTAATGAAGACCTTCTAAGTTTATATCAGGTGGTTCGTTCAGAATTATTGAAGCAAATTCAATTCAATACAGATTATTTTGGCTCATTAAAAATTCAACAAGAAGTATTCAATGGATTGAAGGATGAAGTGTCTAAAGCTTTAGAAGCATCTTATTTTAAATTTATGGATATTTTAAATAAGGATTTATTAGTGAAGCTAAATTTGGATTTAGACAACGCCGTGATAGCCAGTAATATTACACAAAATAATAGATTTAATGAGGTAACTTCAGAAGTTAAATTTAATGAGTTGAACACAAAAATGAAGACTTTTAATTCTTCAAAATTTACTACATTGACTCAGAATAAGATTTTATCAGAGAAAGTGAAAGGGAAATTTCTTTATGATGGATTTATTCACGCCAATATTGATTTTCCAATTTTTGTTTTATTCCAGAATACTTTAGGGGCACTTATTTCATCTATTCGAAATGATTCTAAATTCAAAAAATCCACAGATATTAGTTTTTATACGCATTTGAGTAATGTGGCTGAAAGTATGTTAAGTACTTCAAAAGAAAAATCGTTGTTCTATGCAGTATTGAAATTATATTGTGCACTGCAATTGCAACTTGAATATTTGGTGGATGATTTCTTAGAATTAGATTTAAAAGAATTTGAATCTAATTTGAATAATAAATTAATTGTTTCGTGTTTGAATGTAACAGATAAATTGAAGAATAAAAATTCATTAGATTCAATCTTTGAAGAAATTGAACAGGAACCGATACTTCATTTTACTGAAAGAATCCAATTTGATGATGATTGGATAAAAGTGAGACAAATTAGTCTCGAAAATCAGAAACGTAATGGTGGATTGGGTGTAGAAAATTTGCTTGAGAGATTTGTGAACCTACATCCTGGTATTTCGCATGGACATGGTGTGCCTCTTGGTGGAACATTTATTATGGTGTACGACGAAACAAATGAAGTTGTAGCAGATTTTTATTTGCCTTATCTTATTTCCTCTCATTTACGCCCAATTCAGTTTACTTTATTAGAGAATAAATCTTTGACTTTAAGCGGAAAAGTTACTAGTGCTGCTGGTCAAATTGTTTCTGCTAGTATTGAAATTGGGAATTCTTCAGTGTTTACAGATAAGGAAGGTTTTTATAATGCTCTA
This sequence comes from uncultured Bifidobacterium sp., assembly GCA_964609875.1. GTDB lineage: Bacteria > Bacteroidota > Bacteroidia > Chitinophagales > Chitinophagaceae > OLB11. The sequence continues at coordinate 17,901 of CAZSUF010000026.1, forward strand.
GTTGCAAATAGCACGAAAATAATTGTCAAATGTAAAGTAAGTGGTTATGAGAATTTTGAGAAAGAAATTGATATCAAAAATCAATCAGAAATTTTAAATATTATTTTGAAGCCTAGTGTGCTTAAACAAAAGAAAACAGTACTTTTTTACAATGAACAAAATGAACAATTGAATGTTAATCTAGAACTTTTAGATGTAGGTTCAAATAAGAATGTGGTGGCGAAGGAAGGGAGATTAGTTTTAGAGGATATGGTAAATACGAAGTATGAATTTAAAATAATTGATGATCGGTTTGTTCACGAAAATTTTATAGTACAAATTGATCCTGAAGAGAGCGAGGTAAAAATAGTTTGTGTTGATTTAGTGTTTATGTTGATTAAAATTGTAGATCAAAATTCGGGAAAATTTAGGAATGATTTACTCAAGTCCTTAAAAATTCAAAATGAAACTGTTTCATTTAATTTAAAGGATGAAGCTAGTGGATTATTCGTTTCAGATAAAAAATTGCCTACTAATAAAACATTTATTGTAGCACTTCAATATAATGGAGAAGAATTCAATAAGCATTGCTCTCCATCAACTATAACCGAATTTGTTATACCAAAGGCCGTTGAGAATTCATTGAAAGAGTTAAGGACATTTGTATTGATTCATTATCCCCAGAATCAAACAAGACTAATTCCTAAATTAGAAGTTATACAGATCAACAGAACTAAAATAGAGATAAACAAGGATACTAATATAGGAACAGATATTATCTTAACCGATGGAAGTATTAGTCTTGGTAAACCGCTTATTAAAACTCCAGGATTTACTATCAGCGATGCGGAAACTGTATCATCATTCATAGTCATTATAGATGCTAGCCTAGTTATGGATAATATCAATATAGCAGAAAACGACTTGATGATTCATTTTGTTCGAGCATATTCTGTTGATCGTTTGAAAATTATCGCTAAAAAATTTCCTGCAATCAAGGCTTTAATAGAACGTACAGATTTAAAATCTGAAAATGTGTATTGTATAATTTCTTCTAAGAACGATCAAGATAGCATAAAAGAAATGTTCTCGTAATGAGCAATCATGTGATTCATAAAATTCAATGTTTGAATACGGCTTCATCTATGTCTGAAGCAAATCGTTTTCGACAAGAAGCTAAGAAATGGCTGAATTCTGACTTTCTTATAATCCTACAAGAAGCTATTCGTGATTTAAATTTAGATGATGATTATTGGATCGTGGAGAAATTGGAATTCTCATGCCCAAATGATCCATGGCAATTAACTCATGAAGAATGGAAACATGAATTGAAAAAGCAACTTCAACTTCATACATGCAATAAATTTGAAAGTAGTAAAATGGTGGACTTGTTTTTGCAATATCTTTCAACTGGCTTTTTTTCTAATAAATCAATAATTAGAACTACGCAAGAAATTCAGTCTTATTTTACCAGTCATACTTTTAAGTTAACTGCAGAGCAGCAGTCGCAATTTTTTGTGACGCTTAGGAATAAGGATGTGCATATGCGTTTTTTTAATTCATTTTCAGAAAATTTCATCTCTGATATTTTTAAGGAGTTGTATAAATTATCAGTATCTGACTGTAGAGTTCTTGTTAAATGGATAATGCGTTATCTTGATGAAGTACCAGAGAAGATTGGTACTTTAATGATGTTATTGAGTTATGACTTTTTTAGACTTAAATTGAAAGAACAAAACCTATTAAGTGAATCATCTTTAAATGAAATAATAACAAAGCATTCTATGAATACATTTGAAGTAGAAAAAAAAGTTGAACATTCATCTGATATTCAAAAACCAACATTTATGAATGAATGGATACATTGTCCAAATGGTGGATTAGTTTTAATACTGCCCTTTGTGAAAAAGTTATTTTTAAATGCAAATTTGATGCCTGAAACTAACCATGTTCCTATTGATGAGGCAAGCGAATTTATGCCATTTCACAATCAAGAAAGTTTGTCTGAAGCCATTGGTATGTTGCATTTTCTGGCTACAGGACAAACAACCTTTACAGAGGAACAAATTTTGTTGCCCAAAATAATATGTGGAAGAGCTCTTCAGGAATTTATCCCTTGCTATCATTCTTTAAAGACTGAATTGATTGATGAAGCTGAAACTTTTTTACATCAATTGATAAATTTGTGGTCAGCCTTGAAGGGGACATCTATAGAAGGATTGCAAACTACTTTTTTGCAAAGAGAATCTCGAATAAAGGAAGAAGATTCTCAATATTTATTGCAAGTTGAAAACCTAGGGTTTGATGTGTTATTAGATAAATTACCTTGGGGTTTTCGAATGTTTAAGGCCGATTGGATGTCGAAAATATTAATCACTGAGTGGCATTGATCATGAAGAGTTCTTCCTTAATATTATCCACCTCAAGTAAAAAAGGAAGTACTTCTTTTAGAAAACATAACTTTAAATCAAATGTATTATTTAATAATGAAAAACCCTTTATTAAGCATAATAGCGACATTAGGGGAGACAAATCTGAAGATAATGTTTTAATAAATCAGCGTTCTGTTGAACATGGAAAGCAAGAATTATTCGTGCATAATTCGATAAGTGATGGTAACCAAGAAAGATATGATTTACAAGATTCAAAGAGCTTTAGACTTACTAAACATTATCTTGATAGATTTAAACTCTTGTATGGAGTTGATTTTAGTGAAGTAATTATCTATGCTGATAACCAGAGTACTTTAATATGTAGAAAATTGTCTGCTACTGCTTGTACAGAAGGTGAGCATATTTATTTAAATTTAGATGTATTTAATGTGAATTCCCTAAATGGATTATGTCCTATTTCAGAGTCTAACTCACAACAATCTTTACCGTTTGCCTTATATGCGCCCCAAGGGAAAGTTTTTAATATAAATAGCAAAGATTTTAATCAGGATGACAAACGACAAGATGTAGAATTATTAGTTAGATATTTTAAAATCGCTCTTGCTGAAGAGAGGATTGTAAATGATAAAGATAGTTTTAAAGTAGGACAATTTTCAGAAGGCACTATCCATGGATTGAATTTGGGCAAAGAGCGAAGGGTAAAGGTTGAAGATGAAAAGAAAATGGTTGAATCTTTTAATCATCTAGATTTGCTACCAAGTTTAAGTGGTATTTATGAGTATGGGGCATTAATTAAGGATGGAATTATTAGACCTACATGGAATGTAAGTGAAAGTAAAATCGCGTCTAAGGATTATTTCCAGAAGAATGAGCGTCTTCCTATAACTAGTGATTTTGTTCATGATGGTCCTTTAAGCCAATACGCTTTGGTTCTGAATGCAGAGCCTGAATCTGAAGTAGATTCAAATCATTTAAAAAATG
>CAZSUF010000027.1:0-7016 GCA_964609875.1 uncultured Bifidobacterium sp.
ACTCCCGTAAGTACGGGATAAGATTTGGTCTGCGACACAAATCACATTGGTATAAAAAGATTCATTTCATGCAAGAGTTATTACATTTGTTTGATGCAGCAGCTTGAAAAATCTCGGTTAAGTCTTTACATGCTTTTTATTGGCCTGCTTATATTTTGTTATAATGCTTATCGTGCAGTGCATGTGTCTATGACCTACGATGAGATTTGGACTTTTGATTTGGCTTCGCAACCGATTACCGATATCATGTTTGCTGAAAAAAATTTCTTATCGGCTAATAATCATATCTTAAATAGTTTATTGATCAAGCCTTGCCTTCAACTTTTTGGTCATCATGTATGGGTTTTAAGATTACCAAATATTCTGGCGTATTTGCTGTATATGATAGGAAGCATCTTACTTTCATGCAGAGTATCTAGCAAACCTTTTTTTCAATTTTCCTTATTCATCTTACTCAACACCAACTTATATCTCTTTGATTTTTTCTGTTTGTCGAGAGGTTATGGGCTATCAAATAGTTTTGAACTCATAAGTATTCTTTGCTTATTCTTAGCTTTTAAAAAGCCTTCACATACTTGGATTGGGGTGAGTTTTTTCTTTGCAACCTTAGCTGTATATGCAAATTTTACTTGGATCAATTTTTATCTGCCCTTATGGGGCATCATGAATGTGTTATTTTTTTTAAAAGGAACTTACAATAACCAAGCAACTTTAAAGGCTTTCTTTCTGTTGAATATGTGGCCGCTTATTTTTGCCGGATTACTAGGTCTGGTTTCATATAGGCCCATTTCTATTTTACGCAAACAAGAAGAATTTCAATGGGGCGCCAATGCCTGGATAGACTCTATGCATACCTTTGCGAAAGATATCACGTATGTAAACCAATATTACTTAACAGTAGCGGTTCAGCTTGCCTTATTTACCTTCTTTCTTATAGCCATTTTGGTCATCATGAAACAATTCAGACAAAGAATTCCATTTGAAAAATTTGAGCATTTATTTTTTACTTCAGGACTCATTCTGAGTATCATAGTACTTACTATCTTACAACGTTTTTTATTAGATACAAAATATATGGATGGCAGAAAAGCAACCATGTATATTGTTCCACTCATACTACTAACTATCAGTCTACTTGAATATTATTATGAAGTCTATCCGCGAATAATTAAACCCATGATATTCGGATTACTATCCATCACAGCATGTCAATGTCTTGTTTTACACAAATCAACCCGTATCAGCGAATGGTGGTTTGATGAAGATACCCAAGATGTAGCTGCATATGCATTCAATCATCCCGTGCGCGGAAATAGGTCTTTTGCCATAGATTGGCACTTTGCTTCCAGTATGTATTATTATAGTAGATTCCATTATAATCACAAACTAGAACCCCTAACCACTATAGACTTTGTGACGGATACAGTTTGTCCAGCCTACTATTATGTAATGAGCGAAACAGTTCCTTTAATTCCAGCAGAATTTCAACCATTGGTTAAATTAGATCGTGATCGTTATGTGTTCATCAAAGATTCAACCACTTACATGAAACAACTAAACGCCTATTTCAATTCGCATGACACAAGCAAGATGAGTGAACCATATTTAACGGCCAATGAAGCTATACGTAAAGCAAGACCTTCACTTGATTTGCTTACCTATCGAATTTCTAAATCTGCCTTAAAACAAATTAGATAACATCAGCATGAGGTTCAAATCCATACTTCAACATCTACGATTACCTTTTTCACTGCTCTTAATGCCTGTGTTTTGGTTTGCCGTATTTGAAACATCAGAAATCATTTTTAAAGCAGATGCTATTTTATTATTTATCATACTTCATGTTTTGGTGTATCCTTCAAGCAATGCGTTTAATAGTTTACAAGACAAAGATGAAGGAAGTATTGGCCTCATAAAAAATCCATTGCCTGTGCCCTCTTCCCTTAGATGGATTACACTCATCCTTGACATATTGGCTATCCTAACTGCACTCTATATTCATCCGATTACTGCATTGGGCATTTTCGTGTATATACTTTTTTCAAGATTATATAGCTACAGACCCATTCGACTTAAAAAATATCCGTACCTAGGTTTTTTGACAGTATTTATTTTTCAAGGTGCATGGATTTTCTTACTCACTCAATTCAGTATCACTCATGATATTTTTCAATGCGACTGGGTTCAGGCCATTACAGCATCTTGTTTGATTGGAGCTGTTTATCCATTATCTCAAATTTATCAACACCAACAAGATTTACAAGATGGGGTAAGGAGTTTAAGTTCAGTGCTAGGTTGTAGAGGCACTTTTGTTTTTGCTGGCATGATATTTTTAATCGGCACTAGCTTGTTTTGCTTGAATCATGTTCAAGATAATGACTATCAAGCAATCATTTTCTTCTTAGCATGGCAATTTCCTGTGATAAATTATTTTTTATATTGGGCCATCAAAGTATGGAAAAATGAGAAATTTGCAGATTACACCCATACGATGCAAATGAATTTATTAGCTTGCATTTGTATGAACAGCTGTTTTATTCTATTAACTTACTTAAGTTCTACTTAACTTAGCAAAATCATTTAACCATAATTAACTACTCAATTTGTCTTACATCCAATCTATAGGAATTGCTGAAGCCCCCTTTAAACATGCGCAAAAGGACATATTATCTTTTATGCTAGACATGTATCCCGAACATTTTGACCAGCAAGACAAAGTAGCCCGATTGTACGATCGCTCTGAGATTGAAACCAGATATTCGGCTGTTGAAGATTTTTCATTGCCCAAATCAAAAAGAAATTTTTTCCTTCCAGAAAAAGAACCAGACATTGCTTTGCGCATGAAAATGTATTTTGACATAGCCCCTGAATTAGCTAAAAAAGCCATTTTACATTGTGTTCAAACTCGTGAACAACTTGAACAAATCACCCATCTCATTACTGTGAGTTGTACAGGTATTTCTGCCCCTGGCTTAGATATCATGCTCATGCGTGATTTGAATTTATCGCCCAATATCCATAGAACTTCAGTCAATTTTATGGGTTGTTATGCAACCATCCATGCGCTTAAAATGGCTGATGCTTTTTGCAAAGCCGACAAAAATGCCAAAGTACTAGTTGTTTCAGTCGAACTCTGCACCTTGCATTTTCAAAATATATGCGACATGGATCAAATAGCAGCCTCCTTACTATTTGGCGATGGGGCTGCAGCTGCAATCATAAGCAACGAACAAGGACCATTTATCATTGATCAATTTTATGCAGAAGTGAATTTACAGGCTTTTGAAGACATGAGTTGGAATATTACATCCAATGGATTTTTAATGAGTCTGAGCAGCTATATTCCTGCCATCATTGCAGAAAAAATCGAGCCTATGCTAGAGAAGGCGTTGAATCAAGTACATCTCAAACGGCATGAAATTAAGCACTGGGCCATACATCCAGGTGGAAAGAAAATTATTCAAGAAGTGGCCAAAGCATTGGGGTTAACAGAAGAACAAACAAGGGTATCTAAGAGTGTTTTAAAAGATTATGGCAACATGTCTTCAGCTACCATTCTTTTTGTCTTATACAGAATGATGAGTAGCGTACATATCGAAAATGAACATCTTTTTTGTGCTGCTTTTGGCCCTGGGCTCACGATTGAATCCATGACCTTGCGGACTTCAAACACAATATAATTTAAAAAAAGCTTACCCACTTTTATTGCTTTGGCTTTCAAAGAAATGAAGTAGTTTTACCTTCATTATACCCCTTACATGCCCGACTTTACTTCTCGCAGTCAGCTTAAAGAAATTCTAGATCAAGATGATATTCCGTTTGAAGAAATTAAAAAAAATTTAGTTGAACTAGATTTTATCAACACATGGTTAGGTGGACATGCCATTACTAAAAAAGGGATAGCACTTTTCGATATAAAAAAAATAAGTCATATCCATATCGCGGAACTTGGTTGTGGCGGTGGCGACAACTTGAGAATTATAGCTGCCTATTTAACCCAACGAAAAATAAGTCATACATTAACAGGCATTGACTTAAAACCAGCATGCATTCAATACGCGCGAGAAAAAAACCCTTCTATTCAATGGATTTGTTCGGATTACAAACTTGTACATTTCGAAAAAAAACCTGACATACTTTTTAGTTCACTGTTTTGTCATCATTTTTCACAACAAGAATTAATAGAACAATTACAATGGATGAAAGCAAATTCAACCCAAGGATTTTTTATCAATGATTTACAACGTCATCCCTTGGCCTATTATGCTATTCAAGCATTGACTCAATTATTCTCAACTTCGTATTTAGTTAAACATGATGCTCCCTTATCTGTGGCAAGAGCTTATACTAAAGCAGAATGGGCAACCCTATTTAAACAAGCCAACCTATCTACATTTACCATACAATGGAAATGGGCTTTCAGATTTCTAATTCACTATAAGCATGAGTAAGCCACAAGTCTATGATTGTATTATTGTGGGTGGAGGATTAGCAGGGCTAAGCTTATCTATTCAACTCGCCAAATTGAATCATAAGATTTTATTGCTTGAAAAAAAATCATACCCATACCATAAAGTATGTGGCGAATACCTTTCGGCTGAAAGTGAAAACTACTTAGCTCGATTGGGATTGGATTTATCTTCAATGAATTTACCAAGAATTCAACGCTTATTATTGACTTCACCAAAAGGAAATTCAATGTATTCCGAACTTGATTTAGGCGGTATTGGCATTAGCCGATTCAAACTTGATTACGAATTATATAAAATTGCTACTGCATCAGGTGTCACAGTACTAGAAAATACTACGGTCACTAATTTTCAGGAAATAAGTAATCAATATATTGTAGATACTCATTCAGGACAATTTTTTGGAAAATATGTATGCGCCAGTTTCGGAAAACATGCTTTTGGTAATTTTTATAAACCTCAATCTGAATCTGAAAATTGGGTGGGCGTAAAATATCATATCCAACTTGAAAACCCTCAAGATTTAATTGCCTTGCATAATTTCAAAGGGGGATATTGCGGCATTTCTAGTATTGAAAACAACCAATGCTGCCTTTGTTATTTGGTCAAGGCTTCGACATTAAAAAAGTATCAACATCAAATTCCTAGGCTAGAAAAAGAAGTCTTAAGAAAAAACCCTTATTTAGATGAAATTTTTTCAAAGGCCAGCTTCCTATTTAATAAACCCCTTACCATTTCGAATGTTAAATTTTCTGTTAAAAAACCAGTATACGAAAACATATTTTATTTGGGAGATTCCGCGGGCAGCATTGCACCCTTGAGTGGAAATGGCATGAGCATTGCTTTAAGAAGTGCTTGCGAATTATCGCCTATATTGGATTTACTCATACTTGAAAAAATCGATAAGCAACAAGCTTTCAAACAATATGAAGCCATTTGGAAGTCTCTTTTCAAAGATAGAATTAGTTTGGGGAGAAAAATTCAACATTTTTTCTGTAAGGAATATCTTACGGGTTTGTCTATTGCCGTGATCCGTTGGATTAAACCTTTACAAAATATAATTATAAAACAAACACATGGAAACCCTTTTTAATAAGCCAATTGATAAGACTTTGTATTTATCTAAAAAATCATTTCACCCTTCTAAACGATTCCTCAATACCTTATTTGTAATTTGTATTTCTCTCCTGTTTACGAATTGCTCATATTCACAAAAAAACAAAAATATGTCAAACGAAAAAAACACTCATTTTTCTACCACCGATACCAATAGAGTTGAAATTACAAATGAAGAATGGAAAAAATCACTTCCAGAAGATGTGTATAATATCGCTAGGGAAAAAGGAACTGAAAGAGCCTTCAGTGGTCAATACTGGAATCATTATGACGCTGGCCTGTATCGTTGTAAAGCTTGTGGCAATGCCTTATTTAAATCAGATGGCAAATTTGAAAGCAGTTGTGGTTGGCCTTCCTTCTTTGAACCCATTTCTAAAACTAGTCTTAAATATGCCGAAGATAAAAGTTACGGCATGGAAAGAGTTGAAGTGATGTGCGGCAGATGCGACGCTCATCTTGGACATGTATTCGACGATGGCCCTCCTCCAACCCATAAAAGATATTGTATCAATTCCGTGATTATTGACTTCGAAAAAAAATAAACTACAAAATAATTCCAATGAATAATAAACTAAATTTGATGGCCTTACTTGCTATGCTCACTTTTGCTTGGAGTTGTGGCGCTAGCGAAGGCACTTTACAAAACAACAAGACCTTAAAAGAAATGGAAAACAAAACGACCGAGAACCCTAAGCTTACCGATACAGCCACCATAGGCGGGGGATGTTTTTGGTGCACTGAAGCCCAAATGCAACAACTAAATGGTGTCACCCATGTCAAATCAGGCTATGCAGGAGGCGCCACAAAAAACCCAACTTATAAGGAAGTTTGCAGCGGCCTCACCGGTCATGCAGAAGTCATTCAAGTTGTTTTTGATCCTTCAATCATTAGCTATGATGAAATTCTTGCAGCCTTTTGGCAAGCCCACGACCCTACTCAATTAAATAGGCAAGGTAATGATGAAGGCACTCAATACAGATCCGTAATTTTTTACCACAACGAAACTCAAAAGAAATTAGCGGAAGATTATAAGAAAAAACTGAATGATGAAAAAGCCTATGACAAACCAGTTGTGACAGAAATTTCACCTTTAGACATATTTTATCCTGGTGAAGATTATCACCAAAACTATTATAACGAAAACAAAACCCAAGGATATTGTATGTTTGTGATACAACCTAAACTTGATAAATTTAAAAAAGTATTCAAAGACAAACTCAAAAAATAATGACTAAACAAAAATTAATCTTTTTCTTTTGCATTTGCTCAAACATGCTATTCGCTCAAGAAAAAAAGAAATCTCCATACATCAAAAGAACTTCAGTAGAAGCTGCATTTACTCTAGCATCTGAAGGAAAAATGAGCTCATTATCCCTAGGCGCAGTTCAATATTGGGGATTGGGTTACAAAAAACGAAACGCCAAAATTGGA
>CAZSUF010000027.1:7026-14228 GCA_964609875.1 uncultured Bifidobacterium sp.
TAACGAGTTGCAAAACAGGTCCTGGCGTGTTCTTTTCTCCACAAATTCCAGAAAACATTGATACTTTAAACCTGAACTCTACACAAGTAAACGCCTTAAATGTATATCTTGCCCTACGATATGATTTTGCAAAAAAATGGGGCGTAGAATTTAATATAGATATGGCAGGAATTTCTTTTGGGGGGAATAAAGACGTAACCCTAACTTATGGCGAAAAAAGTAATGCAACCAGAAACACAACTGCCAAACCCACTTTATTCAATGCCCTTTTAGTGAGTGATAATGATTTTGGTTCATTAAACTCAGAAATTATGATCTCTTATCAGTATAATAAAAAAATAAAATTAAAAGCAGGGGCTGTTTTTCTATTTAATGAATATACCATAGAAAAACCTGTTTTATATACCAACTCAATTGGCACAGTAGTTTCAACAGATCGCTATAGAGCTAAAAGCTTACAAGCTGGAATTGGTTTAAATTATCAACTTAAATAATGCACAACATGAAAATTTGGATCAATTTATTCGTACTCACTTTATTATTTCAACTGAGTACTCAAGCACAATTCAACACAGTAAAGTCATGCTTAGTTAGTTTTAAAATAAAAAATGCAGGAATCAATGTGGATGGAAAATTCACTTCGGTTATTGCTAAAATAAATATTGATGAAAAAGATATAAGCAAATCGTCTTTTCAAGGAACAGTAAAAAGCAATTCTGTAGAAACAGGTATCAAATTAAGAAATGATCATCTTAAAGATAAAGAGGAGTTTTTCAATGCAGCTAAATTTCCTGAGATAGTCATGAAGTCAACCAAAATCACGCAAACTTCTATCGCAGGAACATACAAAGTAGATTGGTTAATTACTATCAAAGGTATTTCAAAAACACTGAGCTCAGATGTGATCATCAAAAAACAAGCAGGTTCAATCTTAGCTTATTCCACCATGAAAGTAAATCGCAGAAATTTAAACATAGGAGGCAAAAGCATCACAATGAGCGATTCTGTTACTCTCACATTAAATGCTATTATCACGCCTTAACTTATGCATACTCAACTTCAAGATTCAGCCATACATAACTTGATGCAGCTGAATGAGGTAGTTTCACATACTACTTCTATACAATATACAATGCCGCTAACTATTTTATCAGGTAGTACAATTGGCATGCATATCAGACATATCATTGAATTTTATCAATGCCTATTAAATGAATATCAGCGTCAAGAAATAAATTACGATGCCAGAGCCAGAAATTTGGAAATAGAAACAGATCCAACCTATTGCCAGCAAATAATTAGTTCAATTACTCAAGAAATAAATAATATTGATGAAAATACATCCCTTCATTTATTTAGCAATCAAAGTATAGACGGCCCCGGACATTTACTTCCAAGTAATTTATTCAGAGAACTTACTTATGTGATCGAACATGCCATTCATCATATGGCTATCATCAAAATAGCCTATACACATTATTTCCCTGAAATTCATTTACCTATGCATTTCGGCATTGCATTTTCCACTATCAAACATCAACAACTTGTGCACGGTAACCTTTCTGCCTCTTAGTCAGTCTTCATTTATTTTGACCCATAACAGAGACGAACATATTTCGAGACCCATTGCTTCTCCACCCATTAAACATTTCTCGGAAAACAATACACTCATTTATCCGACAGACCCTCAAGGGCATGGTAGCTGGATTGCAGGGAATAATCAATTCACCCTTTGCATCCTCAATGGCGGTTTTGAAAAACACGAAAGACTTCAAACTTATCGTCATAGCCGCGGTCTTGTAGCCCTCGATTTTTTTACCTATCATTCAATTGCCGACTTTGTGCGTTCGTATAATTTTAAAAATCTCGAACCATTTACCCTACTCATTATAGACCATCAGCCTCAAGAAATTCATCAAATCATCGTAACTCACGACGAAGTTCATCATCATATTTTACCTGGAAACATGCCCCACATATGGAGCTCATCCACTTTATATGACCCACAAGCTAAAACAAAAAGAGATACTTGGTATAAAGCTTGGCTAAAAAACATGCCTTCAGATTCAAGAAAATCACTCATCGAATTTCATACCCAAACACAAGACCAGCATCGAGATGAAGGCATAAAAATTAATCGACAAAATATCATTCGCACGGTAAGTCTTACATCGATTTACAAGCATGAAAACAATGACATAGATTGGCATTACGAAGATTTTTTACAACATCAAATACATCACCAATATGTCATTGCCTAAACGAAAAGGCTTACTGCAAAAACTTGGTTTCAAACACCACGAATATTGGAGTTGGTGGTTGTTAGTGATTCCTATTTGGCCACTTTGGATTTGGTATGGCCTTAGATTGAGGTGTGCTACTTGGTTTACAGTGGTGAATCCAGGCATGGAAGACAGCGGATTTCTAGGAGAAAGCAAAATAAAAATTCTAGATGATATACCCGATGCTTACAAACCTAAAACCCTTTTCGTACCTAAACTTTCTAATCTCACCTTGGTTAGCGAACAACTCATTCAACAACAATTCACATTCCCACTTATTGCCAAACCAGACATTGGCGGCCGTGGTCGAAAAGTACTTATTCTAGATTCATTAGCAAACCTACAAGCCTATCATCATGATATGGATGAAGATTATATGCTTCAAAATTTAATTCCTTATCCTATTGAACTAGGTGTTTTTTATATAAGAATTCCTGATCAAGAAAAGGGCTTTGTTACTTCAGTTGCACAAAAAGGTTTCTTACAAGTCCAAGGCGATGGTCAACATACCATTCTCCAATTAATGACCAAAGACTATCGAGCATCTTTGCAAATAGATAGGCTACAAAAATCTTTAGACCTCCAAAGAATTCCTCAACTTGATGAAATCGTTTTACTCGAACCCATAGGTAATCATTGTCGTGGCACTTCATTTCTTGATGCCAATCATTTAATCAATCATCAATTGCACGAAACTTTCGATCAAATTGCAAAACAAATTCCAGGATTCTACTACGGCCGATTTGATCTAAAAGTAAAATCATTTGAAGATCTTTATCAAGGACAACACATTCAAATCATGGAATTGAATGGATTGACCGCTGATGCAGCGCATATCTTTGATCCGAATAGCAGACTTCGAGATGCTTATTCGACGCAAATCAAACATTGCAAACTTTCTTTTCAAATTGCCAAACAACATCTACAACAAGGTATCAAACCAACTCCCTTGCTTGAACTGATTAAAAAATCTTTGGGCTATTTTCAAACAGCCTAAGCTCCAAGTCCATCTGTGATTGCTTCCTTATAAATTTTCTTAATTAATCCTTGCAACACACTACCTGGTCCACATTCCGTAAAATGCGTAGCACCATCTTCCTGCATTTGCAACACGCTTTGCGTCCATCGAACAGGCGCTGTTAATTGAGCAATTAAGTTTGTTTTGATCTCATCAGGATTGGTCATAGGCTTGGCATTCACATTTTGATAAACCGGACAAATAGGTGAATTAAATTTCGTAGCCTCAATAGCAGCCTGCAATTCAATTCTAGCAGGTTCCATCAGCGGCGAATGAAAAGCACCGCCAACAGGTAAAACCAAAGCACGCTTAGCCCCAGCTTCTTTCATTTTTTCACAAGCAATTTCTATACCTTTGATAGATCCTGAAATGACTAACTGACCCGGGCAATTATAATTAGCAGCTACTACCACTTCCCCTTCGATAGATGCACAAATCTCTTCTACTTTAACATCATCTAAATTCAATACAGCAGCCATGGTCGATGGATTTAATTCACATGCCTTTTGCATCGCATTCGCACGCATAGAAACCAATCTCAATCCATCTTCAAAACTCATTGTTTTATTGGCTACTAGCGCAGAAAATTCTCCTAATGAATGTCCGGCTACCATATCAGGTTTCAAATCGGGCGACATCATAAATAAGATCACGGCATGCAAAAACACCGCAGGCTGCGTTACATTCGTTTGCTTCAAATCTTCTGCTGTGCCTGTAAACATTAAGTCTGAAATTCGAAAACCTAAAATTTCATTGGCCCTTTCAAACAATTCTTTAGCCTGATCAAATTGTTCAAATAAATCCTTTCCCATGCCAGGAAATTGAGATCCTTGTCCAGGAAATACGTAAGCATGTTTCATAATCAAAATATTTTATTATTAATTTTTAAGCAAATCATTTTTTGGCGGGCTCTTGTGGGGTTGGCATGCTACAACTTCATTCATGTTTTCAGAAAACCCCACAAGACCGGGCTTTTCGCTTCAAGCCATCTCGTTTTGAAGAACGAGATGGGCTTTCCACTACAATCCCTGCCCGAGGCTTTCGTTCAATGTCATGAAATGAGTCTATACATGATTCTTCCTCCAAATTATGTTTGGGCGCAAGATAAAATCATAATTTAAGTGTTGCAATCTTTTTTTCATTTTCTATTGCACAAGTAATGCAGTCTATGTATTTTGGCACTACAAACCAACACCATGAAAAAAAGCAAAACAGATTTGTTGCATCTATTGCACCAAACTTTCCTTAAAGCATCCAACAATGAATTTGCGAATAATCCGCAATTACCTGAGCTTCCTTCAAGAAGATCCTTTATTAAAAACACCTTGATTGGAGCAACTGGCATGAGCTTACTACCTTCGCTTCCCTCTTTTGCTCAAAACTATTTAGCTGATACAAACGAGCAAAAAGCTAAAGTGGGTATCCTAGGCGCTGGCATCGCTGGCTTACATGCAGCCTACATTCTTCAACAAAATGGAATTCGTGCCGAAGTATTCGAAGGCAGTAACCGAACTGGAGGTCGCATGTATACCACCAAAGGATTATTAGGCAAAAATATCACCACAGAATTAGGCGGCGAATTTATAGATAGCACGCATGAAGATATATTAAATTTAGCCACTGAATTCAATTTACCTTTAATTGATACAAACCAAGATGCCCACTTGACCAAACAAATTTTTTATTTTAATGGTCACAAATACACAGCAAGCGATCTCGTAAAAAGTTGGAAGCCTTATATCAAAACCATCACTGCTGACATCGAAAGTTTGCCCGAAGAAATTAATTATAAAAACCATCAAGGTGCCGAACGCTTCGATAAAATGTCTATTGAAACTTATCTTCAAAAAAGGGGCATCAAAGGTTGGTTATTCGAATTACTCCAAGTGGCCTTCACTACCGAATACGGCATGGATACCCATCAACAATCAGCAATTAATTTTCTATTCCTCTTCAAACCAGAAAAAAGTGATGACCTATTTGGGGATAGTGATGAAAGATATAAAATCGAAGGGGGCAATCAACGTATCACAGATGAACTGACTAAAAGACTGCCCGCTGTGAATCTCAATCATGTTGTAACTAAAATATCTAATCACAATAAAGGGTTTTATGTATACTTCAACAAAGGGAAAAAACTTTATTTCGACTTTCTAATTTGCACCTTGCCTTTTACCCAATTACGAAAAGTAGACTTGCAAATTCAAGGTATGTCAAAAGTTAAAAAGAGATGTATTCAAGAATTAGGTTATGGAATGAATGCAAAAATGTTTGCCGGTTTCAAATCTAAAGTATGGCGCGAACAGCAATCTTCTGGTCAATGTTTTACTGACATGGCTTTTCAGTTGGGTTGGGATAGTTCACAATTACAAGCAGGTAAAGCAGGTGGCTATACTTTCTTAACAGGCGGAAAGGGAAGTGTGGCTATGAAAGACAAACCTGTGGATGCAAAAGTTAAAGAATATATCAATCAATTAAATAATGTATTCAAAGGAGCAAGTAAGGCATATAATGGCAAAAAAGGAATTTTCTATTGGCCCGAACATCCATTTACCCATGGAAGCTATGCCTGTTACAAAGTAGGACAATGGACAAGTATTGGTGGCGCAGAATCAGAGTCAGTTGGTCAATTATATTTTGCCGGTGAGCATTGCAGTGTCGATTTTCAAGGATTCATGAATGGTGGCGCAGAAACTGGGCGAGTAGCTGCAATGAAAATTTTTTCTATCATCTCCATACTAGATTTAAAATAAGTGCTTTAGATTTCTACAGTATTTCTCTTCAAAGAAAAATACGTATATCCTGAATCCTTTAATTTGCGACTACATTTTTTTATCTTTATTGCATGAAAAATTCTTTTTCTGCGCTACTTAGTAAACTTCAGTCTGTACTTTATCTTTTTGACGAAGAAAATATTTATCTTAAAAAGTCAATCCTTCTAGACTTATCAAAAACACCTATTGATTTAAAACATGTCATGGCTTACCAAGAGTCATTGCTATTTATCGTCACTCATCCATACAATGCAGACATCTATCAATTCGCCATCAAAGAAATAAAACGTCTTGCTAACTCAATTAAAAATACATCTGTAGCTAATATAGGAGAATTGCAAGATACAGGACTACCACATACGAGCATGATCACTCGATTTTCTCATGATCTTTTATCGTGGCTAATCAACCGAAAAGATTGTGAGCTCGTATTAGATTCATTCGAAGTAGGCGGCATTGCTTTAAAAGATATTTTAAGAATCACCTTGCCACCGCTCGAACATGAAGAAACAACTGCTGAATTAACAAATATTGACATGCTTGATGCGTTGAAAATTAAAAAAACAAATCGTCTTGATTTTCTGCTCAATGAATTTAACACCTTGAATGAAACTTCTGCCATGAAAGATATTTTGTGGGATTCATTGAAAGCATTTATACAAATTAAGCCCAATAATATCCGCTATTCAAGACTGTATAATCGAATTTCATTTGCACCGATTGTGTACCAAGATCAATTACTGAAAAAATTCGATCATGTACAATTATTGAATCAAGCTTTGCCTGAGCCTCTAGATCTAAGTGAAAACCAACTCCATGAAGTTGAATCAGTCATCAAATTATCCTTGGTTTTAACCATGCGTGAAACGGATCCATCGACTTATATGGATAAAACTTCACTACAATATTATGCTTTGGAGCGTGGCATTTCTATCGCCATCTATGGCATGACAGCTTCAAGACAAATGCCTTTACAATCTTATATAGGCTATACACTTTTCAAAAATGGGTATCCTATATCTTATGGAGGGAGTTGGGTTTTTGGAACTATGGCGATGTTTGGACTGAATATATTCGAGGCCTTTCGAGGAGGCGAATCTGGTTATATCATGTGTCAATTACTTCGAG
>CAZSUF010000027.1:14238-16684 GCA_964609875.1 uncultured Bifidobacterium sp.
AGTTTTCAAACTTCAATGTTTTGAAGTAGAGCCTTATCAATATGGGCTTGACAACCCCGATGGCATTCAATCTGGTGCATTTTGGTTCTATTACAAATTTGGATTTAGGCCAATTAACACAAAGCTCAGAAAATTAGCCGATAGCGAGCATCAAAAAATTAGAACTATAAATAAATACAGATCAAGCAATAAAACTCTCTTGCGGTTTACCGAAAGCAATATCGCCTTGAAGTTTTCAACGAATACGCCAAGAGCGCACCATTTTTTTACAGCTAAGGTGTCAAAAATGATTCAAGATAAATTTGCTGGAAATCGAGTGAAAGCCGTTGAAACATGCCATGCGACTTTAATGCAAAAACTGACATGGAAGCAAGCTCTTCAGAAAGACCAAATAAAAGTATGTAAAGATTTTGCCTTGATCGTTTCAGCACTCGACATCAAGGATGCAAAGAAATTAGATGTAATTCAACAAATGATTCTCACAAAACCAACAGATCCATACAAGTATAATAGGCTATGGCAAGAGTTTCTGTCCTCTTAGACTTTGTTCATGTTGAAGGTATTCCAATCGACTCCTATTCGAAAAGTCTGATAAATTCGTCCATTTTTCATATCCCCACCAAAGTGTTTGGTAGCAGAATGAAGTGCTCCTGAAGGATAAGCTACCATGCGATTAAAACGATTTCCAACTCGATCAATTTCAACCCATTTATCTCGCAATTTACTGTCAACTTCTAGTCTATTTCTCAAATCAGACAATTTCATTTTCAGTCTTCTGGCATCTTGTGGCGTCGCTGGATTTATTAGGCCCGTTTGTTTGTGCATCCATAAAGAAGTACCACAATCAAAGGGCAAATCAGGCGTCAAATAAATCAACACCGTAATATCATTATAGGGTTCATCTGAATGCACCCCAGGGACTTCTTTTCTTTTACCGTCTGAAAATCCTTGGTAAAAAACCCCATTTTCTTCGATTGGATCCGTATCCCAACGTGTGATTTTAATACCTAAAATTTTCTCGAGTTTTTGCTTGACACCTGTTTCGTGATAGACAGTTCGACTTCGAAAACCTGTTACATGATCGGGTTCATAAAACGAGGCTTGTTGAACAGCCTCTAAAACTAATTGATTCCGAATTTATATACTAATTTTTCCATAAAAACAAGAAATTACAAGTTCGAAAGTAAAAAAAGGATACATCAAAATGTATGATTTTTATCATAGTTCTTCTTCCTTCCTTCTTAACGCAATTTTATCGACTTGCTTTCTTATTTTACTCTTTAATTAATTTAAGGTTCTTCATTAAGGAATTCTCTGCGTACAAATTGACTGAGTAAATACCTGAGTTCACATTTGAAAGCAACAATTCTACTTGATGAACTCCTTCATAACCTTTTTCACGCAATCCAAATATTTTTTTCCCAATAAGATCAGTCACTTCGATATAAATAGGCTTTGAAGTTTTCATAGTAAATTGAAGTGAAGAAATTTTAGAAGTTGGATTTGGGTATATCGTACACTCTTGTAATTCATTCTGCACATGTGTTATAGAGTTTGGAGTTTGATTTAAAAAGATACTTATACTATCTGACCCCGTATTGGCAGTTGCAATATCCAATTTATTATCTCCATTAAAATCTTCAGCAATGATACATTCCGGAGAAGAACCACCATGTAAGGTTAAATTAGTTGGTGCACTAAATGTGCCATTTCCAGCTCCTAAATAAATGGAAACTGCATCAAAGGCTGCAGCAAGTGCAATATCCTTCTTGCCATCATTATTAAAATCGCTGGTGATAATTGAATTTGGACCAGCGGCAGCAGGATAGTTTACAGCAGTTCCAAAGCTACCTGTACCTGTGCCTAATAAAACAGACATATTATTTGACGATCCATTTCCAGTAGCCACATCCATTTTTCCATCACCATTATAATCGCCCGCAGTGATGCCTCGAGGTTGTGTACCGACAGTAAAACTAGAACCTGCCGTAAAATTACCACTGCCATTACCTTGATAAATGAATACTTTGTTTACCAAATATTTGATCACAGCTAAATCTTTTTTTCCATCATTATTAAAATCTGCAGATGCTATTTGAAGTGGTTCATCGGTTTGTGCAATGTTTATAGCACTTCCAAAAGTGCCAGTACCTGTACCTAGAATTACTGAAATATCTACTGAATTTTTATTCGCAGTTACGATATCCAATTTTCCATCATTATTAAAATCATCTGCGATTAGAAATATAGGACCTAAACCGACAGTATAACTATTAAATGCAAAGCCACCCACTCCATCGCCTAAACCAATATTTACATTTGAATTATTATCTGCTACTGCAATATCTTTTTTACCATCATTATTAAAATCTGCATTGATTACGCCATAAGCATTACTTGGGTTACTAGGCCAAGATAAATTTGCAAAAGTTCCATTTCCATTGCC
>CAZSUF010000027.1:16774-20919 GCA_964609875.1 uncultured Bifidobacterium sp.
TAAAATCAGCACTTGTTAAGGACCAAGGTGTACCACCTGTATAGTAATTTTTGTAACTACTGAACACAAGTTGTGCTTGAGCATATTGACCTAAGCCAAGTGTCATTAAAAGAAGAAGTGAAGTTATTTTCATTATATTTTTTTTTAAAAGTAAGGAATAATCCTTTTTCAATAAATTTTTATTTCGCTATTTGAGGTTGCATTCTCCTTGAAAACAATCAATTGAAACTTCTTTGCTATCCCGAAAGTATCTAACTGACTGAAATGCCCGCGTGAAGGACTGCAGCGGAAATCCCCGACAACTCGTTCTTCAAAACGAGTGGAGGGATTGGAGCGAAAGGCCTGACCCAGATGGCAGTGGCTGTTTTTGACATCGGGGGCACGCCCAAATAGTCAAACATCAAGGAAAGAAAGTCACAAAATTGTGTCAAAAGTGGCAAAATACTGACAGGTTTACTTAAAAAAAGATTGAATGCTGCTGTGGCACAATCATTGAGTATAGCTTTAAAAATAAAAAATCAAAATGGGAAAAATAATAGGAATCGATCTAGGAACAACCAACTCTTGTGTGAGTGTGATGGAAGGAAACGAACCTGTAGTTATTGCAAATGACGAAGGAAAACGTACCACCCCCTCGGTAGTTGGATTTTTAAAAAACGGAGAAAGAAAAATTGGTGATCCTGCAAAACGTCAGGCTATCACAAACCCTGTAAATACAGTCATGAGTATTAAAAGATTCATGGGTCGTCGTTTTGACGAGGTGGCAGAAGAAATTTCTCAAAGTTCATATAAAGTAGTAAAGGGTGACAATAACACCCCTCGTGTAGATATTGATGGCAGATTATATACGCCACAAGAAATTTCGGCTATGGTGCTTCAAAAAATGAATAAAACTGCTGAAGATTTCTTAGGACATGAAGTTACAGAAGCTGTCATTACTGTACCGGCTTATTTCAATGACGCCCAACGTCAAGCGACTAAAGAAGCTGGAGAAATTGCTGGCTTAACTGTAAAACGTATCATCAATGAGCCTACAGCCGCAGCTTTAGCTTATGGCTTGGATAAGAAAAATCAAGATAGCAAAATTGCTGTGTTTGACTTAGGTGGTGGAACTTTTGACGTATCGGTACTTGAATTAGGTGACGGTGTGTTTGAAGTAAAATCAACCAATGGTGATACGCACTTGGGTGGTGATGATTTTGATAAATGTGTAATGGATTGGTTAGCTGATGAATTCAAGGCTGAAGAGAATGTAGATTTACGCAAAGACCCTATGAGTTGGCAGCGTTTGAAAGAAGCCGCAGAGAAAGCAAAAGTTGAATTATCTTCTGCGACTGAAACAGAAATCAATTTACCTTATATCACAGCGATTGATAATGTGCCAAAGCACTTAGTGAAAAAATTGACTCGTGCTAAATTTGAGCAATTGGTAGATTCATTAGTTGAAAGAACTTTAGAGCCATGTCGCAAAGCCTTGAAAGATGCAGGTATTGATGCGAAAGATCTTGACGAAGTGATTTTAGTAGGAGGCAGTACACGTATCCCTAAAATTCAAGAAGTTGTAGAAAAATTCTTTGGTCGCAAGCCAAATCGTAGTGTAAATCCTGATGAAGTAGTAGCTATCGGAGCTTCTATTCAAGGGGGTGTATTAACAGGAGAAGTGAAAGATGTGTTGTTGTTAGATGTAACACCACTTTCATTAGGTATCGAAACATTAGGCGGCGTTTTCACTAAATTAATTGAAAGCAATACCACTATCCCTTCTAAGAAATCAGAAACTTTCTCTACAGCGGCAGAAAATCAGCCAAGTGTTGAAATCAATGTATTGCAAGGAGAAAGACCTATGGCAAAAGACAATAAAAATTTAGGTCGCTTTATCTTAGATGGTATTCCACCAGCACCAAGAGGTGTACCACAAATTGAAGTTACTTTTGATATTGATGCCAATGGGATACTTCAAGTAAGTGCTACAGATAAAGGAACAGGTAAAAAACAAAATATCCGTATCGAAGCAGGAAGTGGATTAAGCAAAGAAGAGATCGAAAAGATGAAGAATGACGCGAAGATGAATGAAGATGCTGATAAGAAACTTCGTGATGAAATTGAAAAATTAAATATGGCTGATAGTCAAATTTTCAATAGCGAAAAACAATTGAAAGATTATGGCGATAAAATCCCTGCAGAAAAGAAAACAGTGATTGAAGAAGCCTTAGCGACTTTAAAAACTGCTCATGCTGCAAAGGATATCAATAGCATCGATTCAAGTTTAGAAGCCTTAAATACGGCTTGGCAAGCTGCAAGCGAAGAGTTATACAAAGCGATGAATGATCAGCAAGCTCAAGGTGGAGGAGCTCCACAAGATGGTCCAACAGCTTCATCCAGCGATGATGTACAAGACGCCGAGATTGTTGAAGAGACTAAATAAATATTAAGCAAAAAGTAAAAAAAGCATCCAATGAAAATTGGATGTTTTTTTTTATGCCAACACACAAATTAGCCATATCTTCATTTTTTAATCTCCTTAAAAAATTATCATGTCTACATGGTCAAATCAATGGAATGAATTTCTGCAAATCCACCCTTCCCTTCAACTTCCTTTTCCAACATATCAACTGAGCATCCCTAATAACGAATCAGAAGAGTTGGCGCGTGATGAAGAATTCTGGACACAAGTGCAACAATTATTTCCTTCTCCTTCAGGGCATATCAATTTAAATAACGGCGGCGTTTGCTCTAATATGCATTATGTTGAGCAAGCCTTTACGCATTACTATCACCTATTAAATACATCGCCTAGCTTTTTCACTTGGCGTGTGATGGAATTAGGAAGAGATATCATTAAGCAAGGATTAGCCGACATGATACATGCCGAAGCCGAAGAAATTGCGCTGTTCCGTAATGCCTCCGAAGCTTTAAACGATGCTATTTTTGGTATCCCCTTAGAAAAACATGATGAAGTCGTGGCTTGTCACCAAGATTATATCAAATGTATATCCTCTTGGAAGCAGCGTGAACTCAGAGAAGGCATTCAAGTAAATTGGGTGGAGCTTTTCGGTCATGAAAGTGATGAAGAAGTGATTCATAAATATCTTTCTGCCATTACGCCCAAAACCAAAGTCATACATCTTACACAAGTCATTAATTGGAATGGACAAATTTTACCCGTTGAACAAATTGCCAAAGAAGCCAAACAGCGCGGACTGATTGTGTTATTAGATGCTGCACATAGTTTTGCCGTGCTTGATACTGATGTGACAAAAATTCCTTGCGACTATTTAGGCGCTGCTTTACACAAATGGTTATCGGGTCCTATTGCTGCGGGCATGTTGTATATACGTAAGAATCAAATTGCAGCTACATGGCCTTTGGCATCGGCCGTAAATCCAAACTCAGATTCTATCAAGAAATTTGAAGAGATGAGTATACAACTGCTACCCAATATGTTGGCATTGGGCTATGCGATAGAGTTTCATCAATTGCTGACTACCAAAAACATCAAAGCAAGATTGAGCTATTTGCGTCATAGTTGGACAGATCCTATAGCGACATTGCCCAATGTATATTTCAACAATTCCTTAGATGATACACGATGTGCGGCGATTGCAAATTTTAATATTCAAGGCCAAGATCCTGTGGCTTTGGAAAAAGAAATTTTCGATAGGTTTTCGATTCATAGCATTGGCTTTATATGGCCCAACTTAAGTGGCATTCGTATCACGCCCAATATTTACACGCCTTTGCAAGACATGCATCAACTTGTAGAA
This sequence comes from uncultured Bifidobacterium sp., assembly GCA_964609875.1. Lineage (GTDB taxonomy): Bacteria > Bacteroidota > Bacteroidia > Chitinophagales > Chitinophagaceae > OLB11. Next base: position 20,539 of record CAZSUF010000027.1, read on the forward strand.
GCCGTCACGACAATAGCAAAAGAAAAACAGTAATACTTTTTTAAAGATCATATTTTTTGGGGCGGCACACAGGCTATTCGCTGCAAGTCCTCTTCCGAATCGGCTAGCATCATTCAGGTAAAAGTTTATTTCGTGTAGCCTCTCGGAATGCGGGCTTTTCGCTACTATCCTTGCCGCAATACAACATGGGTTTTCAAAATGATTTAATAATTATTGCAATGACTATCCGTTAAACCACCTTATTAAGTCTGATGTACACAATGACATATCTTATACTAACATGTTACAAAACACTTTTACTATAAACTCATCATGGAGTAAGGGCCTAAGATTCGAGGCATAAAAAAATATTGAAATCGAAGCCAAACTTTTATCCACTGT
>CAZSUF010000028.1:0-6206 GCA_964609875.1 uncultured Bifidobacterium sp.
TAAGCCTGCCGCTAGCGTTCATCCTGAGCCAGGATCAAACTCTCCATTGTAAAAGAGTTGTTGATTCTGACTAATTTCATAAGAAATTAGCGATCTAATTTTAATTTTCGCTAAGAATTACCTGTTTAAAAAACTTTCGTTTTTTTCCTGTTGTTTCCGTCTTTCAAAGATCTTTTTTCTAAAGTGTTTCCGTTATTTTCTAACGGAGTGCAAAGGTAGATTTTATTTTTTAACTTCCAAATATTTTTTAAAGTATTTTGAAACTATTTTTTAAAACTTTCCGATCATTTTAACTTAAGAACTGTTTGTTTGTTTTCCGTTATTTTCTAACGGAGTGCAAAGGTATGTATTAATTTATGATTACCAAATTATAATCAGTTTTTTTTAAACTTTTTTTCGAGCCTTACAACTTGAAAAATATAGAGTAAATAACTTATTAAAACACGACCTGATTGCAAAGAGCTAATTAATTTGGGAGTGCAAAAGTAAACAAGTTATTTATACTTCCAACTTTATTTAAAAGATTATTTAATTTATTTTTAATTTTCCTTTACGATCCTTTATTCATAGGTATTTCAAAATGACATCTGTGAATCACTTTTAAAGGTTTTCACCTACCTACTTACACATTATTCTATATAAGCCTGCTTAATCATTCCTTTTTCTACCTCTACAATAATATTATCTTGTAAGGTTGTTGAAATTTGCATGCCTATATAATCTGAAGATACAGGAAATCTTTTATGCTTACGGTCAATCAATACAGCAATTTGAATCTTGCTAGGAATTTCAGTTAGAAAGTTCTTCAGCACAAACAAAATTGTTTTCCCTGAATTAGCTACATCGTCTACAATAAGTATATTCCTTCCTTTAATTGAAAACGATTCTGAAAGATGACTATTCACTGGAGATTCCTTATCGATATGGGCTATAACCAGTTTTATCTTTATATTGGATATCTTCTCTACTTTCTTCTTTAAAACTTTAGCTATATCCACTCCCCTATCTGCAATACCTACAAATACAATTTCTGGCTCATTGATATTATTCTCATAAATTTCATATGCAAGCCTATCTAGCTTATAGGCAGCTTGCTCGGCATTCAATAGTAATGATTTCATTTTCCCGATATATTTATACAAAAATACTATCTACATTTCGATTCATTCCTGAATTATATGAACCAAAGCAATTATTTTTGTAACCTTGTATTTCGATCAGTAAAATGCTGATTCGATTAAATTAATTAAATTCAATTCTAAGCATGTCTATTTTACAACAATTGCTTTTTCTTGTTCTCCTTGTTGGAGGGATGTTTTTGTTTATCAAAAAAATGATAGAAATCAGACGTAATATTCTTTTAGGTAAGCCTATGGATAGCGGTGATGATAAAAAACAAAGGCTACATAACCTCCTATTAAACGCTTTTGGTCAAAAAAAAATGTTTAATAAACCTTTAGTCGGTATTCTCCACTTTTTTGTATACGCCGGATTTATTATCATCAATATTGAAATCGTTGAAATTATCATTGATGGACTTAGCGGCCATCATAGAATTTTTGCACCTGTATTGGGTGGCTTTTATAATTTCTTAATTAATGCTTTCGAATTACTTGCCTTTTTAGTGCTGGTCGCAGTGATCATATTCTTGCTAAGAAGAAATATCACCAAAGTAAAAAGATTGAACATGGGAGAATTAACAAGTGGTTGGCCTCGTAAAGATGCCAATATCATTTTATTGTTCGAAGTAGTTCTCATGTCTCTATTTCTGATCATGAATGCAACCGATGCCTGCTTACAAGATATTTCATCGGCTCATTACATGTCAGGTCAGCAATTTCTTATCTCAGGATTTCTAAAACCTTTATTTGCTGGCCTTTCAGAACCAACCTTAATTTTCATTGAAAGAACTTGTTGGTGGTTACATATTAGTGGTATTTTTCTTTTTATGAATTACCTCCCCTATTCAAAGCATTTACATGTTTTGCTAGGATTTCCAAATTCCTATTATGCACCTCTAGCACCCAAAGGATTATTAAGCAATATGCCTGATATCCAACAAGAGGTTTTATACATGATGCAACCCGAACTTGCACCCACAAATGTAGAAAATGCCCCGATGACAAATTTCGGCGCTAAAGATGTGTTTGATTTAAGTTGGAAAAATTTGATGGACGCTTACAGCTGCACAGAATGTGGTCGATGCTCAGAGGCTTGTCCGGCAAACCAAACAGGTAAAAAATTATCTCCTCGAAAAATTATGATGGATACCCGCGATCGACTTGAAGAAGTGGGCAAAAATATAAACCAACATAAAACCTTTCAACCCGACGGGAAACATTTATTGCACGACTATATTACAGTAGAAGAACTGAGAGCATGTACAACTTGTAACGCCTGTGTGCAAGAATGTCCTGTAAGTATTTCGCCTTTAGATATCATCATGCAATTACGCAGAAATTTAGTGATGGAAGAAAGTAACGCTCCGCAAGAATGGAATCAGATGTTTGGAAACATCGAAAATAATATGGCCCCTTGGAAATTTAGTCCAGATGATCGAGATGCATGGAATCAAGAATAACCTCAATATCATAAAATAATACTTTAAAATAAAGCTATGTCAAAAGCAAAAACAATTCAAGAATATCAAGCTAATGGAGAAACACCTGAAATCATTTTTTGGGTTGGCTGTGCTGGATCATTCGACCAAAGAGCTCAAAAAGTAACTAAAGCCTTCGTAGATATTTTGAATCATGTAGACATTAAATACGCCATTCTTGGTAAGGAAGAAATGTGTACTGGTGATCCTGCCAGAAGAGCTGGAAATGAATTTCTTTTTCAAATGATGGCTTACAATAATATTCAAACGCTTAACTTATATAGCGTAAAAAAAATTGTGACTACTTGCCCACATTGCTTTAATACATTAAAAAATGAATACCCCGAATTGGGTGGACAATACGATGTCATTCATCATTCTACTCTTCTCCAAGAATTGATTGCCTCAGGTAAATTAAAAATGAAGGAATCAGGTGATTTTAAAGGTAAAAAAATCACTTATCATGATAGTTGCTATTTAGGACGAGCCAATGAAATTTATGAAGCCCCACGTGAAGTGTTACAAACCTTAGATGCTGATTTAGTTGAATTGAAAAGATGTAAGGCCAATGGATTATGTTGTGGAGCAGGTGGGGCACAAATGTTTAAAGAAGAAGAAGAAGGTGCAACTCGTGTGAACTGGGAAAGAACTAAAGAAGCTCTTGATACTGGAGCAAGTGTCATAGCGAGTAATTGCCCTTTCTGCTTAACCATGCTTACCGATGGTGTGAAAAAAAATGAAAAAGAAGATGAAGTTCAAGTATTGGATATTGCCGAAATGATTGCCAAATCCTTATAATCCTTTAAACAAGCTATTTTCTTGAATAGGTTGGAAGGTAAAATTCATTAATCAATTTATCATAATTGATAACACTCCATTGAAACGAGAATATTTATATTTAGTAAATTAAATGTTCATGAGAAAAATTTACATTCAATGCCATTTGTATTGCGGCAACGATTGTAGCGAAAAGCCCGCATCCCGAGAGGCTTCACCCAATCCGTTTAAAAGCAGAATTATCAAAGCCGATTCGGGAGAGGACTTGAAGCGAAAAGCGTGTATGCCGCCCAAATAAATCTCCTTGAAAGCACACTTTCGGCATTTTTATTGCACTCATTAGAAAACACCTCTATTATGAAACGTATCCTATATCTAATATGCCTAAGCATGTTGACTAATTTTAGCATGGCTCAGATTCCCGAACGAATGAATTATCAAGGCATTGCCCACGATAACCATGGACAAGCCCTCAGCAATACTGAAATTGATCTAAAAATCGGTATTAGCAGTTTTGCTGATGCTCGTGAATTCGTATTCGAAGAATTGCATCATGTTACCACCAATAATTTTGGACTTTACCAACTGCATATTGGTAGTGGAGAACGCATGCAAGGTGAATTTAAAAATATTCAATGGGAAAAAGGCAATTGGTATGTCCATGTGTCTATCAAAACTAAGGAAATGCAGCAATTTGAATCCTTGGGCAATACTGAGTTATTGAGTGTTCCCTATGCCTTTTATGCGGCAAAATCAGGTGATAAAGCAACTCGAGCAAGTAATAACTACATCGAAAAAACAAATAACTCAGGTATCACAAATTCAACTTCATTGCTTTATGATAATGGTACAAGTATTGGCTTAGGCACAAGCAGCCCTGTTGCAGGTACAAAATTACATATCAACCACAATAGTGGAAATGCCGAATTGCTTCGTTTGCAAAATACCGATGGCTTAGGGTATGGTCGATTTACGATGTATAATAATACCACAACGAGTTATGCTACTTTTACTAAATATGGGAGTTCTTACGGCGGAGGTTATGCAGGTATAACCACCCTATATCCTTATTCAAATCTGTTAGCTTTCGGTAATAATTCAGGTGCTTTTCTCATTTCGAATAATGGCAATATTGGTTTAAGTCTATTTAAAGGTGGCAGCAGCAAGCTCAAATTTCATGCAGACTTCAACACAGAGTATATTGGTCTTGGAGGCAGTGCCACGCCTGCAGCCAATATTCATTTCAATCAACAAAGCAATGGCGACACCCTACTGATTACCAATAACCTCAGTGGGCATACCATCAATGATGGACTTGCCATAAGCATGAATGGTACCCAAGCTTCGATTATAAACAAAGAAAATAATTCATTGAGTGTAGGCACGAATAATTTGCCCCATTTTTTTATGAATCATATAGGACGTATTGGACTTCAAACTTTATCTCCAGAAGCTACTTTACATATTGCAGGCGATGCAGATACTTCTCTATTTGTAACTACAACTAGTGGCAATGGAATATATAATGGTATAATCAGAGCTGAATATCTAGGTTCCACTATTGATGATCATGTAGCCTTATTTGGACGTAGTGTGCCTGATATAACTTCAAACAGTGGTATTGGTATTTATGGAGAAGGTGGATATATTGGAGTTCAGGCCTTTGCCAAATGCAAATCCATTTCTTCAGTTTACGGGAGTCTAGCCGAAGGAAATAGTCGTGGAGAAACTTATGGGGCTTACGGAAGCGCCCAGTCCGACACCACGGGTAATTTAGGAAGTAAATATGGTGTCTATGGTTTAGCTGGAGGTGGGCAGTTCAACTATGGGGTTTATGGCGCAGTGAATAATGCAGGTGCAAGCTTGAATAGCTATGCTGGTTTCTTTAATGGGAAAGTCAATATTAACGGCACGCTCAATGTCTTAGGAACGCTCACAAAAGGTAGTGGCACTTTCAAAATAGATCATCCTTTAGATCCTGCTAACAAATACCTATATCATAGCTTTGTAGAAAGTCCGGATATGATGAATATTTATAACGGAAATTGTATCACAGACGCAAATGGTAAAGCTATTATCAATTTACCTGATTATTTCGAAGCACTGAATAAGGAGTTTCGCTATCAATTAACTGCGATTGGTGGACCAGCTCAAATATGGATAGCAGAAAAAATTCAAGGCAATCAATTTGTGATACAATCAGACAAACCTCAATTTGAAATAAGCTGGCAAGTAACGGGCATCAGAAAAGACCCTTATGCAGAAGCTCATCGAATATTGCCCGAAGTTGAAAAGGAAAATGAAAACAAAGGAAAATACCTCTATCCTATCGAAGCTGGCCAACCCGAGAGTAAAGCCATTAGTCCCAAAGCCCCATCAGCAAAAGCTTCAAAGTAATTTTGAAAACTATTTAATTAATTGTTTGTTTTTAATGTCTTTCGCGGGTTAATTTTGCGCCACAATAAAAAATTATATGTCAAATATTACATTTACCATGATCAAGCCTGATGCAGTAAAAGCAGGACACATCGGGAACATTTTAGCACACATCAACAAAGCTGGATTTAGAATCAAAGCCATGAAGATGACCAAACTTTCATTAGAAGGTGCAGGCCGTTTTTATGAAGTGCATAAGGAGCGTCCATTTTATGGCGAATTATGCGAATTCATGAGCAGTGGCCATATCGTGGCGGCTATCCTAGAAAAGGATAATGCGATTGCAGATTTCAGAACATTAATCGGAGCTACAGATCCTGCAAAAGCAGACGAAGGTACTATCCGTAAACTCTATGCGACTAGCATGGGCGAAAATGCAGTCCATGGCAGTGAT
>CAZSUF010000028.1:6216-8955 GCA_964609875.1 uncultured Bifidobacterium sp.
GCAGTGATAGCGATGAGAATGCCTTAATCGAAGGAAGTTTCTTCTTTGCTGGTTTAGAACAATTTTAAATTTCATTCCCACATAATTAAATGGTTGTCAATTGGCAGCCATTTTTTTTGCTCCCGATTTTCTTTCTAGTAACCGCATCGATTGTTACGGGAGCCCTGCACCCTGCGGGCTTTGCATTAGGATGAATAGGGCCTTCTATTTGATAGATAGGGTTTCCTGAAAAGGATAAGTAGCAGAACTTGCATGCTACAGTAAACAAGAAAACAAAGCGAAATATACTATTTTGATTTTGTAAACTTCTCTTGATTATAATCTTCAGATTTCCCTTTCGGGATTGAAAGAGATTTCCATTCCTCCTGAATGCACATCTTCCCAATAAATACAATTTGCCCTACATGATAAGGATAATGGGCAAGTTGCCGATTGATGGCTTCTGTAACGGTATGTGCCTCCTTGCGAATGAAAATTTCTCGATCTAAATCCATCTCATGCAAACTTGATAAAGCATCAAATAAACATGTCCAACCTTTTTCCCAAATTGCTAATAATTCCTCTTTACTTGTTTCAAATTGTTCAAATTCTTCATCTCTGTTTCTCCAACTTTTTTCACCATCTTCCGTTAAGAAATCAGTCCATCGAGAAAGCATATTTCCACTGAGATGTTTAATGATCGTGGCAATGCTATTACTCTCCTCATTATATTGCCAAAATAATTTTTCATCATCTAGTTGAGCAAAGGTTTTATCTCCTAGTGATTTATAATACCTAAATTGTTGTATCGCACTTGCTAAAAAACGATTTGACATTGTTGTGTGAATGTAATATAAATTATTCTCTATGCTCTCCTTTGGCAATAGTATCTAAGGCTTGATAAAATGGCTCTCCAAATTTTCTAATTAAAGGCTCTTTTAAAAATTGGTATACTTTTAAACCTACTTGTTTACCCAGAGCGCAAGCCGGCGCACAAAGCGTTTCTCTTGGAGAATAATTCAATGCATTCATGAATTGGGTTTTAGTTTCTCGAATCGGATAAAGGTGACAAGAAATTGGTTTCTTAAAATCTGTTCGTCCTTCCATAAAGGCTTTCTCGATGAGGCACTTCACAATACCTTGTGCATCTTCATAACCATATACACAAATGCCTCCATTGATCGCCGGTGTAACATAACCAAATTCTTCTTCAGTCGTATAGGCACCTACACGTTTTACTTCTTCTAAGGCTTCAGGCGACATCTCATGTTTGATAATCTTAAACACTTTCTTCATTTCTTTTAATTCACTCTTTGCCAAAGGGGCGCCTGCATCACCATCTACACAACAACCTCCTTTGCATTTTTCTAAGTGACAAATAAATTCTTCTTTCAGAATATCTTCACTAATCAATATATCGTCTATGATAATCATCGGGTCCATTTTAAAGTTTGTATAAGATGCATAATATCTGCACGTAAAAAAGCATTCACAGGCTTCAGTGAATCAACATTGGGTGTGGTATCGAAGTATAAAGCTCCACGCAAGAAATGATGTATAGAGTCTGTAGCATAAAATTGAAAAGCTGACGCAGCATTACCACCCACATCATAACTTGCTCCATGCACATTGCCTATATGAAATACCGAATCATTGATAAAATCTGCCTTCTTGGTATGATAATAAGACATTTGATAGGTATCTTCCAAGAGCTTGGCAAGTGTTTGTTGAGGTGAAATAGTTTTATAACTTACAAATATTTTGCCTCCTAATTCTGGAAAATTCACGTTTATCCACCAAGGATTTTCGGCTTTACGCTCAAAAAACATAGTATCCTTTTCGATATTGGCATAAGTCGGATATTCAAAAGAGTAAGGATAACCTGTCATATAAAACTCTTGATATTTTTTTTCAGGAAACACAATTTTGTAATAACCTCTTGGCTTAGGAATATACGTATCTTCATCACATGCAGACCACAACATGAGTAACAAAGAAAAAGAAAGAAGTATGGGAAATTTTAGTTTCATAAAATGGGGCTTATCTGGCAATCACAAATCTATTCACAAGTGTTTTCTCATGCATACTTCCTGTATTCGCAATAAAATAATGACCACAAGATAAACCACTTGTATTCACAAAAATGGTGAATTTGCCGGCTCTATAAATTCCATCTACTATTTTCATTAAGCGCCTTCCTTGAAAGTCAAAGATAAAGGCTTCAATTTTTTCATCTTGAGAGGCACTGAATGTATAGCCAATTTGTCCGTTCGCTGGATTAGGATAAATATTAGTTGCATTAATTTCTGTAGCTGGACTTGGTGCCTTATTTCCCGTATAATATGTTTCAAAAATACCATTGCCATGTGTAGCCACAGCTATATAACCATCTGATTGCCTAATTTTAATATCAGTCACTACATTCACTCCAATTAATTCTGGACTTTCCTGAGTCCATACCGTTTTGTTTAAACCTGTTGTGGGCGCTAATACCAAGGAATCAGTAGAAAAGAGTCCAATACTGGTTCCTGCAAAATATCTTCTCTTCCCATTTTTGTCTACCAAAATATTTACACATCGAATGCTAGGAGGAACTCCTGTAGAATTTGCAGAACCTTCAAGATTTCCTCCTACATAATAAAAATTTTTTCCACTATCTCTTGAATAAAAAAGACTGTTTATGTTATAATTAGAACAAGTGATCAAAATATTTTTTGCACTATCAGGATCAATGGCAATTCCGCTAATATATGCACCAGT
>CAZSUF010000028.1:8965-15566 GCA_964609875.1 uncultured Bifidobacterium sp.
AGGGATACGTAAGGTACTATCTAATTTTATAAACTTCATTTCCCCTGTATTGGCTCTATCTACTCGAAAAAGATCACGATTATTTGTACCAAAATACAAAATATTTGCGTGATTGTTGGAAATGGCTAAGGTCGTAATTTCTGGTTCAGCACTAGTTGCATTAAACTTTTTAGTAGGAATAGTATCTTTAGTAACATCCCAACCTGTGGCCAGCTTATCATTGTTGTTGATCGTTTCAATTTCCCTTAAATTATTTAAACGAGCCATCTTTTTACCAATAGGCATGTACAAATAATTATTGTTTTTGGGATCTACCACTAAAGGATTAATGAAATTGTAATTTGATTTATCATATGCCGCAGGATCAATTCTTCTTCTGAACATCATATTTCCATATTCGTCTAATTGTACTTTTCTCACATTGCCTTGCTGTGTGCTAATAACATAAAATGCACGATTCGGAGCAATATAACTATAAGCCCCATCACCATTGACAGTCATTTTCCAAGTAGCTTTTGGATTGTTCGAGTAGCTGATATAATTTCCGTTGTCTTGAAATCCACCTAGCACCCATTGGTCATACGCTTTGCTTTCATCAATACTTACCGCATACAATTGGCTAGTCATATAACCTCTATTTTTATCTTGCCAAACCACTTCATCAGCATTTACATTGTCTGTAAAAAACACCCCACCATCGCAAACAGAATACAATTTTTCAGGGCTGTGTGGTAAAAAGAATAAATCATGTTGATCAGGATGATGATTAGGATACACAGTAAAGTTGGCTAATTGAGTTGCAATGCCATAACCCCCAATTTGCTTAATTTGATTCGGTGTGGTAAAGCCATCTTTTGACCTATACAAATTTGTGCCTCCAATAATAATCGTATTTGAACCTGGTTGGCATTTCACTACTAAATCATAACCACCCTGGCAATTGAATTTATCAAATTGATTGGGAGAATTTACAGGTAAATTAGCAGATAAGTTTGTCCAATTTCCACCTGCACCTGCGCCATCTCCACTTAGATATGAATATTTTACTAAAGACACATATTCTTTAGTTCCTTCATAATTTGTAGTGGTTACACCTCCACTTGTATCACTAGGTAATTCACTTAAAAAATACACTTCATTTTCATTATTTGGATTGATTTCAATCACCGTTCTATCGTAAGATTTTAAAAAGGAAGGTGTAATATTTGTAAAATGGATACCGTCAGCTGATCTGAAAAAACCTATAGCTGGCCCACCATCAGAACTAAAGGCCGCATAAACAATACCCGTTTTAGATACAGCTACATCTGAATAATAAGTATTATTATTAATGCTTCCTAAAACATTGGTCCAAGTATTTCCGGTATCTGTACTTCTTAATATGGAACCATAGGCCGCGATATAAACACATGCATTCACACTATCTACGGGTGATGAGGCAATTCGCCATCCTCCTTGAAACGCATCTGAAAAGGCATTGGGTTTTCCTGCGGCTGTTGAAGAAAGTGAAGACCAAGTGTTTCCATTATCTACACTTCGAAATGCACCATCACCCAAATAAAATGACTCACCACCACTTGCAGAGGTGCCAGTTATTTCTCCGGATTGTGCATACCAAATATTGGTTTTGCCTGCACGCTTATCTTGAGTGATACTTACAATGCCTGGATGAGCATCTGATTCACTAACTTTAATCCAGCTATTGCCACCATCCAAACTTTGCCAAATTCCTCCAGAAACACCTCCTGCAAGTAAATGATTGGGATCTTTGATATCCATGGCAAAGGCTCTGGTTCTGCCACCAACATTCCATGGACCTCGTTGATTCCAGCTTACACCGCGCGTTCTAGATGCACCATACATTTTTTCGAATTCGGTGGCAAAGCTAAGTTCTTGACTTCTCACACCCATTGGAATTTCGCCTATGGCCGGGTCTGACAGCATACTTCGAATCCATGCTTGCTTTTTAATACTTTCTTCAACTGTTTCAATTTCATTTTCTTCTTCAATGATTGAAACTCCTTGCAGAAAGTAGTACGCTACACTAGAAAAAATAAAAATGATTGGGAAGATAAGTTTAAATCGCATGCCTCTTTTTTAAGTTTGCTAATGTACAAGTAAATCAGCTAAAAAGAGGAAAAGTAGGGAATGGAAATTTACAAAAAATCTAGTTGACAGACTTTATTTTAAATTATGATAAACCTTTTGCACATCTTCATCTTGCTCTAGTTTATCGACTAATTTCAATACTTCCTCAGCTTGTTCATCACTCAATTCAACTGTATTCATTGGAATCCAAGTCAGTCCATTTTGAGTAGGTTCTATTTTTTTTGTTTCGAGAAAGTCAGACATTTTTCCGAATTCTGTATAATTAGTTCTTACTACAATATTTCCGTTAGCATCTTCTCCAATATCTTCCATACCATAATCTATGCCTTCAAGTTCAAATTCGTCTAAATCAATTCCTTCAGGCTTAATGATAAATTCGCCCATACGAGTAAATGTAAAAGCTACACTCCCACTATTGCCTAAACTTCCATTGCCTTTGTTGAAATGTGCACGAACATTTGCTACTGTGCGGGTATTGTTATCTGTGGCACTTTCTACTAAAATAGCTACTCCATGCGGACCATATCCTTCATACAATATTTCGGCATAATCGGTTGTGTCTTTGCCCATGGCCCTTTTGATAGCTGCTTCTACTCGGTCTTTTGGCATATTGCAAGACTTCGCATTTTGAAAGCATCTACGCAAAGCAGAATTATTATCTGGATCAGGTCCGCCTGCTTTAACTGCTATGGCAATTTCTTTCCCAATACGGGTAAAATCTTTGGCCATTTTGTCCCAGCGGGCAAACATGGCTCCTTTACGTACTTCAAATATTCTTCCCATGATGGAAACTAGTTTTGGTTTGCAAATGTAGAAGATTTTTTTAGACTTAAAAAGAATTCATCACTGAGGCCTGTTGATTATCTCAAAGGCGCCAAGTACTTAAACATTGCAATGGAATTGTAAGGGTTCTCAGACCTTTGACACTGATAAAGTTAACCCAATGTATGTAATTGAGGGCAGAACTTTAAGCTGGAATATATAGAGGTAAAGTCTAATTATGAACAATTGATTGAACGAACTATCCTGCCGAATCAATATAAAGTAGACGACAATGAAGATATCTAAAAGACGAAATTTATTTACTGTGCAATAATGATGGGTATCTGAGTATTTTGTCCTTGTTGATCTTCAAGGCTTATGATATAAAAACCATTTTGAATTAAATGAGTTGAGTATGGAATTAATAAGTAAATATTGGAAAGAAGGAAAGGCCTAGTCATAAACTAGGCCCCACCATGTTAATGACTCACATTGAATTTTTTAGTGATTATTTGCTGATCAGTTTGGATACGCATCAGGTATAAACCATCTTGGAATTGACTCACATCGAAATCGAGTAAATTGTCTCCAGGCATAATTTCTTTGCTTGTATGCATAATCACCTTGCCATCTATTGTTAGCATATCAATTGCTAAAGTTCGATGTTGCTTACTGCCTATTGCTAAATTGAGTAAGTCCTTACTTGGATTAGGAAATAAAACACTTTGCAAATCGTTAGTTTCACTTGCATCAAGTTGAAATATATTCATCTCTTGCAATTCAGCCTCTTCCGCATGCGTAGGATTGGCATTTGGATTTGGCAAGGCCAATAAAGGTCCTCCTCCACAAGATTGCTTAATGATAGGGTTCGCATTAATCAGATAACAAGTTTTGCTAGAGCATTTGCCATTGACTACTTGCATGCAAACTTTGTAAAGTCCTGGTTGAGCATAAGTATGACTAATCGGATTTAAATTGGTAGAATTACCTGTGGTTCCGTCGCCGAAATCCCAAGTCACAGTACCATTCGGATTGGCAATAGGTGTGAACGTATGGATTAAACTTTTTACGCATCCTTTCATGTTAAAAGAGGCTTGTGTATTGCAATTATCTATGACAATGGTTTTACATGATTCGTCAATGCAAGTATCAGTTCCGTTTGTATAAATCAATTGTATACACATATCGTAAGTACCATCTTGAGTATAAGTCCTTCTTACACTCAATGGTACTGGCAAAGAATTTAAACTTGTGATAAATCCAGTATAAGACAAAGGCGCAAACGGTTGACTACCGTAAGTGATTTTGATGTACGACCCTACTGGAACCTTGAGCAAACTAGAAGTAATAGGTGTTATGGTACTATTCCCATTCATGGTATAATCTAACACCGCATTAATGACTGTACTATTACAAATTGGCAATAAATGAATTTCTTTGCAAATACGTTTGCAACATAGGATGCCATTAATAACTTTTGACACTTCTAAGCAAACAGTGTAATTGTTTGTTTGTGGAGATGTATTAGGGTAAGTATACTGAAAGACGGTATTTGAATCAATAACGCCATTTCCCAAAAACCACTTGTATTTGTAACCTGTGACTGAAGGGCTCACACTATTAATGCGTAATGTTCGATGATCGATTTGATAACAAAAATCAGGTTCAAAGCAACAAGTGCCATTGGCCAAAACTGTCGCTACAGAAGTTTTAGTACATCCATTCGCATCAGATACTACAACCGTGTAGGTGCCTGCTCCTACTGTAACAGATTGACTAGTTTGAACTGGATTGGTAGACCAACTGTATGTATAATTACCCGAAGGATTTGCCGTCAGTATGGTTGTCATGCCAGGACAAATAGATAAATTGCCCGTGATACTCGCAGTGAATGGAGCAGCATTGGTCAATGTTTTTGTGGCAGTGGCTGTGCACCCATTTGCATCAGTAATTGTCACAGTGTAAGTACCGGCACCAACATTTACATTTTGTGTTGAAGGTAAGGTACTAGGATTCCATGCATAGCCGTATGTACCAGCTGGACTAGGTTGTGCTGTAATGGTTTTTGTACTACCTGGGCAAACTATATTATCTCCTGTAATAGTTACGGAAATTGTATTGATATTTACAGGTAAACACATGGAGTCGATACACATGACTCCATTAATAAAATTTGTAACCTTCAAACATATATTATAAAATCCTGGCGTTGAATATTGATGCGTAGGATTCAAATCAGCACTAGATTGCCCATCGCCAAAATCCCAGGAATAAAAAACGGTGCCATTGCCCCAACTCATATTCATAAACTGAAATTGATTACAGCCAATAGGCATAAAATTAAATTGTGCATGAACTAAACAAGGACCACCTCCATGGCCTTCACCTCCTTCATCTACTTGACCAAAATCGTCCAATCCTGGCTGACCAGGATCTCCAGGTATTCCAGGCGTGCCCCATCTTCCCCATCGTGGCTTATTTCTAAAACAGCCCGAACATGAAAGTTTCCACGTAATTGGATTGCAGGTATTACAAGTTAATTCATCTTGTGCCAGATTGATAGAATATGAGGCATTGTTGTAAATATTATCAATGCAAGCTTCTGGATTAAGGGGAATCAAACTCGTTATATCTTCCATGAAAATGTGATAAATAGCAGTTGTGATCGGTCTGCCAATATTTAATTTGATAATTCTTCCATCTCGTGGATTGGCACAATTAGGTTTCATGACAGTTATTGTATAATCTGCATTGCCATATTGAATTTCATCAACCGTAATAATTACAGGATCTGGATTGTTGTTTTTAATTAATTGTAAATACTTAAACACCGAATCAGGATTGCAAAATGTGCTTACAGAACCACCTCCGCCTCCGCTTGTGCAAGTGGCACTAGAACATCCGTTGTCATTTGCACCAGGCGCTCCAGGTGCTCCACGATCACCAGCATCTCCACCTAAACCTGGATTTAGATTTCGCCATGTTGTGGTAGTTGAAGAAGGTATAAATGTATTAGCATATCCAAGCAAAGCGCCACCTGCACCCCCAGATCCGCCATGCCCACCAGGACCACCTTGTCCACCATCACCGCCGCCGCCGCCATCTGCACCTCCATTTCCGCCTGGGTTGCCTTGTATGGCATTGTCAATTCCGTTAGCTCCAGGCAAACCTGTTAAAATTATATATGGGTTAATCGTTGTGCCATTGACAATATTTTTTGCACCAAAAAGTACAATACCTCCACCAGGACCACCTTGCACACCCGCAACTCCATTAATACCTGCACCGCCTGCAGTGCCTGCTGTAGCACTAGGCCCTGCCCCACCACCGCCACCACCAGCGCCATCAGAACCTGCACATCCTGCACTTCCTTTGGCACCACTACCAATCATTGGTCGTTTTACAAAAGTTGTGCATCCGAGTATGCTAGCATTATTACCAGAAAATCCTTGATTAAAAAGTACTTGTCCTGCACTGCCTCCAATGCCTGGATCACCTAATTCTCCACCATCTCCACCGCAACATTGTCCACTCCCTGCTACAATGCCTACATTACCTCCATTGCCACCTCTGCTTGTCAAGCTACCAGCACTTCCTCCTGAACCGCCTATCGAAGAGACGGTTCACCTTGCCGATGGGGGAATGGTTACACATCGGATAACGAGCGACAGTCCAAGCATCGAGGTTAAACATGAGCAAGTCCATCCTCTTGATCATCCTGACTCAGGTT
>CAZSUF010000028.1:15576-18946 GCA_964609875.1 uncultured Bifidobacterium sp.
CCGGTGCCTCCAGTAGCACCACCTGCAGACCCTTTAAATCCTTTGCCACTCACATTAATACAATTAGGGATCATGTTCATGGTATTAGATACTTTAAAAGAAACCACGCCCCCAATTCCTAAGTTTTGGTCGTAGTCATCACATGTTATACTGCCTGGAGCTAAAAATGTAAGGTTAGAATATCTAGGAATATAGATCAATTGTAGATTATCACTACCTGTCGTAAAGTTGGTAAAATTGACTTCTGAAGGATAATCTCTAACTCCATTGCATGAATATCTAAAGGTGTCCGCCATTAAAGAAATTTTGGTTCCACTTAATGCGCTCCCAGCAAATCGAGTAAACATCCATCTTCCAGCATTGGGGCCTTCCATTTGTATTAATAAAAACTCATCTCCATTCGTCACAGATATTGAAGTAAAAAAAGCAGAATTAATAGTAACCGTAGCTCCTAGGCTGGCAGGACCTGTGCTTCCACCATGCACTAAACTGATCACATGTTTGCCTTCATTCACTACTTGATTGGCAGTTGTGATCAAACCAGGTACAGTACCTCCACCAAATGGTCTTTGTGCAAATGAAACAATTTGTATAGCCATCATGACTATGCATAGGATAATTAATTTAGTTCTCATATTCGTTCATTTAATTCCTACTCTTGTAAAGGCTTTTCGGATGACGCCTAAATTCAATAATAGAATCTAGACTAAAACTAATATGATTATAAAAAAGGCACAAGCTCTAATGCATAAGTGTGCAATCTGAGTAATAAGTGTGTAATTTGACACAGAATTTTCTAGGATTATGTAGCCTCGTTGTATTGCGGCAACGATAGTAACGAAAAGCCCATCTCGTTCTTAAAAACGAGATGGCTTGCAGTGAATAGCGTGTGTGCCGCCCAAAAAATAAATAAAATTAAGTGTAGAGAATTACTCTTCTCCGTCCATGCCTTCTGTACTTACTTCTTTTTGCATCACAATATTGTAAATGCGTTGTGGCTGACGATAAATATTTTTATTAAAACGATTGCCCAAAACAATGATGGTAAAATTATCTTGAATAAAACGGTAAAAACATGTATTGTTACCATGCCACCAACCATTATGATACACAATATTTATACCATCAGGATAGTTGAGTAAACGCCAACCTAGTCCATAATTTTTAATCCCTGGTTTTTCGAAACTATAAGGCGTGTAGGCCTCTTTTAAGGTACTTGGCTTAATAAATTTTCCGCCATATAAGGCTTGATCCCATTTATATAAATCCAAGACTGTGCTATACACGCCTTTATCACCCGCTACCCCATCTAAGTGCATATCTGGCTCTTCTATCCAACGATAGTTATAACAAAAACTTGCTGTACAAACTTTTTCTTCATTCGGATTAACTACAAAAGTATGATCCATGCCTATGGGCCCAAATACATAACGCTTCATAAAAAATTCAAACTTCATGCCGCTAATACTTTCTACGATAGAAGCCAACATAGCATAATTAGAATTGCTATATTTAAAAGCAGTATTGGGTGTAAAAGTTAATTTAGGTTTTAAGGTGGCAAATAATTTTACAATATCATCATTGCTCAAAAATAATTTGTCCTTAGGCTTAGCTGCAAATTTGATATAATCTGGCAACCCGCTTCGATGATTCAACAACATCCTAATGGTAATATTGGCATAAGGAAAAGTAGGAAGATAAGCTGTAACTAAATCATCAAAATTTAATAAGCCCTTATCTTTCAAAAGCATAATAGCTCCACCCGTAAGTGTTTTAGAGGTAGAAGCCAATTGACTTTGAGTTTCTTTCGACCATTTAGCACCACTTTCTTTTTGACTTATTCCATAATACCTTTCATACAAAACCTTGCCCTTATAACCCACCAAAACACTTCCGTTAAAACCCGCAGCTATTTGGGCTTGATAAAAGGTATCTAAATTATAAATAATTTTTTTTATTTCGGCTGTGGTGGTATCGGTATATTCTAATTTAACCTTCCCGAATTTAGGGGCATTGTCTGGCGCTTTGGCCTTTGTGGTGCATGAAGTTCCAAGAAGTAAAAGACTATATAAACAGAAAATTTTTGTGCAGTTTTTGAGCATATCTACAAATATAGAATAGCCCTAAAATTATTCGTGTTAAAATATTCAGATTGATGTGAATAAAGTCTTTTCTGCGATTGAAAAGGGAATACTTCAGATAGACTATTTTTTATGAGGGCGCGTGAACCGGGCCTTTGTTCCAAGTCCGCTCCCGTCTCGTTCTTAAAAACGAGACGGGATGCGGGCTTTCCACGACAGTCCCTCGCGCAAAATACAGCTTTCGATTTCAAAGAAATTTATAGTGTATCAAAAAATCTTTACTTTTTCTTCTCATGGTATTTCAATCCCTTAAAATTCTTTATTATGTTTGCGTACATTATAAAACAAGCACAAATGAATTTTGAACTAACTGAAGAACAATTGATGATTCAACAAGCTGCCAGAGATTTCGCACAAAACGAATTATTACCTGGCGTCATTGAAAGGGACGAGAAACAAATTTTCCCTGCAGAGCAAATCAAAAAATTGGGCGAACTTGGTTTCATGGGCATGATGGTAGATCCAAAATACGGCGGTGCTGGCATGGATGCTATATCTTATGTATTAGCGATGGAAGAAATTTCTAAAGTAGACGCTTCAGCTTCAGTGGTGATGAGTGTAAATAATTCATTAGTTTGTTGGGGTTTAGAAACTTACGGGAATGAAGAGCAAAAACAAAAATATTTGGTGCCTTTGGCCAAAGGAGAAGTGATTGGTGCATTTTTATTGAGTGAGCCAGAAGCAGGTAGTGACGCCACTTCACAAAGAACGACCGCAGAAGATAAAGGAGATCATTATATATTAAACGGCACCAAAAACTGGATTACCAATGGCAATTCTGCTACACATTATTTAGTAATTGCCCAAACCGATGTCGAAAAGAAACATAAAGGCATTAATGCATTTATTGTAGAAAAAGCTTGGGCTGGAGTTACAGTGGGCGGCAAAGAAAACAAAATGGGCATACGCGGAAGTGATACACATTCTATCATGTTTCAAGATGTAAAAGTGCCTAAAGAAAATAGAATTGGTGAAGATGGTTTTGGATTCACTTTTGCCATGAAAGTTTTAAGTGGAGGACGAATTGGTATTGCCTCACAAGCCTTAGGTATTGCAAGTGGTGCTTATGAATTAGCCTTAAAATATGCCAAAGAAAGAAAAGCTTTCGGCACAGAAATCATGAATCATCAAGCTATTCAGTTTAAATTAGCCGATATGGCCACACAAATTGAAGGAGCAAGATTACTTTGCTTTAAAGCAGCATGGTTAAAAGATCAACATTTAAATTA
>CAZSUF010000028.1:18956-20791 GCA_964609875.1 uncultured Bifidobacterium sp.
ATGGCCTCAGCTATGGCCAAATTATATGCTTCCGAAATTGCTCAAAGTGTTACAACCGAAGCGGTTCAAATACATGGTGGCTATGGTTATGTAAAAGAATTCCATGTTGAAAGATTAATGCGTGATGCTAAAATTACCCAGATCTACGAAGGTACTAGCGAAGTACAACGTATTGTCATCAGTCGTGGTGTATTGCGTTAAACAAACACAAAATCTTATATCAAGCCTCTGAATTTTCAGGGGCTTTTTTTGTGATGCTATCAATGATAATCCTATATCCTACCTTTTGAAAACAAGTGAATACAGATCACAAATCACTCCTACCAAGATGCAGCAAGTTATTGTTACATTTAAAATCTTCATGAGTAAACGAGCCTAAGTTTCGTGGCTATAATACCAATTAGAAAAGGGAAAGAGTATCCTTTTGGATAATCATCAGCTATCTTCCTGCATGGGCACAAAAAAAACCTCCGACCAAACTCGGAGGTTTAGATATCGTATAAGTAACTCTTACTTTGCTTTTGCTTTTTTAACAGCCGCCTTACGTGGTGCTTTTTTCTTAACTTCTTCAACTACCTCAGTACCTAACTTATTAACCTTCTTCATTAAAGCAGATTTTAAGTTAGCTGCTTTATTCTTATGAATAACATTGTTCTTAGCTAATTTGTCTAACATCGCAATTACGGTTGGCAATTTATCTTTTGCTTCATCAACCACAGTCAATGCACTTAGGTCACGCATAGCGTTTCTTGTAGTTTTGCCTTGATAACGATTTCTCTCTCTACGTTTATTTGCTTGGCGCGTATCTTTCTTGGTCGCTTTATGATTAGCCATTAATTGAAATTTAGGGCGCAAATATAGTGAATGTTTCCTATTTCTACACAGATTTTTTAGAAAATCCAGAATTATTTTGGAATATATCAACTAAAACCTGCAAGAATCTATGTTGCTCGAGCATTTTTATACCCAAAATGCGAATTTATTTGATATAAATCGAGTAAAGGTTTTAATAATGTTTTATTTTAGCACGATTTCAAAATTTTAAAAAAAATAGGCATTTTCTACAGAAAAGCTAGGCTAAATTATCAATGCACATGAAGGATTTTTCTTTTGTTACTCATTCTCACCCAGGTTATATCGAAGAAGTTTATAAAGATTTTGTACTTGATCCAAACAGCGTGGATCCTGATATGAAAAAATTTTTCGAAGGATTCGATTTTGCCATGTCAAATGCTGTTCATAATGGGCAGGACAAACTTACCGACAAAGTAACTTTAAACGGTCAGCCAGAAAGTCCCCTTTCTTCGACCTCCTTCAATGTACAAAAAGAATTTTCGGTGTACCAATTGATTCGTGCTTACCGCAAACGTGGGCACTTAATCAGCGATACCAATCCGATCAGAAAAAGAAAAGACAGAAAAGCTAATTTAGAACTTGAACATTTCGGACTTAGCGAGCAAGACCTAGATACCGTCTTTCAAGCAGGTAATTTCTTTCACATGGGCGCTCTCAAGCTGAAAGATATTATAGCTCATCTTAAAAAAATATATACTTCCACCGTTGGAATAGAATACACTTATATCAACAACGAAGAAATTTGCAAATGGGTCGAAGCTGAATTTGAAAAGGTAATGGTATCTGATATTGGCTTACAGAAAAAAAGTCGCATTCTTGAGAAACTTAATCAAGGAGTCATCTTTGAAAAATTTCTTCATACCAAATTTATTGGTCAAAAAAGATTTTCACTAGAAGGTGGTGAAAGCACCATTGCTGCGCTTGATGCCATTATCTCAGAAGCTGCAGAATTCGAAGTACAAGAAGTGGTGATGGGTATG
>CAZSUF010000029.1:0-2735 GCA_964609875.1 uncultured Bifidobacterium sp.
GCCAAAGAATCTTCGGCCTTGACTTTTTGCTCAACTTTTGCGTTAAGGCAAAAGTGGAAAAGTATAAAGGGTATCTATAAGTGTCATCAAAAATTTTATCTTTCAAATTCACATGAGTCGTTGTAATCTTGCAATAGATTTAAATTTTTCCCTTTGAGACTTATAAGCATCTTGTCGAATTTTCAGCTATATTTTTTCTGTTGTATTTCACTGCTACTTTTTTCATGCGGAAAAAAAGAAGCAGATTTGATCGTATACAATGCGAATATTTACACTGTCAATGATAAGTTTGATGTAGCTCATGTCGCTGTCATCAAAGAAGGAAAGTTTATCGAAGTAGGTGGAGATTCTTTGCTCTCGATGTATGAAGCAAAAAATAAATTAGATGCTAAGCAGCAATTTATGTATCCAGGATTTATGGATGCACATTGCCATTTTACAGGGTATTCATTAGATCAATACAAATTGAATTTATATGGCACCAAATCATTCAATGAAATTGTTGGAAAAATTGTGGAGTATGCAAAAACAAATCAAAGAACTTGGATCGAAGGTCGCTTGTGGGATCAACATGACTGGGAAGACAAACGATTTCCTACAAAAGATACCTTGGATAAATTATTTCCTTCAACCCCGATATTCCTCATGCGTATTGATGGCCATGCAGTTTTATGTAATCAAAAAGCATTAGACTTAGCACATATAAACGATACAACAAGCATAGAGCAAGGGGTGATAGAAAAGCAGCATGGGAAGTTGACAGGTATACTCATCGATAAGGCAGTTGATTTGGTGCAAGCGGTTATGCCAACCCTTGATAAGGAAAGCGCTTGTGCTTATTTTACCCAAACCGAAAAAGAATGTTTTAGTCTAGGGTTAACCAGTGTGGTAGATTGTGGTTTAGAAAACAATTGGGTAAAATGGCTTCAATTTGCTTATGAGCAAAAAACACTTAAGTTAAGAATGGCAGGCATGCTGATGAATGAAGAAAAGAATATCAAAGAGTATCTTCCTCAAGAACCTTTTTGGAATGATCAGTTTCATTTAATAGGATTTAAAGTCTTTGCTGATGGCTCATTAGGTTCTAGGGGAGCTCATTTATTAAATGATTATTCTGATCAACATGGACATCGAGGTTATTCATTAGTTTCAGCGACCGAGCTTGAAAAATTGGCTCAACAAATATTGGAATCAAAATACCAGCTGAATATTCATGCAATCGGGGATGCTACAAATCGTGAAGTGCTTAATTTATTCGGATCAATATTGCCTGCAAACAACGATCGTAGATGGCGAATCGAACATGCACAATTAATTGCCCCAGAAGATTTTAATTTATTTGGGAAATATCATATCATACCTTCAGTGCAACCTACTCACGCAACCAGCGATATGTCGTGGGTCGAAGAAAGAATCGGAGCCGAAAGAATGCCTTTTGCTTATGCCTATCAAGATTTATTAAAGCAAAATGGATGGATTCCCTTAGGGACCGACTTCCCTGTTGAATCATTAAATCCATTAGGGACTTTTTATGCAGCGGTTTTTAGACAAGATGAACATCAATCGCCAAAAGGTGGATTTCAAATGAAGAATGCTTTAACGCGCGAGCAAGCTTTAAGAGGAATGACCATTTGGGCTGCACAATCTGTATTTGAAGAAAAAATAAAGGGGAGTATAGAGGTAGGAAAAATGGCAGATTTTGTCATGTTGCCTATTGATTTGATGAAAGCGAGTGCTCAAGAAATTTTACAAACTAAAGTTCAAGCTACCTTTTTAGGAGGGGAAAAAGTCTATTCGAAGTAATTCAATTTGCCTACAGGACCATTTTTGTACATTTTTAGGTGAATTTTGCGAAAAAACAACAGCATTTTGTTTTATTTTAGGTCGATATTCCTAGAAATCTATTTTTTTACTTACATTTGCACCCCTGTCAAATATGGGGTGATTATGAAACATACTAGGACGTATGACATTGCTTTTGTAGGTCTTAAACCTGGGATTCATGAATATCATTATCAAATAGATGACAGTTTCTTTGAAAAATTTGAAAAACCTGAGTTTAGTCAAACCCAGATTGAAGTCAAACTAACCTTCGACAAAAAGCAAGGGATATTTCTCTTGAAGTTCGCGATAAATGGTAAAATTATCATTGCTTGCGATCGTTGTGGAGATGATTATGAGATGAATTTGTGGGATGAATTTGAACTTGTGGTGAAACAAATAGACGATGAACTTGTTGCTCAAAAGGCAGATGAGGACGCTGAAGTTGCCTATATTGGACGCTCAGAAAGTTTATTGGATGTGTCACCTTGGATTTACGAATTTATCATTTTGAGTGTGCCTATTCAGCATATTCATCCAGATGACAAAGAAGGGAAAAGTACTTGTAACCCACAAGCACTTGCCTATTTAACAAATCAAAGCTCTAATCCGATCAGTGCAAACTGGGAAGAATTAAAGAATAAATTAAATTAAAATTTAAAAATTAAGCGATATGCCTAATCCTAAAAGAAGACACTCACAGCAAAGAAGCGCGAAGCGTCGTACGCATTACAAAGCAGTGATTGATACTTTAAGTACAGATAAAACAACTGGCGAAATTCATTTACGTCATCGCGCACATTGGGTAGAAAATAAATTGTTCTACAAAGGTCGTGTAGTGATGGAAAAGCCACTTAAAGAAGCTGCACCTGAAGAGGAAACTGAATCTTAAATCTCAAAAAATCAAGTATGCG
>CAZSUF010000029.1:2745-7253 GCA_964609875.1 uncultured Bifidobacterium sp.
GAATAGCCCTTGACATGATGGGAGGAGACTATGCACCTAAAGAAGCATGTTTAGGTGTTTTGTCGTTTCTAGAAAAGTACAACGATTGTCATTTAGTTTTACTAGGTGACAAATCGGCTATTGAAGAAGGACTTGGTGAAAAAGCCGCCCTTACTACCATTCTTCACACCGAAGAAGTGATTGGTATGCACGAGCATCCAATCAAGGCTATGAAAGAAAAACCTAATTCTTCCTTAGTATTAGGTTTTAGTATGTTGGCTAAAGGTGAAGTTGATGCCTTTATGAGCGCAGGAAATACAGGGGTGATGCTTGTAGGCGCATCTCATGTGATTAAATTAATGAATGGCGTACTTCGTCCTTCTATTCCTACACCAGTACCTCAAATTGATGGAACATACAGCATTATGCTTGATATTGGCATCAACGCTGATTGCAAACCAGAAAATCTAAATCAGTTTGCTACCATGGGAAGTTTTTATGCCAAAGAAATTGTTGGCATAGAAAATCCAACTGTCGGTTTATTAAATATTGGCGAAGAAGAAGGCAAAGGAAATCTATTAGCTCAAGCTACTTATCCTTTATTGAAAGAAAATAAAGATATCAATTTCAAAGGTAATATCGAAGGCCGTGATCTTTTAGACAATAAAGTAGATGTCATTATCACAGATGGCTTTACAGGGAATATCGTGTTGAAATTGGCTGAGTCCTTATACGACGTAGTAAAAACCAAAAGAAATATTCAAGACGAATTTTTAGATAAATTCAATCATCGCTTATATGCGGGTGTACCTGTTTTAGGGGTAAATAAGCCCTTGGTTGTGGGACATGGTGTTTCTGATGCTGTATCTTTTGCAGGTATGTGCGTATTAGCTCGTAAGATGATTTTAAGCAATATGTGCGGCAAGATGAAAGATATTTTCATCGAAGAAACTACAGCCTAAATTATTTCATTCCCAGTATTAATAAAAATCAGGTTCATTGATGCCTAGTTGAAAATACGAACGTGCTTTCCTGACTTTTGTTCCCGATTCAAATAAATAAGGTTCTCCATTTTCTTGTAACATAGGCACATGTGGATTTTTATAATGATTTTTGCCAATAGTCAACCAAGGCATATCATGTATCCATTTATTTTGTATTCTATGTCTGATTTGTTCATCGTCTATTCCTGCTTGGAAAGAAACAGCTTGTGTTCCTGTCACGGCACTTTCAAATTGAATAGCGATAATTCCATGTGAACATTGACCACAAGATGATTTGCTCAAATCCATATACCCATTTCTTGCTGGATATCGACTAGTTAGTATTCGACGTGATTGCTTAGCTAATACATCTCCTGTAAATAAGAGTAATTTGGTACTGATGGCCGAACTTGTATTGAAGTAATGTTGATTTTTATTTAGCCATTCATAACGTATGTTTAATGCTGCAGTTCTAAATCTATCGAAGTAAGAGAATATGAAAGCGTCATTTTCGGTACTTAGACTTAACCCCTTGTAAGACAAGTGTATCAAAGCTGTAGATTGAGAAGTTTTGAATCCGTCTAGATATTGTTTCAAGGTATAACCCACATTAAAATCACGTTGACTAAAATTACTCGCATGATTCATCAAGGCTATCGACGAATAGTGTGCACGTTTATTCCCAAATTGAAAAGCAATACCTTCTCCACTTTGCAATTCAAATTGATTCCGAGTAAGGCTAAAACTTTTTCGAACATAATAGCCATTCAATAGGGCATGAAATTGAATGAAATTATATTGAACATAAAATCCAGTACATAAACCAAATCGCTGAATCGTAGTTCCAAAGCTTGCACTCAAACCTATTTTATATGCTAGGTTTAATGACTGCGATTTCGAGTCAAAGAAGTTTAAACATAGAAACAAAAAAAGAAGTATTTTGAGCAGCCTATTCAAGAATGCAAATATCAAGTCAAAATGAACATAAAAATAGAATCAAGTTGGAAAAATGCTTTGCGTGATGAATTTGAAAAACCCTACTTCGAAAAAATAGTTTCTTTTCTTAAACAAGAAAAAGCGAGAGGTAAAATTATTTATCCTGAAGGAAAAAATATTTTCGCCGCATTTGATCATACACCCTTTGATCAGGTAAGGGTTTTGCTTTTAGGACAAGATCCTTATCATGGTCCAAATCAAGCACATGGTTTATGCTTTAGTGTTCAAAAAGGCATAAAGCCTCCGCCTTCATTGAATAATATTTTTAAAGAATTGCAACAAGATCTAAATATAGAAATTCCTAAACATGGCGACTTAACAAAATGGGCCAATCAAGGTGTGCTGATGTTGAATGCTTCTTTGACAGTAGAGGCTAACAAACCTATGAGTCACAGCAAAATTGGTTGGGAAATTTTTACCGATGCCGTCATCAAAAAAATCTCTGACGAAAAACAAGGCGTTGTTTTTTTATTATGGGGGAAATTTGCTCAAGAGAAAGCAGTTTTGATCGATGCTAAAAAGCATGTTGTTCTGAAGGCGCCACATCCATCGCCTTTTTCAGCCCACACGGGTTTTTATGGGTGCAAACATTTTTCCGAAACAAATGAAATTCTCATCCAACTCGGAAGTGAATCGATTGATTGGAATCCTAGTTGATTAGTTTAAAAGTATTATATACCTTGTGTAAAATTTTATCCTATGAAACAAGGTATACTAGGTCTTTTGTGTATTTTCTTTTTATATCAAAGTCAAGCGCAAACAAAAACCTTCAAGTCAGCCGTAGAGTTTAATGATTTTATTGTCGACTTGCAAGATACCATTGGTCACAGCATTTTAAATTTTGTTACCATTGCAAGTGCAGAAACTTCAAGTAAAAGTGAAAGAGCTTCACAATCTTTTGTAGAATTAGAAAAGACAAAGAAGGTGGCTAATTTTGCCATCAAAGCCCTCAACGAGGCTAAACCATTTAAATTAGGTGAAGACTTCAAATCTGCTGCCTCAGCCATGTTTCGTTTCTATTATACAACTATAGATAAGGAGTATAAACAACTAGTTGATTTATTGGCTATGGAAGATTACACAGAAAAAGTAATTGCAGATTTGACTGCTATTCAAGAAAAAATTACCAAAGAAGAAGCAAGTATCGATAGCGCATTTCAACAAGCCCAAAAATCCTTTGCAAAAAATCATCATATCGAACTTGGCGAAAGTGAATTGCAAAAAGAAATAGATAAGCAATAAATAAGCGCTCGCTTAAATGGCAATTTTGTACTCTTAAAAATAGTAGTATTTTTGACTCTTAAATCCACTATTTTGATAAAAAATATTCTTGGCAGAATTTATTTTGTTTACGGAATGATACTCTTTGCCATTACCATGATTCCTGTCGCCTTGATATTTTTCATCTTCAAAAATCTGGCATCAGAAAAAGTATCTAATCAAGTAGTACAACGCGGATTTCAAATATGGATGGGGATTTACATGCCCTTGATATTTTGTCCTGTTAAACATCGTGGCAGAGAAAACTTCAAGCCCGGGAAAAATTATGTGGTTACACTCAACCACAATACATTAGCTGACGTACCCGTTTCATCGCCCGGCATTCCAGGTCCTAATAGAACTTTAGCCAAAGTGGAAATGTCTCGAATTCCTATTTTTGGCTATATATATAAAGCTGGTTCCATTTTAGTGACTCGCCAAGACGCAACAAGTCGAAAAGACAGTTTGCCAAAAATGGTCGCTGCTTTACAAAGTGGTTTGCATTTGTGTTTGTTTCCTGAAGGTACCCGAAACAAAACAGATCAACCATTAGCTCGACTTTATGATGGGGCATTTAAAGTAGCAATTGAAACGCAAAAACCTATTATTCCTGGTTTGATATTTGGCACTAAAGCTATTTTAGATTCGAATAAAAAATTATGGGCTTGGCCACATCGTATCGAATTTCATTTTTTGCCAGAAATCAGCACAGAAGGTTTGATGGCTGCAGATACAGAATCGCTCAAACAAAAAGTGTTTCAAGTGATGAAAGACTATTACGTATCACATCCTGAATTGATATAATTTTTTTTGGGCGCGTCTTGTTGTATGGGGACTAAATTTTAAACCGAAAATGAGGAGACCATACAACAAGACCGGGCTGTTGTTGCAAGCCATCTCGTTTTGAAGAACGAGATGGGCTTTCCACGACCATCCCTCGCGCGAAACACCGCAACATTTGCCTTAAAGTCATTTGCTGTTCTTTCGATGAACTTTGTATGTGTTATATCTACAAGCTAATTTTTACATGATACAAATTCAAAATACTACTTCACAAATCCAAACAGGGGTTAGATCAAGTTTGTAATTTCTTCTTTACTAAGATATTTAGTTTCGAGTTTCAATTAAATCAAAATAATTATGAAACAACAAATTTGTCTATTATGCTTGGCCATGATATTTTTTGTGAACAGTGTATCCGCACAATGGAGTAATGTGGGTGCGCCAGGTATTACTAACGGGAATTCCTTTAACATTTCTCTTGCCATGGATGGCACCACTCCTTATGTA
>CAZSUF010000029.1:7449-20656 GCA_964609875.1 uncultured Bifidobacterium sp.
GCATGTTCAGATTTTGGAGCGGGATTAGCTGGTAAAGCAGTCGTAAAAAAATTTGATGGGAACTCTTGGATTGATGTGGGTGCCCAAGGGTTTTCGGCAGGTGGAACGAATTATGTATCACTTGTAATAAACAATGGTATGCCCTATGTGGCTTATCAAGATGTCGCAAATGGTTCTAAAGCTACGGTAATGAAATTTGATGGGAGTGCTTGGGTTAATGTTGGCCAAGCAGGATTTTCAGATGGGCCAGTTGGTTTTACATCATTAGCATTTGATGGAACAACCCCTTATATTACTTTTAATGACTATGCTTACAATGGTAAAGCTTGTGTGATGACTTTTAATGGCACTACTTGGGCACATGTTGGTAGTACTGGAGTTTCTGCTTTTTCCGCCGGTGAAGCTGAATTTACCTCTATTGCCATGAACAATGGCACACCATATGTTGCCTACAAGGATACCGGAATGGTTGGTTTGGCCAATGTGATGAAATATAATGGAAATTACTGGGAAGAGGTAGGGAGTGGTTTAAATTTCTTAGGGTTAGGAACTGGATTTTCTGAAGGAACAGCCTTGTATACCAAAATTGCATTTAACGGAAATGTACCTTATGTGGCTTATGCAGATGCATCTTGGAACTTTGGTGCAGTCGTAAAATATTTCAATGGTAGCTATTGGCAATATGCGGGTAGTCCTGGATTTTCTGGAGGTGAAGCAGCAGATATTTCGTTTACTATCGTAGCAGGGATACCTTATATTTCATATACAGACTATGCTGCAGGTAACAAGGTTACAGTGAAAAAATTAGTTGCTGGTGGTTGGCAAACTGTAGGTCAAGTAGGATTCACGCCAAGTACTGGCTATGAAACTTCTATAGCCTTCAACGGGACAACACCTTATGTGGCTTTTAAAGATGCTGCCAATGGCTCTAAAGTATCTGTTATGAAATTTGATAATTGCCCACCTGCAAGTTCAACTATCAATCAAACTATTTGTCAAGGCAGTAGCTATTTGTTCAATGGAATTCCGCGCACTACTGCAGGAACTTATGTTGAATCTATCACAAATGCATCGGGTTGTATCGAAACAGTTACCTTAAACTTATCAGTGAATCCATTGCAGATGGCATTAACTTCTGGATCTAATTCTGTGATTGGTAATCTAACTAGTTCAAACGTAATAAATTCAAGCACTTCATTAATCGCCACGAATTGCAATTATTTGGCTACCCTTACAGACGATGCTTCAGGAGTTGGCGCAGGATTAGTAAATACAACAGTCAATGTAGCAGCCAATAACAGTGTGTCTACTGTAAGTGGTCAAGTCTATGCATCACGTAGCTTTGTAATCAATGCCTCAAACGCTGAACCAGGTAGTATAACACTCTATGCTACTCAAGGCGATTTTAATATGTATAATAGTGGATCAGGTTCTTTGCAACCCATGAATGCCACGTCTGTAAAAATGGCAAAATTAGTAGGTGGTCCTTCTGGTATCGCCACGCCTTTACCTACAACTGTTGTATTTAATAGTGGATTAAATAGATATGAAATAAGTGCCAATGTAGCTTCCTTGTCAGGTGATTATTATTTATATACCGATCCTATTTGTGCCTTATCGATGAGTCCTATTTCTTTGGGTTCCATGGTTGGCAATGCTACAAATAATTCGTACAATACCACCTTAGCATGGCCTGCTGTTTCAGGTGCACAGTCATATGAACTAAGATTTAGACCTTTCGGTACAACTACTTGGAGCAATACCATAACTACTATTCCTTCTAAAATTATCGCAGGATGTCAACATTCTACAACCTATGAATTTCAAGCTAAGGTAAGATGCTCTTCTTCAACTTCTGGATTATGGGGTGCCCTTGGAACTTTCACTACGCCAGGGCCAATTGTGGTTTGCCCAATTCCTACTGGATTATCTGCAGTAGTCTCCACAACAACCGCAGATTTTTCTTGGCTAGCGAGTGCATCACCTGCTACCTCTTATGTATTGCGATGGAGAGAAGTAGGAACTTCAACTTGGAGCAATGCAGGGTGTCTGACTAACTCAAAAACGATCTCTGGGCTAGCTCCAGGTAAAGACTATGAAGCACAAGTGTCTACATGGTGTGTCTCCATTGGAGCTTTTAGTTCCTATTCAATTCCTTATTTATTTACAACGAACTCTGCTCCAACTTGCTCAACACCATCGATTTTAACTGTGAATGCAACTGGCACCACGGCAACGCTTTCATATACTGCTGTGCCTTCAGCCACAGCTTATATTTCTCGTGTTAGAACAGTAAGTCCGATTGGACCTTGGATGAATGCAGGAGGAATTAATAATCCAAGAACTCATACTGGACTATCATTGAGTACACAATATGAAGCACAAGTAAGTACATATTGCGGGGCTACTGGAATTCAAAGTGCCTACAGTTCTTCTGTGTATTTTACTACAGGTGCCGTTTTAAGACCTTCGGGTTTAAGTGAATCTACAGCAGCTAGTCAAGACGTAAATGTTTATCCTAATCCGACTACGTCGAGCTTAAATGTTGAATTGTTTAGTAAGGAAACAGGGGAAGTTTTAATAAAACTCTGCGATATGAGTGGACGAATGATCAAACAAATTCAAGTAAATACATTTGAAGGCATGAATACGATACATGTTGATGTGCAGGATTTGTCAAACGGATTATATATTTTAATGCTTTCACAGAATAATCAAATTTTAGGGGTGCAAAAAGTAGAGAAAAAGTAATGACCGCCGTTCATGGCACACTGTTTAAATAGTGAAAATGATAAACCACTTTTTTGAAATTTTACAGGGTATGCCAATTTAGTTTTAAACCTTAATCAATTGACCTTAAGAAGAATGTTCCTGAATGGAGCATTCTTTTTTTGTCAAATTGAAATCTACATAATGAATGTAGTACGTTTATTAAACAGATTTTGTTGCATCATCAAGGGGTATTGACTGAATACGAGCCTTTACTTTCTTTTTTATGGTAGCTAAATAGTTCATTTTTTTTATACACTATCAAGACAATATACATATACTGAAATTTCTTAGCTTAAATTTGCCGGCAAATGTATTCAATGAAATTTTTTTTGACATTAAGTTTGTTTTTTGTTTCCCTTCATCTATTTGCTCAAAGCGGTATAATTCGAGGAAAAATTACCGATGCCATTAATAATGAACCTATAGCTTTTGCTATAGTTGGGTTACAGAATACAACTGTAGGAACCAAAACTGATATAGATGGGAAATTCGAAATTCAAGAATTAAAACCAGGTTTGTATAATATCGAAATTACCTATGTAGGCTATAGAAAAAAGGTGATCTATGAAATTGCAGTTGATAATGCCAAGCCTACTTTTTTGGATATACAATTAGAAAAGTCAAAACAAGAAATCAAGGAAGTATCAATTAAAGGGCGCAAGGATAAAACAGAAGAGAGTCCTTTGTCGTTGCGAAATATTGGCGTGAATGAAATTCAACGTAATCCAGGTGGAAATAGAGATATTAGTAAAGTGATACAAAGCTTGCGTGGTGCAGGATCTAGCGTAGGATTTAGAAATGATATTATTATTCGAGGAGGAGGTCCTTCTGAAAACCGTTTTTATTTAGATGGTATAGAAATACCCAATATTAATCACTTTGCTACACAAGGTGCAAATGGTGGCCCAGTTGGAATTTTGAATGTAGATTTTTTGCAAGATGTAGGTTATTATTCTGGTTCATTTCCTGCGAATCGCGGAAATACTTTAAGCTCTGTATTTGATTTTAAAATGAAAAATCCACGCAGCGATGGTTGGCATGGCGCCTTCACAGTAGGGAGCAGTGATATTGGATTACGTGCCGAAGGTCCTGTGAACGATAAAAGTGGTTTGATGGTGAGTTTGAGAAGATCGTATTTGAAATTTTTATTTACGGCTTTGGAACTTCCTTTTTTGCCAACCTATAACGATTTGCAGATCAAATACAAATACAGAATTAATCAGAAAAATGAATTGACTTATCTACTCTTAGGGGCTTATGATGTGGCTGTTTTGAATACAAACAATAATAAAACAGAACAGCAAAAATATATACTAGGTATATTACCTGAGCAAAAGCAATGGAATTATACCAATGGCATTATTTACAAACATTATAGAAAAAATAGTTATCAAACAGTGGTTGTAAGCAGAAACATGTTGGATAATTATGCATACAAATTTCCAAATAATGATAAGTCGAAAGGAGAGAGCTTGAAGTATAAAAGCCAAGAAATTGAAAACAAGTTCCGAATAGAGAATAATATGCAATTAAATGATTGGAAAATTAATGTGGGTGCAAGTACAGAATATGTAAAGTATAATAACCAGACTTATAATGAAATTACCTTGCCAAGTGGAATTTTAGATACCATCAATTATTCATCGGCAATAAGCTTTCTGAAATATGGATTTTTTGGTCAAGTGAGCAAACCATTTCTGGATGATAATTTAACTTTGAGTGCAGGATTAAGAATGGATGCCAATACATTTTCTTCAGGCATGAGTAATCCCTTCAAACAAATTTCACCTCGCGTATCGGCATCTTACAAACTTACTAGAAAGTTAAATATCAATTTCAATACCGGGATTTATTATCAAACTCCAGCTTATACCATGTTAGGATTTAAAGATAGTAGCAATGTATATATCAATAAGGTAAATAACCTAAAATTCATTCAATGCCAACACCTTGTTGGAGGTATAGAGTATAATACTGGCAAGAATGCAAGATTTACCATTGAAGGATTTTATAAGAAATATGCAAATTATCCTCAAAGTGTCAATCGAGGAATTTCATTAGCGAATGCAGGCGGAGATTTTGGTGTCGTAGGAAATGAGGCAGTGAGATCATTGTCATCGGGTCGTGCCTATGGTATAGAATTATTTGCTCAACAAAAATTGTTTAAAGGATTTTATGGGCTTATGGCTATTACTTTATTTAGAAGTGAATTTTCAAATGCCAACACCAATTCATTGGCAGCAAGTAATTGGGATCAGCGTTTTATTATTAATCTGACTGCGGGTAAAAAATTAAAGCGTAATTGGGAATTGGGGGCTAAGTTCAGATTAACGGGTGGGCGTCCTTATACTCCATATGATACCACATTATCTTCCGTAACCTATGTTTGGGATGTAGCACAACAAGGTCAGTTTAATTATAATCTTGTCAACCAAAATCGATTGCCAATTAATCATCAACTTGATATTCGTATTGATAAAAAGTATTTTTTTAAACATTGGAATTTGAACTTATTTTTAGACATACAAAATTTATATAAATTCGTTGCCAAGGATCAAGATTATCTGACAGTTCAAAGAGATGTAAATGGAAATCCGATTCTTGATCCGAATTCTACTATTCCACCAAGATACCAAACAAAGTTTTTAGAAAATAGTACAGGCACTGTTTTGCCTACTTTGGGTATCATTATTGAGTATTAGTAGCTTAAGTTATTTTGCTTGGACAACAATTTTTCCTACTTCGTTTTTAATTTGGATATAAATTTTGTATTTAAATGTTTAAACATTAGATTCGTATAGAAAATAAAAACTTCATTTTTAAAACTTACATATGAAACTAAAAAAATTACAATTTGTCTTCTTGCCTATCGCACTTTTTGTTATTTATATCAGTACTAGTTCTTACTCAGGAGGTATCAATGGTCAGTCTACATCTGGTTCTGGAGGATGTTATTGTCACGGAGCTGCGAATTCAAATACTGTGGTAAATGTAACTTCTTCAGTAAGTTCTTACTCCCAAAATCAACAAATTACTTTTACTGTAACAGTTGCCAATGCTTCGAAAGTAGCTGGCGGGTTTAATCTGACAACGAATATTGGTGACATTATCAGCGGCGGTGCGGGTACAACTATTTTGAGTGCAAATGAAATTACGCATGATTCAAGAAAAACCATGGTAGCTGGTGTGGCTACATGGACGTTTACTTGGCAAGCACCATCTTCTGGTAGTACACCCTTAATTATTGAAATTGCAGGGAATGCGGTTAATAATTTAAGTGGTTCAAATGGTGATGTTTGGAATTTTGGTACGATTCCTGATTTACCTTTTGCTTTTGCTTTAGCGGCTAAAGATTTGAAATTTGAAGCAAAACAAATTCAAGATAAAATTAACTTAGTTTGGTCAACCAAAGAAGAATCTAATTTACTAAGTTATGAAGTTGAAAAGAGCGCAGATGCTAAAACATTTAGTAAAATGCAAACAATTCAAGCCAAAGGTAATCAAGCGGCATATCAAGTTTTAGATGAAACGCCTTATATGAATCAAGCTAATTATTATCGTTTGAAAATGATTGACCAAGATGGAGCTATTACTTATTCTGGTGTGAAAATGTTGCACATGATCAAACAATCTTCAATCGAGATTTTTCCAACCTTAGTGGATAACGGCGTTTTGCATGTTCAAGGGATTGAACAAAATACTACCTTACAACTTTTTGCAATCAATGGAAGTCCAGTATTTAAACATGATTTAAATTCATCAAGCCAAATAACGCTACCGAATCTTCCTCATGGAAATTATATGGTGTTGATTTCAAATGAATCAGGTATTCAAAAGCAGCAAATGATTACTTTAAGATAGTTACAAAACACAACTAAAAACAGAAAAATTCCGAGCTTGTCTCGGAATTTTTTTTATATTTTAAGCATGCTAAAAATTTCTTCTTCAGGAATTTCTTTTACTTGACCTGGAGGCAAATTGCCCAAGATTAAATCTTCGATAGATATTCTGATTAAGCGCCTGCATTTGTGTCGAACAGCATATACCATTTTTCTAACTTGATGGAATTTGCCTTCAGTGAGGGTGATTTTTAACCAACTATGTGGCACTTGTGCAGGTAGCAAATTGATGGCGGGTAAAATATTTAATGGCATATCAATCAATTCTACTTCACAAGGAGAGGTTACCCAATCTACGCCCCCTTTGATATGTATTGACACACCTTGTCTTAATTTGTCAATTGATTCCTCTGAAATATGATTCAATACCTGAACAATATAAGTTCGGCGATGAGGGATTTTGCTTTGAAATAATAATTTGGTAATTTTTTTATTGGTGGTTAAAAGCAGTAAGCCTTCAGAATGACTATCCAAGCGTCCAATGGCATGGGTGCCTTCAGGAAAAATAAAGTCAAGATCTCCTAAAAGATTTACCTCGTCTGGACTAATGAATTGCGAAACCATATTAAAAGGTTTATGCACCATAAAATATCGATGAGGCTGGGAATTCATGTGGGGTGCAAGTTGAGAAATAATGTTCAAGATAACAGGAATGCCTGATAATAATTTTAATTCCATGGTGATTTTTGCCATAGTAAGAATGTTAAGCATACGCGATGTTATTTGAATTACCTACTGCGGCAGGGATTGTAGCGAAAAGCCCGCATCCCGAGAGGCTTCACGGAATTAAATTCTTTATTGACTCATTATGGCCGATTCGGGAGAGGACTTGTAGCGTAAAGCCCGTTCGCCGCCCAAGATATTATTTGAATCATACCTCAGATTAGCTTGTGTCAAGTTGACTATAATAGGAGAAGTAGGACTTGTTGTTTAAGACTTTGCGCCTTAACAAATTTGATTACCTTTGCGCCCTTAAATACAGCAAAATGGCACTTCAAGTAGGAATAGTCGGGTTACCCAATGTAGGTAAATCAACACTTTTTAATGCAGTTAGTAATAATGCAAAAGCGCAAGCATCGAACTATAGATTTTGTACAATAGATCCGAATGTAGGTCAAGTGGATGTGCCCGATGAAAGAATGAATAAATTAGCTGAATTAGTGCAGCCAGACCGTATTGTGCCTACTACCATTGAATTTGTAGATATAGCAGGTCTTGTTAAGGGTGCTAGTAAAGGGGAAGGATTAGGGAATAAATTTTTAGCAAATATTCGTGAAGTGGATGCGATTGTGCATGTGATTAGATGTTTTGAAGATGAAAATATTTTAAGAGAAGAAGGCATCATTAATCCAGTAGGAGATAAAGATATTATTGACACGGAATTACAATTGAAAGATTTAGAAAGTGTTGAAAAAAAGATAGCTCGAGTAGAAAAAGGCGCCAAAGCAGGGGATGCCAAGGCTAAGGCCGAACTTGAAGTTGTGCAACGATGTAAGGTTCAGCTTGAAGATGGGAAAAATATTCGTGAATTAGGATTAGACGAAGAAGAAAAATTGGCTATCGCGGATATGTTTTTGTTGACAGATAAGCCAGTGCTTTATGTAGCCAATGTAGACGAAGCGTCGATTCATACAGGAAATAAATACTCAGAAGCCTTAATTGAGTACGCAAAAAAAGAAGGAAGTGAAGTGATTGTGATGAATAATTCGATTGAAGCACAGATTTCTGAAATGGAAAGTCAAGAGGATAAAGAATTATTTTTAGGAGAATATAATTTAACTGAACCCGGATTAAATCGATTGATTCGAACTGCTTACTCTTTATTGAATTTAATCACTTATTTTACTGCGGGGGTACAGGAAGTACGAGCTTGGACTATACATACAGGTTGGAAAGCCCCGCAGGCAGCGAGTGTGATCCACACTGACTTTGAAAAAGGATTTATTAAGGCAGAGGTAATTGCTTATCTGGACTATATACAATTTAAATCTGAAGCTGCTTGTAGAGAAGCTGGAAAGTTAAGAATAGAAGGGAAAGAGTATGTTGTAAAAGACGGTGATGTGATGCATTTTAGATTCAATGTATAAAAATTATAATTTTTCATATTTAACTATTATATTTATGTTTTAATAAAATAAATATGAAAAAGTCAATTTTATTTTTCTGTTCAGCCATCATTTCATTGGGTGTTTCGGCTCAATCAAGTTCTGAAATCGGAGAAAGCATGGGGTTTAGTAATTATTTAGGGGATCTACAACCTGAAAATTACACATTTAGTCAGCCTGGCCCAGCTGGCGGTATTTTTGTAAGGCATAATGTGATGCCGCAACTAGCTTTTAGAGGGTTTTTAAATTATGCTAGAATACAAGGAAGTGATGCGAAGTCGAATGTCCAAAGCAATATGGATAGAAATCTGAGCTTTAGATCCAATGTGGTTGAGTTCGGTGTAGCCACAGAAATCAATATGTTGCCTTTTGATATGTTTCATCCCGATAATAAAAAAGGCCGTTTTTATTCGAACTTTACTCCCTATGTTTTTGGTGGGATTAATATTTTTCGTTTTAACCCCAAAGCAGAATATAAAGGAAGTTGGGTAGAGTTAAGGCCATTGCATACAGAAGGACAAGGGACTGTACTCAATGACGAGCCACAATATAAATTGACCCAGGCTGCCATTCCATTTGGTATGGGTTTTAAATATCAAACACCAGGTGGAATTACTATTGCCATTGAGTTAGGAGCAAGAAAAACATTTACTGATTATTTAGATGATGTGAGTACTAACTATCCTGATCTGGCACAATTGAAAATTCAACAAGGCGCTGTGGCTGCAGATCTTTCTTACCGAGGAGATGAATTGTCGACCAATTATATTAGCGATGCTTCAAAAATGCAACGTGGAGATCCAACCGATAAGGATTGGTATTTGATGAATACGATTTCGGTGAGTTATAAATTTTATCATAAGAAGCACAGATATTAATCATCATACATCATTTTATAAAGGGAATAATCATTCATTATTCCCTTTGTTTTTTAAGAAACATCAATGTAATTGAAATTAACAACTATGAAAAAACAATCGATTTTATTAAGTACTATACTTTGTTGTGTGGGTATAGCTTTTGTTCAAATGACGCAACCATCTAAAATCCAAAAAGCTTTTGATAAGCCTGATGAAGCCATCGAATTTGAAGTTCAAATGACTAAAGATCCAGCTTTGGGTTATGTGCCTCGCGAAAGATTATTGAAGGCATTTAATCAGATGAAAGCAATGCAAGCTAAAAAAACAAGAAGTGCTATTCCTGGAGTAGTATGGACAGAACGCGGTCCAAATAATATCGGAGGTCGAACTAGAACCATCATGATAGATCCGAATGATGCGACAAAGAAAACATTATGGGCAGGTTCTGTAGGTGGTGGTCTTTGGAAAACTACCGACATTACGCAAACTACGCCTACATGGGTTAATAATAATGACTTCTTAGATAATTTGGCCATTTCTAGTATGGCCTATGATCCTACAAACACGCAAAAATTCTTTTGTGGAACCGGTGAAGGTCGTGGCAATAGCGATGGCATTCGAGGATTTGGTGTTTGGATGAGTGCCGATGGAGGAAGTACTTGGAATCCAATCACGAGTACCTTTGCTAATGAAGATTTTTATTACTGTCAAAAAGTAATGGTGACTTCAGTGGGTACGGTGTTAGTAGCCACTAAAACGGGCATTTGGCGTACTGCCGCACCAGTAACAACAGCATCAACCTTTACAAAAGTTTCATCGGGAACTGATTTTTATTCTGATATCGAAATCTCTTCACCAGGCGGAACTATTTATGCCTCATCTGGCAGATTTTTTACCAACAACGGAGAATTTTATCGAAGCACCGATGATGGATTAACATGGAATTCCTCAGCAGATTTTTTAGCGAAAGCAGGCACAGTAAGACGTGTAGACATAGCTTGTAAGGGCGACACGGTATATGCTGTTTGTCAATCAGGTTCAGGCAATGGAGCCTCGGATTTTTTATATTCAACCAATGGTGGAGTGAATTGGACATCCAAAAATTTGCCTAATGATGATGATCCTGGTGTTGGTTCAGAATTTACACGTTCCCAAGCTTGGTATGATTTTTCTTTAGAAGTAGATCCGAATAATGCCAATAAAGTTTGGATTGGTGGCATCGATGTGTTTAGCACCGCAGATAATGGCACTACATGGTCTCAAATCACACATTGGTATGCAGGATTTGGATATCAATTTGTACATGCCGATCAGCATGTTGCCATGTTTGAACCAGGTAATTCGAATGTGCTTTATTTAGCGAATGACGGCGGTATATTTCGTTCATCAAATGCAAGTGTAGCGGTTCCTACTTTTGTTGAAAAAAATACAGGATCTGCTGGAAATAAGGGATATAATGTCACTCAGTTTTATGCATGTGCGACCCCTAATATTTCAGGATCAAATTATTTTTTAGCCGGAGCGCAAGATAATGGCTCGCAACAATTTACCAGCCCAGGCATGAATAGTACGGTAGATGTAAATGGGGGTGACGGTTGCTATTGCTTCGTAGATCAAACAAATTCGAATAACCAATTAGTGACCTATGTAAGAAACTATGTAAGTGGCTCTACAGATGGTGGAGTAAGCTTTAGTGATTTAGGTGGTGATGGTACTGGTTTGTTTGTCAATCCAATGGACTTAGCCGATGGTGATAACAGACTTTATTCGAGTAAAGATGCAGATGAAATTTATCGTTGGGATGATGTGTTCAGTGGGGCGACAATTACAACCCTCTTTGTAAACCTTAATGGAAGTAAAGCGAGTCATGTAAAAGTTTCTCCTAACAATCCGCATACAGTATACATAGGCACTATCGATGGGGGGATCTATAAAATTACCAATGCACATATAGGTAGTTCCCCAACGATTACAAGTATGAATTCAC
The DNA here is from genome assembly GCA_964609875.1 of uncultured Bifidobacterium sp. Taxonomy (GTDB): domain Bacteria; phylum Bacteroidota; class Bacteroidia; order Chitinophagales; family Chitinophagaceae; genus OLB11. Next base: position 19,073 of record CAZSUF010000029.1, read on the forward strand.
CTTGGGCCACAGGAAATGTTTCTTGCATAGATGTATGGAAATCTGCCAATGGTTTAGATGATAGTCTTGTAGCTACTATGTCTAATTATGGCGTATCGAATAGTGTCATCTTTACTTCTAATGGTACTGCTGCTACGCCTACTTGGACTAACTTAGACAATGCTACTTTGCCTGATATGCCTATTCGTTGGGCTGTATTTAATCCATTAAATAAACTACAAGTTTTACTCGCTACTGAGTTAGGGATATGGTCTACCAATAGTTTAAATGGAACATCCACAGCTTGGGCGCCTACCAATACAGGACTTGCCAATGTTAAAGTCAATATGATTAGAGTAAGAAGAACAGACAATCGATTTGTAGCTGCTACTCATGGACGAGGATTATTTACTTCAAATATTTTAGCGCCTTTGCCTGTTTTATGGGGAGAAGTGTCTGCTTTAGCGATCAATAATGAAAAAGTGGATATTCATTGGGCAACGCAGATAGAGCAAAACACAGATTATTTTACCATAGAAAGAAGTCTGGATGGCGTGCATTTCAATGAGCTTGCCAAACAAAAAGCTGCAAGCTATAGTGAAGTTGAATCAAATTATGTATATCAAGATGAGAAACCAAATGGTGGTATCAATTACTATAGAATTAAACAAGTTGATCAAGATGGCAAAGTCTTGTATTCTAAAATAGTTACAGCCAATATTTTATCTTCTCAATTAACCTTGCAAGTATATCCAAATCCTGCGAGTGATCAGGTCAGCTTACACATCAATGGACTCGTAGCGAAGCCAATTCATTATACAGTGTACAATTATGCGGGCAAGGCAGTCATTTCAGGACAAGCAGACAATAATTTAAGCAGCATGCGTTTGACTTTAAATACTTCATTCTTATCTACCGGTATGTATTATCTTGAATTAACTAATGGCACAAATAAAATTACACAGTCTTTGAGTATTCAGTAATGAAGCATTTGTTCCATTAAGATGTTTTTCTTTTTGCCCCCAATGGTCATACTACATGCCTAGTCTGTCGTTTTGGGGACCCTAAGCATCTTTTTATTCTTGCCTGAATGAGCTTTGCCTATTTGTTTGACATAAACATTTTCAAAAAGATGACTTGATTATTAACACCATCTATTGCTGAAGAATCGAAGCATCTCGCTGAAATGATGACTGAAGAAATATTTCTTGCCGCATGTTCCGTTTGAGACTCTTCCTATCGTCAGAGATTAGAATCTTTTGTTACGCCGATTGAGTATAGTAGCATTTTCAAAAAACATGACTTGACTTTTAAGACCGTCAATTGCTGAGGAATCGAAGCATCTAAAACGTATGATGACTTGAGAAATATTTCTTGCCGCATCTTCCGTTTGAGACTCTTCCTATCGTCAGAGATTAGAATCTTTTGTTACGCCGATTGAGTATAGTAGCATTTTCAAAAAACATGACTTGACTTTTAAGACCGTCAATTGCTGAGGAATCGAAGCATCTAAAACGTATGATGACTTGAGAAATATTTCTTGCCGCATCTTCCGTTTGAGACTCTTCCTATCGTCAGAGATTAGAATCTTTTGTTACGCCGATT
>CAZSUF010000030.1:0-8715 GCA_964609875.1 uncultured Bifidobacterium sp.
CCGAATAAATACTCTGTAACAATGTCTCTTCTGCCTAACGCTACTTATGAGTATTTGTTTGTGAATGGCATTCAAACCAAAGAAGTCTTAGATCCAGCTTGGACATGTACGAATGGAAATGCACAATACACAAATAGAGTATTAAATTTAGGTGCGGTTGATACTGGGCTTTGCAACACATGGGCGACTTGCAATAATTGTATTGTAACACCTCCTCCTGCGAATGTGAATGTAACATTGCAAGTAGAAAATCCTGATTCAACCCCAGTGTATGTTATTGGGAGTTGGGATTGGACTAATTTTCCAGGAATACAAATGACATCCATTGGTGGAAATAAGTACGAAGCAGTTGTTTCTTTACCAGCAAATTCAACAGCAGAATATTTGTATGTGAATGGAACAGTGACTAAAGAAGTTTTAAATCCAGCTTGGTCTTGTACAAATGGTAATGCGCAATACACCAACCGGACTTTATCAATAGGAACAAATGCTTTTACAAAATGTAATAAATGGGCATTGTGTGATTCTTGCGGTTCTACAGTGCCTTCTAACATCAACGTAAAATTTGCTGTTCAAGCTCCGGATTCTACGCCGGTTTATGTAATTGGAAGTTGGAATTGGACAAATTTTCCAGGTACCCCTATGGTATTAAATACAACGACTGGAAATTATGAAGCAACAATTCCTTTGTCCTCAGCTACAGCTATAGAATACTTATATGTAAATGGAGTTTCAACGAAAGAGGTATTAGATCCAACTTGGGCATGTACCAATGGAAATACTCAGTATACTAATAGAATAGCTACCTTAGGTATTGCAGATACATCTTTTTGTAACGTATGGGAATCTTGTAACAACTGTGTTCCCTTGAGCATTAAAAATACGGTGAATGAAGATGTAAATGTTTACTTGAATAGTCAATTTGTCAGAATCAATGCAAGTCAAATCAAAGCTTTTGATCAATTAGAGATTTTTGATATTGTGGGTAAAAAAATATTCTCTCAAAAAGAAAATGTTTTTACAAACAGAAATATTCCAGTTCAGTTGAATGCAAATACCATTTACATTTTTAGATTAAAATCTGGTAATGAATATATCAAGTTCAAAGGAATGATCAAGTAATTGTTTGCTAAACAGAAATCAATAAATGAATGATATGAAGTCAATATTGAAAATTATAACTATGTCAATTTTGGCACATATAATTCTTATAAACACGCTTAAAGCGCAAAAAGTGCCTATTACATTTGAACCAGGTGGATTTGGGACAAACTGGATTTGGAATACATTCGAGAATGGTCCAAATTCACCTATTCAAATTATTGCGAATCCAAGCAATTCTGGAATTAATACATCAGCTACTTGCGCTAGTATAACTACCATGCAAATAGGTCAGCCTTGGGCTGGTTTTGAAAGCATACATCCAGGGTCTTTGCCTGCAGGGCCTTCTGCATTTGGCACATTTACACTAGATTCAACTAATTGTATGATTAAGATCATGGTTTATAAATCAGTGATCAGTGATGTAGGCATTAAGTTTGCTACTGCAGGAAATGCCTCAACCGGAGAAATTAAAGTGTCTAATACTCAAATCAATCAATGGGAAGAATTAACTTTTGATTTTTCAAGTAAAATTGGCGAACCCTCCTCAACAAATATCGATCAGCTGATCATATTTCCTGATTTTCAAACTCGTGCTACCGATAACTTATGCTTTGTAGATAATATTTCTATTGAAGGTGCAATTCCTTCAAGCAATGTAAATGTAAAGTTTGCTGTTCAACATACAGATTCAATACCAGTGTATGTATTTGGTAATTGGAATAATTGGAGTAATTGGCCAGGGACACCAATGAACTTTAATAGTACAAGCAATGTATATGAAGTGTTGCTGCCAATGCCGTCAAATACAGCAATAGAATATCTTTTTGTACAAGGTTCAAATCCCGCCAAGGAAGTATTAAATCCTGCCTGGACTTGCACAAATTTAAATTCTACATACACAAATCGATTAACCATGTTGGGAAATCATGACACTACACTATGCAATATATGGGAGCAATGTGCTACATGTATACCTACCGGTTTACATGAAGTGAGTCGAGATGAAGTTCGAGTCTATTTGGATTCGCAAGGAATTACCTTGTTTTCGACTATCAAACAATTCGATGCCATTGAGGTTATTGATATCACAGGAAAAATAGTATTCGCCACAAGCATACCACAAGTTGTCAATAGAAAAATTGGTATTACCTTGAATCCACATGTTTTTTATTTTATCCATCTTAAAAAAGATAACAAGGCGTATCGAATCAAAGCAATTTTTTAAAGCATATTAAATCGTTACACAGATTAATTTATAACAAAACAGTCAATAAGCAATCAATAAACAATCAATAAACAATCAATAAACAATCAATAAACAATCAATATATAATCATTAAACAAACATTAAAGAAACATTAAACAATCACTTAAAAACACTTAAAAATGAAAAAAATTACATTACAAATTTTAGTAACATTCTGTTGCCTTTTAGCATGTGGACAAATGTCATATGCACAAAATTTTACCATTAGTGCTTCGGCTCCATGGGTAGGTTATATGAATTGGTTTGATTTAAGTAACAATTACATAAGCGGAGGCTTTTGGGGTGTTCCAGCACTAAAAACAACAGTCAATCCCGGTTCGAATACAGTAACTTTTCAACCAAATTTTAATACCTATGCGGATGCCATGGCTAGCGGAGATCCAGGAGCCATATCCTATTGGACAAATGGCGCCGGTGCCGGTAACAAAATCATGGATGCACTTACATTTGTTGAACCAGCTGGAGTTGGTGGGCAAAATATAACTTTTCAAGGATCTGTATCTTCTAACACTTTAAGTGCTGCCTACACAGCAGTTGCATTTATAAAAATTTTAGATCCAAATATTGGGTATGCTCAAACTGCCTATATTTCATCTCCAATAGGAACAACTGGATCTGCATTTAGTGTTTCTTTGGCTATCCCAGCTGTACCTGCAAATTTGATTACCCAATATGGCATTTCAATCAAGGGAATCAATGCCAATCCTGCAAATGAAGCTGCATTAGGAAGTATTGTCCTTGGTCCTCTTTTTCCTTTGTCCGTGAATGTAGAAAATTTTACTGCGCAGGTTAAAAATCAACAAGTCGACCTGACTTGGCTTGCAAAAAATGAATCTAATGTTCGAGGATATGATATTGAAAAAAGTTCTAATGGTAGTGATTTCTCAATGATCAATACCGTTTTAGCCAAAAATCAATTATCAGCAAAATATTCTTCAACTGATTTCTTGAATGGAGTAGCTTATTATCGCTTGAAAATAAATGACCAAGATGGTAAATATACCTACTCGAATGTGGTTAAGGCAATCGCTACCCAAGACAATTCAGTTAGTGTTTATCCGAATCCAGCTATGAATACATTAAACATGCAAATTGTTGACTTAGATGCAACCAAAGAATTCAACATATTTAATTCATTTGGCCAGCAGGTGTTAAATTCACAAATAAGTCAAACATTTCAACAAGTTAATATTAGCCAATTGTTCAAAGGAACTTACTTCATTCAATTTAATTCAGGTGAAGTTGTGAAGTTTAATAAGCAATAAGTATTACAATTTTGATTTCTACATCCCTAATTATTTCATCGTATTTAATTAGGGATTTTTTTTACTCCATTCAATTAAAATTTCACTTTACTTATATTCATATGCAACATTTAAAAATTTCTATATCTATTTTTATTAGCTTGATTTTTTTCAAAAGCAACCTATTCGCGCAACAATATGTACAGATCTGGAGTGATGAATTTAATTCACCCCAATTGAATAGTGCAAATTGGACGCCAGAAATTGGCACTGGATTTAATGGATGGGGAAATAATGAATTACAATATTATACATCTCGCCCCGAGAATCTATTGATTCAAAATGGTAATCTGATGATTATTGGAAAGAAGGAGGCATACCAAGGGAGTGATTATACTTCAGCTCGAATAAAAACTCAATCAAAGCAATATTGGAAATATGGAAAAATGGAGGCGCGAATCAAAATGCCTAAAGCACAAGGTTTGTGGCCTGCATGTTGGATGTTAGGAGAAAGCATTACTTCTCAGAGTTGGCCCAACTGCGGTGAAATTGATATCATGGAGCACATTAATTCAGATAATAAAGTTTTTGGAACTATGCATTGGGACGCAAATGGTCATGCCTATTATGGGGGTGATACAAATATCAATGATGTAAGTTTATTTCATATTTATTCTGTAGAGTGGGACTCCTCTAAGATTACTTGGTTTGTGGATGGGAATAAATATTGGGAGGCTAATATTCTTAATAACATAAATAGCACAGAAGAATTTCATGCACCTTTTTTTATTTTGCTGAATATGGCAATCGGCGGAAATTTCCCAGGAAATCCTACTTCAACATCCATTTCTGAGGATACGCTTTTTGTCGATTATGTAAAGGTCTATCAAAGACAACAAGCTCCAGCGCGAATTTCCAACTACCAAGAAAAAAAAGAACTGCAAATAAATCCAAATCCAGTCCGAGCCAATCAAGCATTTACGATTCAATTTAAAAAAACGGGTTTATATGAAGTTGAATTAGTTGACTTTATGGGAAGGGTATTGTTATACAAAAAAATAGATGTTCGAAATTTATATGATCCCGTCATTCTGAAGGTAGATCATTTGACTATCGGTTGCTATGTTCTTCGTGCTAGAAATGGCTACCAAGCATTATCTGACATACTTGCCGTAATTAATTAGAGTGGCTGTTGAATTTCTTTAGAAAGATAATTATACTTATTGTACATGAATTTCGAAGTGGCGGTTTGAAAAGGCTTTATTAGGTTCTTGTCTAAACTAAACTTTTTGTTTAGATTTATGCCCGTATCCATAATCAACTCGTCATGAAACTTAAATTTCTGTCGCTTTTCCTCTTGCTTAATATCCTATATCAGTACGTAAGCGCTCAAACCATTTATCAATTTCAATATAACGTCCAATTAGAAGGTAGATCCGTTCCTGTAAATGCCTTGTTGTTTCAATATGAAGACGGAAGTGGGTTTTTACGTGAACGATTCGATGATCAGGTAAGCCAAACTGTTTCGCTTGTTGAAAGTAAACTGGACGAAGTATATTTAATTGACGAAAATGGACAAGCAAAAACCGATAGTTTGTATATCAAAGCTATCGTGCCTGAACTCATTTTGGGTTCTAAAGCTACTTTGCAAATCCCAAGAATATTTTTGTTTGTCGCTAATAAAGCAAATGGAGAAGTAGAACCTAAGTGCAGGGTCGAAGAAAGATCCGAAGGGGTTTTAGTACCCATGCTGGATGATAAATTCAGTGCTAGATTTGTTTCAGCTAACGAGATTTCTCAAACCTATTTTGGGAATTATTTTCAAAGTGGTGATCCGTTTTATGAATCTTATTTTGAATTAAATACCAAAAATATTACCGAAGCAGAAAAAAATAGAACGATGTATTTAATTGTGGTAGCCAATACCTTAGATAGTTCCATTGGAAACTCTTGTAAATTAGATACTGCCAGAATAGTAAGAGTATTTTCCCAGATTTCGGCCTATATAGGAAGTAAATTACGCATTCAGACATACTGTGGACAAGCCTTTGGTAAACAACAAATCGTGTCGGCCATTAAAGTGCTTAAGCCATCAGAAAAGGATATTGTTGTTTTTTATTACACAGGTCATGGCTTTAGAAGAACCACAGACTCTAGCCGATTTCCGAATATGGATTTAAGATTCAAACATGAACAAGATTATAATAAAGAGTCATTAAATATCCAATATGTATATGATCAATTAAGAAAGAAGAAGGCCAATTTGACTCTCGTACTAGGAGATTGTTGTAATTCTCATATCGATGCCCCGAGAGTGAATGCAAGTCTGCCACCTAAAAAGAAGTTGATAGTTTCTGATTGGAATAGCAAAAATATTCGAGAATTGTTTTTAGTCAATAGAAGAACGTCAATTTTAGCCACAGCAGCTGATAGAACACAAATGGCTACTAGTAATAATGCCTTAGGGGGCTTTTTCTCTTATTATTTTAAAGTGTCCTTGGATGTTAATTGTAAAGAAAATCAAGTTGCCCCTAATTGGCGAAAAATATTGGATGAAGCTTCCAAGCAAACCTATATCAAAGCATTAAATACTTATTGCTTTAAACCCTTTATTCCAAGCAATATTTGTAATCAGTATCCTTGTTATAAAATTGATTACTAAACTAACTTGTTTCGGTTCTAAGAAAATATCTGTATTCAATGAATTATTCTGCTAATTTTGGCCTAACAAATCAACGATGAATTCATTTCGCTTAGTAGGTAGACCCATCATTATTGCTTTATTTTTGTTGTTTTCGCAAACAATCGTTTATGCGCAGCAAAGCGAAGTGGATAGCTTGTATCAAGCATTAAACAAAAATATTAATGATTCGGTTAGGGTAAAGGTCTTGCGAAATCTGAGCTTTTATGTATATAAGCATAATCCTGATTCTGCCCTTAATTTAGCCTATCAAGGACTTAAATTAGCAAAGAAAATACAATACAAAATAGGTATTTCTAATTGTTATGAAATGTTAGGGTTAGTCCTAACAAGAACAGGCAACTATTCCACTGCATTAAATTACTATATTGAAAATCTGAAAATTGAAGAGCAGTTAAATTCTTTAGAAGGTATTGCTAGTGTTTGTAATAATATCGGCGTGAATTATGTGTACATGGAAGAATTTCAAAGTGCCCTACAATCTTTTAAGAAAGCTGATTCTTTAGTCATATCAAATAATATTCAGGATTTGATTTTTTCCGTAAAGTTGAACTTGGGTAATGTATTTGAAAAATTGATCAATTTTGATTCAGCTTTTATCTATTATAATCAAGCCATGAATGTGGCCATTAAAACAAATGATAATTATGCGAAGGGAAAGGCTATGTTGGGTATCGGTAATATTTATCTGAAAACAAATGAGTATGATTTGGCATTAGCAAATTTTACCACTGCTAATGAATATTTTTTCATTGAGAAAGATGAAGATTTTATTTGTGAAGCAAATTTAGGGTTAGCTAAAGTTTATTTGAATAAACACAACAAAGATTCAGTCTTGAGTTATTCGAGGCAAACACTTATGATGGCTAAAAAGGATAAATTTCTTTCACGAGAATTAGAAACTAGTATTTTTTTAAGCGATTATTTTTCAGCTAATCATCAATATGACAGTGCATTTTATTACCTGTTAAATTCCAATCATTTAAAAGATTCTTTGTTGGGTATTGAAAAATTAAAAGACGCCCAGAAAATAATCTTAGAAGAAAATGTCAGACAAGCAGAGATTGTTGAAAAGATGCTTGAAGAAAAGGAGTCTAAAAGGCAGCAACTACAACATATATTGATAGGTATGTTGATTCCCATGTTATTTTTTATGACTGCGCTATTCTCTAAAATTAGAATAAAAGTTAAAGTGGTTAAATTCCTGGGGATCATCTCACTTTTGTTTTTATTCGAATATTTGACACTAGTTCTTCACCCTATTGTTGCAGAAATTACGCATCATTCTCCTTTACTTGAAATATTAATATTTGTAGCTATTGCTTCATTTCTTATTCCAGCTCATCACAAATTAGAACATTGGATGATAGGATTGTTGTCGAATAACGTAAGTCGATTAAATACAGATCATCCTAACGCAGAACCTACCGCAGTAATTCATGATAGTGCAATTTCACAAGCGCAATCTACTAGCGTAACTGAAAAAAATGAATCAACGAAAACACCTTCATCGGTAAAGTCTTTGAGTAAAAACAAACATAAGCACAAATAAAAAAGGTTTGCTCTGATGAACAAACCTTTTTTTAATTCATGTAAAGGATTAAGGTTTTTTCTTAATAGTTCCATCTGCAGGTTTTACAACTCCACTATCTGTTGGTGTTGTTTGTGGTGCTTCTGCAGCGCTTGGCGCTGGTGCAGACTCTACTGGTGCAGGCTCTACAGGTGCCGCAGCCTCAGGTGCTGGTGCTTCTGCTGCCGGTACAGTCGTTTCAGTTGTGGTTTCAGTTTTTTCTTCGTTACAACTGTTTAATGTGAAGGCACTAATACTTAACATAGCAAGCAAGCTAAGCATCATTTTTTTTGACATGATTTGTTTCATAAGATTAAATTTTGCTTCAATGATAATACAATTGTTTTGGCTATGCAAGTGAATTAACAACTCAGATTTCTGCATTTTTTCGCAAGTTTTTTTGGGTGGCAGACACGCTATCGCTTATACTCCTCTCCCGAATCGGCTATGAACTAGCATGTAAAAATTTATTTAGTGAAGCCTCTCGGGATGCGGGGTATACGCTCTATCGTTGCCACAACCCGTTTGTCTGTTGAATCATTCGAATACCTTATGGCCTTTGTCGTGGATTTAGGAATTTGAATGCAGTGTTTTCTGAAAACGAATCTTGAATGTATTGCGGCAACGATAGTAGTGAAAAGCCCGCATCCCGAGAGGCTTCACGCAATCCGTTTATAAGTAGAATGATCATAGCCGATTCGGGAGAGGACTTGGAACGAATAGCGTGTGTGCCGCCCTAGAAAAAATGAAGAGAATAATGAATTACTTTTTCTTGTTTCGTGGTGGTCTGATGATAAAATACACTTTCTTTTTGCTAGGTGTTTTTACA
>CAZSUF010000030.1:8834-10525 GCA_964609875.1 uncultured Bifidobacterium sp.
CGTAAAGGATTGTGTGAAATTAATAAACCCAATTTGCACTCCTTTGATTTCTTTCGCCATGTTAATAAGGGAAGAAATTTGCATGCCTTCTATCTTGCTCTCTGCAATATTGGCAAGTCCGCTAATTTGCATGCCATCAACGTTTCCGTTGGCTAAGTTTAAAATAGAAGCAGCTTGCAAACCTTTCACCTCACGATCTGCAATATTGGCAATGCCACCCAATTGCACGCCATCTACTTGGCCAAGCACCTGATTGTAAATACCTGATGCTTGCAAGCCTTGCGAATTGCCACCTACCAAATTAAACAAGCCTGCTAATTGAATTTGCTTGACATCTTTTTTGTCGATATTAAAAAGTCCGCCCACTTCAATCCAACTTACACCGCCGCAATAACCGCCTAATAAATTAATAGAAGTTTTACTGATGACTTGATGATTCATTTTTCCGCGACTACTGATCATAGGAATCACAGAAAACTGAAAGGGTCTGTTGACGATAAAATCTTTTAAATTTAAATTTTGCACTTTGCGCTTTGAACTTAAAAATAGTTTGCTCAAATAGCGTTGCTTACTAATTTCTTCACGTTCTACTTCAAGTGTGGTAGGTTCACTTGAATTGCTTACAATGTTCGTTACACTCGTGTTTGATTCATTACAAGAATATAAAGGTTTTCGTGATAAAGCAAAACTGACTTGTTGATTAAGTCCTGCTTTGACGAGAATAGAACTGTCTTGATAATTTATTTTACTGATGGATACGACACTTGTATTGTATTTGTTTTTTAATTTAAGAACAAAGTATCCTCTTTCATCTGATAAGGTACTGATCAAATTATTTTTATCGTAAATAGAAGCTTCTGGAATTCGTTCACCTGTTTCTTCATCGACTACAAAACCATCAATAATATAGTAGGCTGTATTGCTTTGACTTTGTGAAATGATATTAGAAGTTGTAATAGGTTTTCTGCGAATGATAATATAATTGCCACTTTCTTTATACTCAAATTCGTGCGGTAGTATTTGTTGTAAAATTTGAATTAAGGGTTTGTTAGTGGCGGTATAACTAATCAGACTATCTTTTTTGAGTATTTTAGAATTATATGAAAAATTAAAATTGCCTTGATTACTTAAAATAGTCAGTACTTCTTGTAAAGGTTGATTGTTTACTTTGATGCTGAGTGGTTTGGATAAATAGTTTTGTCCTAACATCGTCTGATGCATGGTCAGCAGCAAGATAAAAGTAAAAGAGGTTTTCAGAAATAGTTTCATGTTTATTTAAGTATATAATGATGGCCTTGTTTTTCTACTGTAATATCAAAAGTTTCGCTAATGATTTCGAGTACATGTTCTAGTGATTCGTTATTAAAACTTGTGGTGAGTAATTCGCTTCTAATTTTATTATTTTCTATCGATACAGAATCATCGTAAGCTTCATTAAGCACTTCTACTAATTTCCATAAGGGCGTGTTTTCACATTCAAATTCCTTTTTACGATAGTATTGATATAATTTATCTTTATTCTTTTCAACATGGAGAGTTGAATCATTCTTTTTGATTTTTACTTTTTCATGTGGATGCAAGATAATCAGTTTGTTGAAATGACGTACTTCAACAACACCTGTTTCTACAATGACTTCAGTATAATCTGATTTGTTTTTTAATATATCTCCAAATGTGGTTATAGTTGCAGC
>CAZSUF010000030.1:10535-20048 GCA_964609875.1 uncultured Bifidobacterium sp.
TTTGTCTGGCGAAATGCTAAAAAAGGCTTCACCTTCTAGTTGAACTCTTCTTTCTTGGCCTTCAAATTTGGCAGGATGTGTTAGTTTAGCTTGTTTGTTTAGAATGACAATACTTTTATCAGGTAAAGTATCTGCCTTGATTTTAGTTTGACTGATAGATTCAATTTGTTGAATAGGCTTTGGAGGTGTACTGTCATGATGTACAATGATTTCTGGAATGACTTTGTTGTTTTTTTGTTGAGAAAAATAGGCATAAGAAGCAATCACGAGAAGACAAGCTGCTGCGGCATAATAGAAAAATTTGTTGATTTGAAAGTTTGGTTTTGGCTTGTTTATTTTATTTTCTAATCGTTTCCATGAATCTTGAATGTCAATAGTAGATGTTGGAATGATTTGTTTACTATGATCCCAAATATGTTTAAAGTGATTATAATAAGCTAGGTTAGCTTCGTCTTCTTGTAGCCACATATCTACATGGATCTTTTCTTCAGGAAGACATTCTTGAAGCAAATACTTTACGAGTACTTCATCTGTTATATGTGGGGCCTGATTGTTCATGGCAATAAGAGTTGAAGGTAAGTGAAAATGAAAAATAGCGTAGTGAGGTAGTCTGAAAGTTTGATACGCATCAATCTTAAGGCTTTCCCCATTTGATTTTCGACAGTCTTTTCAGAAATTTGAAGTTGGGCAGCAATTTCTCGATATTTTAATTCTTCGAATCTACTTAATTGAAAAATAGTTCTGCATTGCTCAGGCAATTCTAATAAGGCTTCCCTAATTTTTTGTTCAAGCGTTTTTTGCGCTAAGGTTTCATTGGCTTGAGGGGTGGGTGAATTTTTCATAACATAAGTACGATGTGATGCATAAGCTGCTTTTACTTTTTGATGTTTAATCCAATTCAAACTTTCGTGATACACGGCTTTATATAAATAGGCTTTTATAGAGCTTTGAATTGAAATGCTTTTTCGTTTTTCCCAAATTTTTACAAATACTTGTTGCACAATTTCTTCAGCTTCCATTTCATCTTTGATCATAGATAGCACATACACATGCAAACCTCTAAAATAGGTTGTATACAAGGTCTCAAATACCTGAGTATTATCTTCTTGTAGCGATAAAAGTAATTGTTGTTGTGTCAATTGCAATTCTTATCTGTGATGATTGAGCCTATCAAGGCTACAAAGTAAAATCATTTCATGTTTGAAATAGGATCCTTGTAGCTTAAAGTTTGATGAGTTTTCCTGAGCCAGAAATAGTTTTAGTAATACTACCTTCTCCATAATAATACACATCGCCACTTCCTGAAATATTCACATAAAGCGTTTCTTTAAAATGAACATAGGTTTTTCCAGAACCTGAAGTTTTGGTTGTAACATGCAAAGTGGGTAAGTTTCTTGCATCAAATTTACCGCTACCATTGATGTCACAGCTTAATGTTTTTGCCGTGCCAGATTCTAGCTCGATATCGCCCGAACCTGAGATTGATGCGGCCATATTATCTGCATTAGCCTCTTGCATATGTATTTTGCCAGATCCTGAGATGTCTATGGTTAATGATTGTGCCTGAACCCGATTTGTATGTATACTCCCTGATCCACTCACTGTTAAATTCAGTTGATTCACCAAGGCATGACTAGTCAAATCAATGCCGCCACTTCCGCTAACTTCTAGATTTGTTAGGTTTGGCCCACTGATATGTATGGTTACAGGTTCTTTGGTAATAAAAACAGAGGGAAATCTTTCTTTAATGATTAAAGTGTTTTCTTTTACATAGAATTCTATCGCATCAAGTACATTTTCTTGGCCTGAGATATCAATATGATAGAGACTATCTTGGGAAAAATACACTTTGGCATCGATTCTAAGATCTATGCCAGAAAAATTATTTTCTTGAATGGTTTTGGTTACAATTGGGCCTTTGCCGATTAATTTTTTTTCGCATGAGCTTTGTACAATGAGTAAGCCAAAGAGCAGGAAATAGCTTAGGATAGTCCTAAATGCTGAGTTTTTAAAGGATTTGTAAGTAGAGAAGATAAGATAGCTAGTCATAATTGGAGGTTTTATTTGCTTATAAAACAACTTAATCTCAATTTACCCCTATGCAGATCTAAAAAAATATTGAAAATAATACCAATCTTTTCAAGATACATTCGTCTTACCCTTCGAAGTGCCTATTCGCGAGAATTACTTAACTTCAACATATTATATAAATTTATTAAGTTTAAATGAAGAACTATGAAATATGCTAGCTTATTAATTGTAACTATTTTATTTTTTTCTTGTCACAAAGTGCAGGAAAGCGGGACTGGCACTAGCAACCCAATTTATGGTAAATGGATTTGGGAAAAGAGTTTTGGAGGTATCACTGGATTTGAGGAAACACCAGCCAATAGCGGCAAGGTAATCACCTTAGAACTTTTCAGCAATGGGGTGTACAGATATTCCTTAAATAAGATGATGCCTAAGGTGGGCAATTTTATTTTTCAAGAAAATAATGGAAATGGATTTCGGACCATACAATTTGATCAGGAACGAGAACAAATGATTACGGAACTCAATGCATTTCATTTAGAATATGGTGATGCGCCAGTAGATGGTATTTCGCATAGATATCTGAAACAATAAAAATTATTTTTGTACGTATGAATACCTATGCAGGAATGGAATGAACAAGACCTTATTAACGGCTGCTTGAATCATGAAGCCCGATGTCAGGAGTTATTGTATAAAAAATATTACAATGTACTCTTGAAGATTTGCGCCCGTTATGTTACAAATATGACCGATGCAGAATCTTTAATGAATGATAGTTTTTTAAAGATTTTTAATTCCTTACACACATTTGGATTTCAAGGTTCATTTGAAGGTTGGTTGAAACGGATAACTGTAAATACTTGTTTGGATTATGTTCGATCAAAATCATTCATGCAACAGCGGGCAACCCTCGAAGTAAAAGAAACTCATTCAGGCAGCAGTGTTCATTTGGAAGATTATATTATTCAAGAACTTGAATTCAAAAAACTCATAGGATATATTCAAGCATTACCAGAGACGATGAAATTGGTTTTTAATTTATACATTTTCGAAAATTATACACATAAAGAAATTGCTGTTTTTCTTGGAGTAACTGAAAATACCTCGCAATGGTATTTGCATGAAGCGAGAAAAAAATTAAAAGCAAAAATAGGGGCTAATAAAAAAAGTAACACCACATGGTTTAAGGATAAACATGTACTCAATGCAAAAATGGAATTATGAACACACAATTTGATAATCTAATCAAGGATAAATTGGATTCGGGGGAATTTCAATACAATCCAGCTAACTGGCATAAGCTCAGGGAAAAGTTAATCTCGCAAGATGTATCGACTAAAGCAAAGTCTAGCAGCTTATTTATCTTATTATCGACGAAGAAAATTTATGCGGCTGCCAGTATTTTTTTGATTGTGTCATTGTCAACTTGGATATTGTTGAAAAGAACCGATAACCATAGCACTCAACCTAATGCGACGACAATTGCTGTCCAACCCAATATAAAGCAATCAAAAACAAACAAGCCAATCGCAAAAACTTCAACTCTTACAACGCCTAAACAAAACACTGCTATGCAAAAGTCAAGTCAGCAGCAAGCAGTCGTTTCTTTTTGCCCTACCAAGAAATCAATACCTCAAAATTGGAAGGCCACTGAACTGAAGACTCAACCCGTAATTTCACCAATCAATTTTCATGATGAGGTTATCATTCAACAGGAAGTTGCCAAGGAAGAAAATAGGCAGAGCCAAACTAATCTGCCTATTCAATCAAGCGAACCATATGCTAATAAACAAAATTTTATATTTTCGGATTATCCAACAAAAGATAAAAGCGGGCATGCTACATTCGGCCTTATTGGTGGTGTGGGCATTGGAGATAAGAATGCGGCTTATTCGGCAGGGGTGTCCTATACATCCAAGTTAAACAAGACTTTATTCTTTGATGCGGCTATTTGTTTTTCTTCTTCA
This sequence comes from uncultured Bifidobacterium sp., assembly GCA_964609875.1. Lineage (GTDB taxonomy): Bacteria > Bacteroidota > Bacteroidia > Chitinophagales > Chitinophagaceae > OLB11. The sequence continues at coordinate 14,537 of CAZSUF010000030.1, forward strand.
AACGTAAATGATGTGGCTTCTTTAAATAGTGCTAATTTGAATGGTTTTTCAGATCAATTTAGTTCGTCAAATGGCCTAGTGCCTGTGAAGTATGCAGAAGATGAAGCCGCCCCTATCAAGCGAACTCAATTTTTATATGTCACCTTAAATCCAAGTCTTGGGTTGAAAGTGAATTCGTTGCTTTCTGTAAAAGCCGGTTTTGATATACAACAACGAATAAGCAATTCAAATTATGTAAGTTATGTAGAAACAAGTAATGGGTTGAAACCGCTTCCAGTAACTGATTTTGGCTTAACGCCTAAAGTAGGTATTCGATTAAATTCGCATTGGAATACTTATCTCATGTATAGAAAAGGGGTGAATCAATGGATTTCACAGAAGTATTATTTTGAAAGAGATTACATGCAAATTCAATTAGGGTATAATTTTTAAAATTCTTGAGTTCAAATATGATTTTTATCAGCTTGGAGTTTTCATCCATCTCATGAATTAGCTTTGCAGGATAAAATACATTTGAATGAAATTTGAAAATTATCTACAACTTTTTTCTCTCCCTATTTCTGATGCCGAACAGCAAGATCCTCATTCCATGGGGCATTATACTAAATTGAATGAGGCAAGAATTCATAGATGGTTGAATCACGGTATTATTTTAGATGAAACAAAAAATGCTTTATCAACTATCGGTACAAAGCAACATTGGATACTTATAACAGAAGCATGGTGTGGTGATGCTGCTCACATAGCCCCAATTATTTATTTGATGAGCAAGTTGTCGGATAAAATTGATCTTGAGATTCAACTAAGAGATACAGATTCTGAAATCGATCAATATTTAACCCATGGGTCAAAATCTATTCCAATTTTAGTTATCAGAGACGAACAAGGAAAGGATCTTGCTGTGTGGGGACCTAGGCCCGCAGCATGTCAGACCCTATATGCAGACTTAAAACAAAAAGGAACGGACATTGGTGAGCTAAAAGTACAATTACAAAAATGGTATAATACCGATAAAGGGGTTTCAATACAACAAGAAATTTCAGAAATTATCAGTGCATATCAATCGACTTAATTACTTTTAGGGCCGAAAAATGTTATCATGAAAAAGTTTTTAACCGAATTCAAAATTTTCGCTTCTAGTGGAAATATGTTTGATTTAGCCTTAGGTGTAATTATTGGCGGTGCTTTTGCCACCGTTGTAGAAAGTTTATCCAAAGATATCATCGGAGATACGATTGCTGCTATAGGCGGTGCGCCCGATTTAAGTGGGGTCGTATTGCATCTGAATGGAGGTGAAATTCATGTAGGTAATTTTATGGGAGCCTTAATTAATTTTCTGATACTTGCTGTAGTGCTTTTTATGATGGTGAAAGTGATTATGCATTATAAGCTAGCTAATTTTAGGGCGCAAGGAAGCAGGGAGTGCCCGTATTGCAGAGAGTTTATTGCTGTGGATGCGATTAAATGTAAATATTGCACAGCCGATGTTCGAGCTATTATTGATGGAGAGGAAGGTGCTGATGAACGTTAGCTCAAGAAAAATCCATCACGAAATAAATTAAATAATGTATGACGGCAAATAGCACAGCGAATGTAAGTATGCCAATCAATAAATATTTAGTTTCATGACTCATGAGTTAAAATTATGAATTGATCTTAGATTTTTCAATTACAAGGAGATATTTTGACACTTGCGTGACAAATAATATTTTCTATGTTTTGAATAAATAAATTGGGCATATGCTTTGAGATTTATTATTTAATCCTATTTTGCTTCAAATTTATTCTATGAGAAAAATACACCTACTATTGAAATCATTATTTCTTGTTTCTGTGCTCAGCTTCATAACTTCATTTACAATTCATGCTCAATTTACCGTAGCAGGAAAAAGTGCCTCCTTTGAAGAACCTCAAACAGGCGTTGCTAAAATATTGATGCTGAAAGATGGAAGTACCTTCTTTTATCATTTGCAAAAAAGCATGTTGAAAATTAAGTGTTTTGATCCAAGCTATAAACAAATCGTTTCAAAACCGGTACAGCATGGGTTAGGAATATTGCGATTGCCCGATATTGCAGGTTGTTTCGAAATTGATGGAAATGTGGTTTTGTTTCTGAACGAATATGACAAGCTAGAAAGGGTATTACACCGACTAGTAATTAATCCCAAAACAGGAGATACTGTATCTGTAAAGACTTTAGATAAATTAGATCCAACTGGTTTAGCCGAAGGTTACGCGAACATTTTTGGTGGCGTGCCTGTATCAAGTTTTACAATTGCTAAAGATCCGTATTCAGATAATTATGCACTTGCCTTTGTCAATTCATTTGAAAAAGAAAGAAATAAGCGTATTGAAGTGATTCATTATAATAATAAGCATCAAGAAATTAGTCGAGCGTTTATGAGTTCGCCGGAAGACAAATTTAAATATATCCGAATTAGAGATTTAGTAGTGATTGGCGACAAACAAGTGATGACCTTATTATATGCCTACAATACACGCAGATCTGGAGGAAAAGAAGATGATGTGTTGATTGCTAGTTTTTCAAATAATGATAAAGATGTTCAATACACCTTGATTCCTGTAGATGATGGATATACCTTAGGACGTGGATTACTGAAATATAATCCTGTGACTAAAAAAGTACTTGCTGTAACAACCTATGAAATTTCACGTAGAGTTCGAAAAGATTTAGATATTGAACCTGGAGATATGGAGTATGCATTACAAGTTCATATTGTAGATCCTAATACGAAAAATGTTATGAAGGGGCCCTTGATGAAGGGAAATGATGTGAATGCAAAGTATAAAGAACTTTTTGGGAAGAGAAAAAATTATAGCGGCTTATTGCAGAATTTTTTCATCAATAAAGATGGAGGGTATAGTATAATATTAGAAGGTTATGAGGAGTACACGATCACAAGTTCGCAAAGTAGCTTTACCCGTCAAGAATATCATTTTACAGATATGGCTGTTTTAAATTACAACGCAAGTGGCAACTCAATAGGAGGTAATTTAATTCCTAAAGATTATATTATCAATACAAGTATAATGACAGGGGGCGGTATGATCTCCAACTATCATGCATCGAGAGATTGGACAGGCATAGACTTAGGCGGTGGGAATCAATATAAATTATTTGCTTATTTCGAAGGGAAAGATAATAGGTATATCCTTTTCAATGATATTGAAGAAAATGAAAAGAAGATTTTAAAACGTGGTAAAGTGACTGATATTCGTGGGTTAGGAGAATGTGATGCTTTTGCTTTTCAAACAAATACAGCTGAAGTATTTCCAAAACGAAAATTTTTATTTGGAGAGCCTGATGGAAAACGTGAACACAATTTAGCCTTATTAGCAGTTTCAGATTACGATAAAGAAAGAAATATTTTTGCTACCTTGAAATTAGAAATAGATGGGCGAGATAAAAAGGTAAGATTGGTTTGGTTGAAGTTAGATTAGTGAAAGTTTATATAAATAAGTATACTAATGAATTCACATATTTAGGTTTTAGCGGTAACACAAAGATTTGATAACTTAAATAAGTAAAAATTAAAGTATGAACAAGGTGTATTTGATATTGATAATGACAATATTCCTCTTAAACTGTGATAAACCAAAAGATACAAATAATACTAAAACCCATATTCATTGCGACAACTTAATTACAGACACTACTGGAACTAATGATACTGCTCGAATATATATGCCAAATGCATTCACACCGGACGGTAATGGTGTTAATGATGTATTCATTCCGCTTCTTTTGAATATTTCATTGATCGACTTCACCATTTACGATGATTTAAACAACATCCTCTTTGTGACAACACAGGTTGGACAAGGCTGGGCACCTGCCTCTATAATTAGTACGAATACAAAATACTATTATAGAATACAAGCCACCACAACAAGCAATCACAAGATTGGAATTTGTGGGGAATTAAGCTCACTGAAGTGCCTTCCGACCGGCACGTCTTTGAGTAATTTTATTTTTCCAGACCAACTATCGCCAAATGGACTTCTTTATCCTACAAATGAGAATATATTGAATTGCCCATAAATTATACCCGCTATCCAAAAGCCATTTTTCTTCTCAGTATGTTACTTTCAATTTGATTCAAACTTTAATTTTTTAAGTTAATTTCGTCTTTAAACTTTAGAGCTTTGGTTAGTCACAAACTGTTTTTTATTGTTTTGTGCGCCGATCAAATAGACATGATTAAAGAAAGAATGTAAAATATGCAAAGAAGAAAATTTATTAAAGACACCCTAACAGGATTACCAATTTTATTATTGACCCCATCAATTTTGGCCACTTCTTGTCATAAAGAAGAAGATGATGTGAATCCAGGCGACAAAACCGTTATAGTCATTGGGGCTGGCATTTCTGGACTTGCCGCTGCCAAAAAACTCAAAGAAACTGGCTTTAATGTAATTGTTTTAGAAGCCCAAGATAAAGTTGGAGGACGACTCAAAACCAATAGAAGTTTAGGTGTGGCGTTTGATGAAGGAGCAAGTTGGATACACGGAATAGATGGAAACCCAATTACAACCTTGGCCCAACAAGCAGGAATGAATACTGCCTTTACTGATGATGAAAGCAGGGAATCATACGATTTGGGTGGTGTTTTAAGAAGCACGACAACTTACGATAATGCCGAAACAGAGCTATACACTATCTTAAATTCAATGATGAATAGCGGAAACGCCAATCAAAGTTTTGAAACTGTTTTTAATAATTTATATCCTGCTAAAACAAGCGACAGACTATGGAATTTTTTATTATCAACCTATGTAACTTTTGACACAGGCGATTTAGACAAACTTTCTTCAACGCTTTACAACGAGGGAGAAGAATTTTCTGGTGAAGAGCGAATGGCAACCAATGGCTATGATACCATTCCTACTTATTTAGCAAACGGTTTGAGTATTCAACTCAACCAGCGAGTTACAAATATTGATTATTCCAACGCAAAAATAAAAGTACTTCATAACGGAACAGAAAGCGAAGCAGATTATGTTATAGTTACAGTTCCATTGGGTGTTTTGAAAGCAAACACCATTCAATTTATGCCTGCTTTGCCAACGGTAAAACAAAACGCTATTCAAAAAATTGGAATGAATTGTGTAAACAAATTTTTGCTAACCTGGGACACTTCTTTTTGGGACGATGTGCAATATATTTCATACACACCTGCTACGAAAGACAAATTTAATTATTTTGTCAATGTAAAAAAAGTGAATCCAAGCGTAAACGCATTAATGACTTTTGCTTATGCTGATTATGCTCGACAAACCGAAACCATGACAGATGCGCAAGTGATAAATGAAATCATGTTGCACCTAAAAGATATTTACGGAAACAATATTCCCAACCCAACCAATATGCTAAGAACCAAATGGCAATCTAACGAGAATACTTTTGGAGCTTACTCATTTACAGCAGTAGGGACAGAAATGCAACATTTTGACGATTTAGCAGAAGAAATAAACGATCAATTATTTTTTG
>CAZSUF010000030.1:20058-20385 GCA_964609875.1 uncultured Bifidobacterium sp.
CATGGTGCCTATTTGAGTGGTATTAGAGAGGCAGATAAAATTATTGCATTACTTTAAATAAAAAAGGGGCGTACATAGAGAGGGGTAATGCGAATGTGGTTTATAAATTATCGCAATAATTTAAAAACCGCAGTTCTTCTATGCAAGTAACTTGAAATGAATGTTCTACGAAGCGTCTTCGCTTCGTAGCATTATTCCATTGCTTTCATCAATCAACGGAATCACGTTATGGAAACTAGTAAGCTATTTAATGATAGTCCACAAAGATACCTGTTTGTTTTTCCACTTTTGCCCCCGATGCTGCGATCCTATCGTGTGGACACATTT
>CAZSUF010000031.1:0-20291 GCA_964609875.1 uncultured Bifidobacterium sp.
TTGTTTGAATATAGGTAGTTGATTCTGTTAGCAAAATACTATAAGGCGAAGTAGAAACCACTATATTTGAATTACATGTTGCACAAGTGCCTACATAAATTGTTCGAGAAGATGTATTTGTACAGCCATTAGATCCGGTGACAGTGACAGTATAGACGGTGGTTGATGAAGGATTAAAATTCACGCCATTGCTAATGCCACCAGTCCAAGCATAGGTAGACCCTCCAGTGGCGGTTAATTTCACAGTGCCTCCAGTGCATACTGCTGCATAAGGCAACGCTGTGGTGCTAATGTTTGGAATTGGGTTTACAGAAACAGAAGTGGTTGAAATACTCGTGCAGCCATTTGCACTTGTACCAGTAACAGTATACGTAGTGGTGGTGAGTGGAGAAACAACTACCGAGCTTCCTGTGAATGATCCTGGTAGCCACGAATAAGAGACGCCGCCATTCGCACTTAATGAAACAGGTTTGCCTGCACACACGGTAGAAGGTGTAGCTGATGAGGCAATTGTAGGTAATGATAAAATGACTATGCTGATCGTATTTGTATTCACACAAGCATTGGCATCAGTGCCTGTGATAGTATAAGTGGTTGGCGTATTTGGTGTTACGGTAATTACATTTCCAACTAATGAACCTGGCTGCCATGTATAAGAAACCGCACCAGATCCTGTGATACTTGTTGATGATCCAAGACAGATTGATGTGGAACTTGCTGAAGCACTTACATTAGGTAATGGATTAACAAGAATAGTTTTGGTAGCTGTATTTGTGCATCCATTCGCATTGGTACCTGTGACTGTATAAGTAGTGGTTATTAAAGGATTGACATTGACAGGAGTGCCTACCAAAGAACCAGGTTGCCAAACATAGGTTACAGCACCATTCGCAGTTAAGGAAGTAGGAGATCCACTGCACACTGTATTTAAACTTGCAGATGCAGTAATATTGGGTAAAGGGTTTACTGTAATTAATTTTGTTGCCGTGGTTATACAACCTGTGGCGCTAGTGCCTGTGACAGTATAAGTAGTGGTGGTGATCGGAGATACAACTACTGAAGTTCCTGTTAAATTTCCTGGCATCCAAACATATGTGCTTGCACCTGCTCCTGTAAGTGTAGTTGAAGTTCCTGCGCAAATTGTTGAAGAGCTTGCAGACACAGAGGTAACTTGCCATGCATTAGAAGCACTAGTTGTTGCCAAGGCAAACACCCCATAATTTGCTGTGGTAGTAGCAGAACTAACCGAACCTAAACTTGTTGTACCGGTTGTTCCTCCATTACCTAAATTATCCCATTGCGAACCATTCCATCTTGCGACGGCCATGTTTGGCAAACTAGCAATGACAGTATTTGCACAAGGAATAGACCAACCCAATGATACGGTTTCTGCATTCGTTCCTGCTGTTTGATTCAAGGTCCAATAATGATAGGGTGCAACTTGAAGTAGTGCTGCATCTTTTGAGGTAACATTATATCCATCTTCACTTGGATGTTTTAAAATAATACATGCTTGAAATGTATCTGTAGATATTGCAGGTGCTGTGATAGACAGTGGATGATACCCAATTCCATTACCTAAAGGAAAAGTAAAAATATCATTACCCGTTTTAGTTACACAACCAATTACATGACTATTATCTGATGCATTGGTATGATTTATATTGTCTGGGAAAATTAATGGGTTAGTTGTCGTTGAATTAATATACCCTGTTACGAAATCACATGAAGTTAATATGGATACAGGTTTATTTAGGCTTACTCTAGCTCCTGATGTTTTATTCATAATCATTCTTTGAATATTGATTGCTCCTGTTCCTAGTTGATTAATATGGGTATTTGTACTTCCAATAAATTTAATCCATTCTGTATTCATGGGTAATGCGACTGAATTATTCAGTACAAGATTTCCACTATATGAATTCGTATCACCAGTAGCTATATTCATAGCACCATTACCAATTCTATTATAGGTTACATCGCCCAAAAAGGTATTTCCGGTATTGGCTATATTGGCTTCGTAATAAATATTAAAGCCGTTGTTCGTAATCATGCTATTACCAATAATAGTATTATTTCTAAAATTGGTGTTGTAACCACTTGTATAGCTCGCATCATCAGCCCAAGTCAAATTTCCCGTAAGTTGATTATCATAAAAATAAGCATACTGATTTCCACCAAACCCATTTACACTAAATGTGTTCACCACTAATGAATCTTGTTGAATGTTAGGTGCCTGAATAGTTGAAATTGAAACACTTCCTCCATTGGTCAGGTTTTGAATTCGACTCAATGAAAAAGGGCTGGAGAGGTTTTGTGTCACATTCATATTGATGGTTCCACCTATAGTGGTTTTACTTGCTAAGGTTCCTAGATCTGACCCTCCTGTGGCGTTCTTCGTATAGGAAAAATTACCTGAGATAGATGCTGCATTGCCAAACAAACTTGTATAGCCTGCCGCTGTTTGGTTTACGGTATAGTTGCCATTAATAGTTGATTTTGCATTATAACTAGTATACAATGAACCAGAGCCTGCTATATTAAAAGTCAAATTACCATCGTAAGTATTCGCTGTCGTAATGGCTTCATACACATGATTGGTGCCATTGCTATTCACAACTGTATTTCCTGTGATGGTATTATTTCTGATTTGGGTATTATAGCCCCCTGTATAACTCGCTAGATCTGTAAGTGTTAAATCGCCACTGAGTTGATTATTAAATAAGTAAGCATATGCATTTCCGCCGTACCCATTCACATTGAATGATGTTACAACGAGTGAATCTTGCTGAATATTAGGTGCTTGGGTGTTCGTAATAGAAATGCTTCCTCCGTTAGTTAAATTTTGGATACGAGACAATGAAAATACATCACCCAAAGATTGGGTAACATGTATATTGATTGTTCCATCAATAGATGTCTTGCCTGCCAATGTTCCTAAATCTGATCCACCATTTGCATTTTTTGTATAAGTAAAATTGCCCGAAATGGTTGCCGCATTCCCAAACAAACTCGTATAACCTGCCGATGTACGATTTACTGTATAGTTGCCATTAATTATTGATGGAGCATTATAACTTGTGTATAGATTACCACTTCCAAAAACATCCATAGTTAGATTCCCATGATACGTATTTGCCAACTGAAAAGCTTCCAAAAATTGATTAGTACCATATGATTTGAAATGGGTATTTCCTGTAATAGTACTATTTCTAATGTATGTAACATACCCTCCAGTATAATTTACACTATCGGCAATAGTTAAATGCCCGTTCAATTGATTATTATAAAAATATCCATATGCATTACCACGATACGAAACAACATTTAATGAATCAACTATTAAGCTATCACTTTGGATATCAAATCCTCTTGAGTTATGTATATTAATTTTACCACCCGATGTTTGGTTGATCAAACGATACATCTCAAATCGTCCAATAGGTGAAAGATTGACATTCATATTAACAGAGCCTGTGATAGAAGTAAGATTACTCAGGTTACCTAAATCATTATCACCACTAGCTATATTGTTATAAACTAAATTACCTGTTATGGTAGCACCTGCATTAAAAGCTCGAGTATAACCAGCTATTGTTCTATTCATCGTAAGATTACCATTATAGGTTGATTTGGCGCCATGACTCATATAAAGCGATGCACTGCTCATCATATTAAATGCGGTATTGCCGTTAAAAACGTTTGCAGCATTTGCACCATTGGCTTCATATAATGTATTAGTCCCTTTTATGGTAAATGTTGCATTGCCTGAAATCGTATTGCTGCGCAATTCTGTATGATAGCCAGCTCCATAATTCACATCATCTTCAAGGGTTACATTTCCTTCAATCATATTTGAATAAAAGTAGGCATATGCAGATCCTTCATAACCTTGTATATTTAGAGATGCCACTTTAATGGTGTCATTTTGCATATTAAATGCGACCGAATTTTGCACATTGAAAGCACCTCCTGTAACTTGGTTCTTAACTCGAAACATACTAAAGGGACTTGGAGTTGGATTGCTTAAGTTAACCAGTAATGTTCCATTAATTGTAGTACTTACGCTACTTGCTCCTATGGAAGTTGCACCTCCTACTGTATTTTGAATAGTCAAATTACCAGTTATGTTAGCACCTGAATTAAATAAAGTGGTACTTCCTGCAATCGTTCTATTGTAAGTTAAATTTCCATTATACTGCGACAAAGCTAGTTGCGAAATAGTAACAGGCAAACCACTATTCACGTTAAAAACTACATTGCCATTATAAGTGCAAGGAGCTCCTGTATTAGATTCATAAAAGGCGTCTGACCCTGTAAGGTTAAACGTAATATGATCGTTCACTGTCATGCCATTAAACTGTGTAAAATATCCAATAGCGTTGTTATTAATATTCAACACAATATCAGTTGAGGCATTCGTATTGATTAAGGTACTGTTGCTGAAATAATTATAGTTATTGACAGGACCAACAGTCAATGAAAAACCATTCACATCTAAGGTGCAACCCGCTGTCATATTAATTCCACCAATAGAAGTATTGGCTTGTAATTGAGGCGAATTGCTAGCAGGATTTATGGTGACATAAGATGTTAAACCTGGCACTGTATTAGGGCTCCAATTTAAGGGGTCTGTCCAATCATGACTTATATTCCCATTCCATGTTTGAGCAAAACTCATGAAAGGCAATAAGATCAACAGAAGTAATAATTGTTTTTTCATAGTGTGTATTTGAATTCAATAAATGTTCAAAGGCTCATGATGTAGTATATCAAAATGTTTTACAAATTTCATTACATTCCATTCATCAAACTATACTCAATTTGTAGTATCGCTTATTCAATAAATTTTATACGATTTCTAATTTTATGTGGATGATAATCAGTTATTTCTTGATAAATTTTTCTTGGTATACCACTTGATTATGTTGATCTATAATGAAGATTAAATAATTCGCTGCAGGCAATTTGCTGACATCCAACTTTTGAACTTTATCAGTTAGCCAATTAGCGTATTGCTTTCTTTCCAAAATTTGTCCAGCAGAATTTGCAACCACAACAGAATAATTTGCGGCCTCCATTTGACCAGGTCGAATATTTAAAATATCCTGAGTTGGCACTGGGAAAATTGAAAAAGATAATTTGTTCTTTGTGCTCATATCAAGGGTACCCAATGGAATTTCCGTAACAAATAAAGTATCTTCAATTGATCCATTATTATCATTATCAACAAACACTACAGTACCTCCATTTGGAGATAATGAAGAAATAGTGTGCGAAGAGTTTCCGTCTAATTGAATGGCATTTGAATTAAATTGTTTAGCCGTGTCGTTTGAAAAGGTATATGTATTTAAATTATAGGTAGTGCTTCCAGAGCCAATTTTTGTAACTCTATAAATATAATCACTCGGATTCTCGGTTACAACACTATCACCTTGTAACATATTTAAATCGCTTATTAATACAGTACTTGCTTGACTTGCATCAGGGGCTATTTGAATGAAATAACAACTTAGTTTTTTCGTGATTGCATCTGGATTGCCATAAGTAATCATTCTATGGTTAAATGTTGAATGGTCTTGCTCTGAGGGCTGTGAATTTCTAGTAATTCCCATTGTAAGAAAGTCTTTGTGAATTGCCCATTGCATCGTTGAATCTATATAATTACTTGATGTGAATGTAAATGTCGAATTGGTATCACTCTGACTATTGATAGGCTTATTGATAAAAACGCCTTCAGGAATATTCGGCAATATATTACTACAACTATTCGAAAATCCATTTGCGTCCAATTTCATCACTTGCGAACTTGAGTTTTTAAGGGCATAAAATACATTTCTCTCTATCGTAAATTTAAAAGTAGAATCAGTTGTTGCTCTGGTTGTTTTATTCAAATCGCTATACTGTGTAACTATATTATCTCTGATGCCTACTTTTTGAAATCTGATTTCGTATAAATAATTACTCCCCACAGTATAACTTGAATTCATAGCCGTATCACCCCCATTTTCTATAAACGGCGCTTTGACTGTAAAATACTGACTTGAATCATTAGGATAATTTGAATCATAAATGTACAAGGTATCAAATGCTTGCGTTGGCGTATCAAATGGAAATTTTTTCGGCGTTCTAATTTTATAGGGCATCACATTATGTCCTCCAGCTGTTGGTGTATTTGGAATACCCAAACCCATTCCAAGAGATTGAGGATTCACCGTTGCCGAATCTTTTAAGTACTCATTTTTAAAACGATACATACCCCTCCAATAACTTGTCGTGATGGGAAACATTAGATTTTGCCATACAAGATCATATTGCTTTAAATAAGCACGTTCAATGGCTAGCACAGAAACATCATCGGTATTTTGCGCTAGAGAAATATCAAAATTCAAGGGCTTATTATACCATTGACTAAATAGGTCAGGTCGATACTTATGAAGCAAAGCCGTTTGCGAAAACCCGAAACAATAACCATTAAAACCAGAGGAGTAGGCCGATTGTAAATACTTTGACATCAGCAAAGGCTTAAAATTATTTTCATACAAAAATATGTTAGTCGAATTGGCGATGGTGGCTAGCGGTCCAATTTTAGATTCAGAACAAAATCCTTTCCATGACACACTCACCGCATTAGGAATAGCCAGAGTTGATCCATAAATGTTATACATAAGAGGTGTCAACAAAGGATTTCCATTCGTAATAAAAGGGTCGGTACTTGAATAATTAAAATTCGAATAAAAATTAGGAGAAAAAACATCTAAAGGACCTGACCCTGCATTGTTCAAAAGTTTTGTCCAAGTATCTGTGGCATAAGCAAATTTTGGCAATCGATATTCAGATTGGTTAGGCCTATAAATAAACCCAACCCATTTATTTGTAGTAGGATGCAGATAAGACCCTACAAAAGCCATGCTATCATTACATCCATTGATAATACTTTGAATGGTAGTTGAAGAAAACAAAGTATTGATTGAAGTAAAGTTAGAAATAGCACCACTTGAATAATTGCCATAAAAACCACAATACACACCATTGCCTTGCCTGTACTCCCCACAAATACGATTGTTGTTACTGATATCTTTGGGTTTCATGTTATTCGTAAATGGAAGTATATCAAAAGAATTGGCTTGTGCATCAAAAACCAAAGGGTAATAAAATCCTGCATCAATATAAAACCCACAATACAAATCATTATCATTTCCTTTAAAAAAATAAGTAGGCGTTAAATTGTAACGTTTTGCATTCCATGTTGGCAAGCTAGATGCAGTGCCATCATTCAACATAAAGCCCCATCGATCAGTCAAATTTGGATACCAACCAGAATAAACATCTTTATTCGTAATACCAAATGGTTTTGCAATACCTGATTGTCCATTTCCCGAAACAGCAGCTATGGTATAGCTTTGAGTAAGCGTACTAAATGTGGCTTTATAAATATCTACTACGCCAGTGCTTGAAGTCGCATTAATGATAATGGTACATGAATCATTAATATCCTCTACTGTAATACTTGAATAGGTTGAAGGAAATTGACCTGGCGGAAACATAATTCGTTTCCCCAGAGGGGTGATTACATAGCCAACTTTATCGCCAGTTAGTGCTTCATAGTAACCACATACAAAACCCTTGTTATTAATCCCAGTAGTATAAGTATTCAGAGGTGTGGTTTGGTTAGGGGAAAAATTTATCTCTTCAAGTGTTTGAGCATGCGAAACAATCATCATGCATAAGAAGGTTATTAAGGTAAAACATTTTTTCATGTAGCTTGATTTTTCACAAATAAAATATATTTTCACACAAGCAGAAATACTCAATTTGTAGTATGAATAATCTGCCAGCAATTTTCCTCTATCTTTTCTTTACTCTTCCATGTCACATTCTTCTTATGGCGGCTATCATACTTTTTGCATAAAATAATCAAGCGAATTCAGTATTTTTATCCACTAATCCAAGTAACCATGCGATTCAACTTTATCTTCTTTTTATTGCTTCAATTCGTATGTCTTTATCAAGTCAGCGCACAAACTAAGATATTGAACCAATTAAAAAGTGAATTTGAAGCAAGTCAATCAAAAAAAGAAAAAGGACTGATTGCCTTAAAAATATGTGAGCAATTCAATTCACTTTCTGCAGACAGCTTAAGTAGATATGTTCAAGTCGGACTTGCTAACAATACACCGAATAGCCATGAGTATTTTCGTATTCAAAATTTCTACACCTATACTTTTCTAAAAAATTCAAAATCAAAAGAGGCCAATGTTTATATTGATAGTTTATTAGAAGTAGGAAGCCATACTCAAATAAAAGAATCCATACGATTAGAAATATTGTATAATAAAATTATCTGCCTAGTTCGAGACAATCAATATAAATTAGCCATAGACTCCGCCATTAATTTACTGAAAGCAAGCGAAAAAGCAGGCGACACTTTATCTATCATGAAATCGTATTCAGCCTTAGGACTTGCTAATATGGAATTAGAAAATGAAGCAGAGGCAGTCAATTGGTTAAGAAAAGGAATAAACTTTACGCGAAATGAAAATTTGTTAGCAACAGTCAATTCGCTTTTCTTAAATATGGCCTCTTGTTACAAAGTAAAAGAAGGTTATGATACTGCCATGTTATTCATCAATCAAGGATTAACCTACACAAAGCAATTAGAAAACTTAACCAACCAAGCTAATGCTTTAAATATCAGAGCAGGTATTTATTCGAAAATGAACAAAAAAAATGAGGCACAAAAAGACTTAGAAGACGCTTTGATCATAAGGCAGCAAGTTGGCGATTTACATTATACCATAGCAGATATGGGGGTGCTCTCTTTTTTTTACACATACAATAACCAAGCACTAAAGGGAATTGACATTGCAAAACAAGGCATTAAGCTAGCTGAAAAAGCAGGTAATATGTATAAACTTATTTACTTAAAAAAGGGATTAGCGAATGCCTATGATGGAGCAAAGCAATATCAAAAAGCCTACCTAACTTCTACAGAAATTATTGGATTAAAAGATTCACTTTACGAAGCCAATACCGAAAAAGCCATTGCTGATTTAGAAGCCAAGTATGAACTACAAAAGAAAGAGAATATTATTATCCAACAAGAAAATAATTTAATTAGAAGTCAATATGCAACTTATATTTCCTTGATATTACTTGGACTCGGTGCGCTCCTAGCTTGGCTCATTTATAGAAACTACAGACATGTACAAAGTAGAAAAATGGAAAAAGCATTAGCTGAGGAAAAAATAAATTCATTGAAGGCAGTTCAAGTAGCAGAAGAAAAAGAACGAAAACGAATCGCAGCAGATTTACACGATAACCTAGGTTCTTATGCTGCAGCTATAACATCGAATATAAAATATTTAAAAGACAAATCTTCTGATGATAACATGCAACTTATTTCTCAATTAGACGAAAATGCCCAAGGTATAGTAACCCAACTTAGTGATTCAATTTGGATTTTGAAAAACGAACATCTTCCCATTACCAAACTCGCAGATCGTTTTAAATCGTGGGCTCAAAAGCTAATCCAAAACTATCCACATGTCAGCTACAACTATCAAGAAAACATTACACATGATATAGAATTAGCCCCCGCCAGAATTCTCAATCTTTTTCTTATCCTGAAAGAGTGCCTAACAAATTCTCTCAAACATAGCGATTGCTCTATTATAAATATTCAATTTAATAATACCGAATTTATTCATATCACCATAGAAGATAATGGCAAAGGATTTCAAAGCAACCTCATTAACCGAGGTACAGGTATAGACAATATTAAACATCGAGCTAAGGAATGTGGATTGCATGTAAAATGGGAAGTTCTCGAACCCAACGGCACAAGAGTCATCATTCACGAACCTACTATAAATTAAGTATTCCTTGTTTATAGGAAGACGCCTAACTTTGAAGAGTGAAAACACAAGAAAAACGAATCAACATTGCCCTTGTCGATGATAATATCATTAACAGAAATACTTTTATTCAAAAAATAAAATGTTTTGAAGATATACACTTGTCTTTGGTTTCTGCATCTGGCCACGAGTTTCTAGAATCTATCAAAGGGCTTCCTTTGCACCAATTGCCCACCTTAGTATTCATGGATATTGAAATGCCTGGACTAAATGGCATAGATACAATCAGACTAGCCAAATCAATTCACGAAAGCATGCACTTTATTATCTTAACGGTGTTCGAAGATGACGACAATATTTTCGAAGCTATTCAAGCAGGTGCTGCAGGTTATTTACTCAAGCATGAATCTGATCAAACTATATATTCGTCCATTCAAGAACTCTTAGCATTTGGTGGCGCTCCTATGAGTCCAGCTATCGCACGCAAAACCCTGAAACTACTCGGTCAACAAAACGCCCGCGATCATAAGCCTCCAACAGAACTTATCGACACCTTACTTTCTGAAAGAGAAAAAGAAGTTCTCTTACATATGGTAAATGGCTACGATGCAAAGCGAATTGCAACCCTAACAAATATTAGCACCCTCACCGTGCGCAAACATATTTCAAATATCTACAACAAACTACATGTCAATTCTAAGGCACAAGTAATTTCTATGGCTCATAAAAATCATTGGCTCTAAAGATGTTTTTTTATTTTGCCCCCAATGTTCATTCCCGTCAAGTCGAGTTCCGTTTCGGGGACCCTATTATGGCATCACATATAATTTTAAATGATCGCTAATCACCGAATCATACAACACCTCCTGATTCTTTCCTATAATTTTTACGTTATGCGCATTTTTAGCAACCTCCAAATTATACATAAAGCCACCTGAAGTATTTGTTCGAATTGATATCGAAAGGAAATTTTGGCCACAACCAAGTTCACCTCTGACTTGATGTAAATAATCTAAGCGTAAACTATAATTTGTTACCGGCAAGGAATCCACCTTGCTTAATAATACACCATTCAACATCAACTCGTCGTTTTCGCACTTACAAGATGCCATAAAGGCGATAAGAATAACAAATAATTTTTTCATGATTATTTAATTTTTAAAGTGATAAGATCTATAAGTAAACTAAAAATGTATTGATAATAATAAACGACAATTGTCTTTTGTATTGCGGCAACGATTGTAGCGAAAAGCCCGCATCCCGAGAGGCTTTACGAAGTTTATTTGCGACTAGATGGCTCATAGCCGATTCGGGAGAGGACTTGTAGCGAAAAGCCTGTCCGGCTTTTTATATATTATTTTTGTGACAGACGGGCGTGTGTGCCGCCCAAACAATTCGCCCATTAAATATGACTAATAAGCAAAGCCAAATCTTAAACTAACCGAAGGCACCCATCTGGCTATATTATCCATTTTAGTTGAGTAATACACTGTTTCAATACCCCCACCAGGTTCAAAAGATCTCCATTCTTGAGGCTTGTTTTTTTCGGCACCATATCTATATGAAACACCCACATGCATATCAATATAAAAGTATTTCAAAAACCTTCTTTGCGCTCCATAAAACAAGGACAAATTATTATCATAAAATGGGTGAGTATTGTGATCGGAAAATGGATTTTCTTCCTTTCTTCTAATATCCCAATAATCATAACCTGTTTGCAACACATTTCTACTTGCCCTAAATGCTATGTAATTACCCGAAAAATTGTTTTTTGTATGTCTACGATGCATATGCCTTCTTGCATTATAATAATATCTTAATTCTGCAGCTATACTCGAATTAAAAATCATTTTTTTATGCGCTGATCTTGCATAAGGACCATAAAAGGTTCCAAGAGAATCATGTTGGTTTTTCTCATAAGTTGTAAAGAAATCCATGACAGAATTATCATAATAATCTTTTTCTGAGTACAGGATATTCTTGCTTTCAATTTGATAAGATAAAAAAGGAAATATTTTTCGTTCATAAGATATGATAATAGGCACACCATCATACGTAATAGCTACTTTATTGCTTACTCCATTTAATAACAAGGGTATTACTTTCAATTTTAAGATGCTTGTTTCTTCCTTGTTAGCCATGGTAATAAAATTATAAGTCTTCATAAATTTTTTTTGCTTCACTTCGAAAGAGTCTGTTTGCGCCTGAAGCAATCCTACATGTAACATAAGGCATAGGCATACAATATATTTTTTCATTTTTTTAAATTTTAAAATTATTAATGGTGTTATTACATTTTATTTTATAGAAGACATTAAAGGTTCAAGGTGGTATGAGTTGCCTTAATCACAAATCCAGGTAAGGGCTTTTCCATGTGAATGAAATACAAATCCCCTTTCCTTTCCATAGGCATATTTCCTTCTTGTAAGATGGGTTGCTTATATGATTCTACCGATACTGAATGCTTTGCATAATTAATATTCTTACATTTTACTTCGCAATTACTCAACAACATTTTTACATTCACAGAATGATCTATATTGTTTAAACTAATTTTGGCGTTTGAATTTTGAATAAACAATAAATTGCCTTTTACATCACTAGCCATAATATCTCCAGACTTATTTCTGATCTCTAAACTACCATTAAATTTAGATATGTTTAGACCAGTCAAATCTCCTTTTATTTTCAAACTCCCTTGAGCATTCACTAAATCAACTTTTCCGAAATCTTGATTGATAGTGCCTTTTGCTTTTACATTCACCAATTTGCTACTGCCAAAATTATTTTGAATATCAAGATTTACAGAATCAGGTATCGTAATTTCAAAGATGATTTTCAGTTTAGCTTTCGGTTCATTTTCACTACCCACGATCGTAAAAAAATTACTGATAAAAATCTCATTCAATGTTTTACGCACTCTAATATTATGCCTTTGCAATTCACGAGTGGCTACTCCCTTATCTGCATGCTTCGCGCTATAAGTACATTTAATAGTTACTTTATCTGTACCCCCTTTTGTTATGACAATATCTGCCATTTCACAATTGGTTTTTATCTTTAGATTTCGGCCATAATTGTAATTATAATCGCTCACTTTAAAAGCCACATTAGATTCTTGAGCCCATGCATGGTGCATGCCTATAAAAAGTACAATCAGGATAATTAGGTGCTTCATGATTTATTAAGTTGTAGAATAAGTTCTTGTTGTATATCTTTTTTTTGCGATTCAATTTTCAATAACATCGTTTCAAACTGGTCTGCATTATCGTAGTCGGCTGATTTTGCAAGTATTTCTTGTTGCATGTGTTCTAACTCCGTATAGGATTGTTCAAACTGTTTAAACTCTTCACTTTTGCAATACTCAGGCTTTATAGAACATGTGCTATTTTTCAATTCTACAAATACATTATCAGAGGTATCTGAAATTTCGTAAAGGTTTATAGACTGATCATAGACTTTTGCATATTGTGTGGGTGATTTAGGAGACAAATTATATTGAATGAGTATGCTTATGGCAATCATAACCAACACTACAGCGGCCATCTTCAAATAAGAGTATACACTAAATCTTTTCGACTTCCCTAGCTCTTGATCAATCACCGACCAGCATCGATCTGGCGCCTTGTACGTGGGCAATTGTTGAATAGCTTGATACAGAAATTCTTTATTCAATTCTTGATAATCTATAGCAAGGTCCTCTTCTATTTGATCCCAAATATGATCTATATTCTTTTTGTTCATGTTAGTTTCTTAAGCTTAATAAACTTTGTTGAAGCATTTTTTTCGAGTGAAACAATTGCGATTTAGAAGTCCCTTCTGATATACCTAGCAACTCGGCGGTTTCTCTGTGCGTATAACCTTCTACTTCTATCAACACAAATACATTTCTATATCCTGTGGGCAATTGCTGTATGGCTAAATCTACATCTCGGCCCATCATCGTATCATCCCATTGAATAATACTATCATGGTGAACCTCATTCATCTCTTCCATCATTTTAAAGCGCTTACCTAGCAAAAGGGCTTTTCGAATAAGAATTGTTTTTATCCAAGCCCCTAAAGTAGAAGTCCCTTTAAAAGAATGAATACCTCTAAACACTTCTACAAACCCTTCTTGCAAAGCATCACAAGCCAAATCTTCATCGTTCAACATTCTTTTACAAATGGTATACATGGCATCTTTATACTTGTCGTAAAGTGCCTTTTGCATCACTCTATCGCCTTGTTTGCAGCCAGTTATAATTTGTATTTCGGAATAAGAAATCAATTGCTTTTGCTTTATTGATACTAAAGTGTAACTATTTCTCGAAAAGGTTGTATGAAACCCAAAATATTTTTTTGACCTCTTGAATTTATCTTATTTTTTGGGCGGCACAGAGGCTATTCGTTCCAAGTCCTCCCACGCCAGAGCGCGTGGATGCGGGCTTTCCACTACTATCCTTGCCGCAAACTCCAAAGGGTTCCCGAAACGCCTGATGCGGCAACTGAAAAGAAAATCGGGAGCATAAAAAAAGACTGTCTTTGTAGGACAGCCTCTTACATAAAACTAAAAAACACAACTTTCTTTATGGCGTGATGATAGAAGCATTTGCTTGTGTACTCAAATCAAGTATCGAATAATCAAATACATCTACAAAACCATCTCCATTTAAATCTGTAATCACATACATCCCAGCAACATTATTCTGTGCATCTGCATCATAGATCGAAAAATCAAAGCCATCTACATAACCATCGTGGTTGAGGTCGCCCATATACATGGCAAAAACGCCAGGCTCTACTTCAGTCATGTTAGAAGCATAAGCCTTATTGCTTGCTGTTGTAAAATCGTATACAGCACTATTCGTTATGAGTATTGGATCAGCACTCCATGTGTCGATAGAGTTACGATGTTTGACAACCATATAATAGCTGTTTCCTATGGCAGCTTCTGGGTACACGCAACTGATTAAACCGGCTGTGGATAATACGCCTTTGAAAGAATACACTTCATCATAAGGCGATACGGTGCTATGTAACCACACATCGATGGTATCACAAGCAGTGGCGGGTGCCGAAACGCCTTGGTTCAAGAGCACAGGTTGCATGATACCTGCACTAGTATAGTATCCTTGTAAAAAGCACTTCACATCTTTACAAGCTTGGATGGTAAGTATTAGGCTATCGGTATGGCAACCCATGATGGCAGTATAAGTACCTGATGCGTTATAGGTTACATTATTTACACTCCAAGTATAGGTATAACAAGAGGTAGCACTCGTGGCATTTGAAGTGGGCACACAAATCAACACAAAACTTGCACTGATGGTATGAGGTGCTGTTACATTATTGAATGTATAAGAAGTTACAGCACCAACACTGATACCGTCAACTAAGACATCGGCAATTTGATAATTCGCATTAGGTGTAATGGTATAGGTTAAGTTACTTCCTTCGCACATAGCAGAATTTCCGGTGGGGCTCATGTTCCCGTTGGCACCAGCACTTGCGTTAATTGTGTAGTTCGGTTTTACGGTAACTGTGACTGTAGATGTAGTTGTGCATCCTGCTGTAGTGCTTGCAGTGACTGTATATATTGTAGTAGCTATAGGCATAACACTGACGGTATCTAGCGCTGCACTTAAACTATTGACAGTGTTGCTCCAGCTATATGTTTGAGGTGCTGTTTGGGTAATTTTACGTATTTTATGATTACCCTGATCTGCCACATATACATTACCCACATTATCCGTTGCTACTCCATAGGGCTCTGTAAACTTGGCTAGTGTTCCTATGCCATCTGTACTGCCTTGGCCACCTTGACCAGCAATGGTTGTTACCGCACCAGATGGAGTTATTTTGCGTATTTTATTATTAGCATTATCAACCACATATATATTACCTGCAATGTCAGTTGCTAATCCAATAGGCAGTGCAAATGAAGCAGATGTTCCAAGGCCATCAGCACCACCTTGACTGCCACTACTTGAACCAGCAAAGATTGTCACCACACCGCTTGTGTTTATTTTACGTATTTGATGATTGAAATAATCAGCCACATATACATTACCTGCAAAATCTACTGTTATTCCTCTGGGACTAGAAAACGAAGCAGCTGTTCCAGTGCCATTAGCACTGCCAAAAATACCACTACCTGCTAAAGTTGTTACTGCACCAGCAGGTGTGATTTTACGAATTTTATTATTACCCGCATCAGCCACATACAGGTTACCTGAAACATCAATTGCAACTCCAGAAGGCGATGTAAATGTGGCTGCTATGCCGTTGGCATCAATACTACCCAAAGCACCACTACCTGCCAAAGTTGTTACTACACCAGCAGGAGTAATTTTTCGTATTTTATGATTATCCCTGTCTGCCACATATACATTACCTGCGGCATCCGTAGCCAAACTCGTCGGGAATTTAAACGACGCAGATGTCCCAGAACCATCAGCACTGCCTGCAATTCCACTACCTGCAAAAGTTGAAACTAGACCTGAAGGTGTAATTTTACGTATTTTATGATTATTTCTATCAGCTACATAAATATTACCCATAATATCCGTTGCGACTCCATGAGGAAAATTAAACGTGGCTGAAGAAACACTACCATCAGAACTGCCTTGTGTGCTACTTCCTGCTAAGGTAGAAACAAAAGTACCTGCAAGTGTTGCTCCTACTATTAATTTACTACTATCGCCTGCACAAATAGTATTTGGTGTAGCACTTACACTGGTAATAATTGGCATTGGATTTACAACTATCGTCATTGTTGTAGTTGGATTACAAGTATTTGTTGGCGTAAATGTATAAGTAGTAGTTGCTAAATTGTTGATACTTGGCAACCAGTTACCTGCAATACCATTGTTCGATGTAGTTGGTAAAGCTGCTAAAGTGGATCCTGCACAAATGGGTGCTACTTGTGCAAATGTTGGTGTTGTGGTTGTGATAGCAGGAAAAGAAACAGTATTACCACTGCAAATACCATCTGCTTTTACAACTACGCTTACAGCATTCGTGTTATTAATTGTTTTTGTTGCATTAGTTTCAAAGGTTGTGCCACCATCGTAACTGTATAAAAGTCCTGGCTTACCTACTACTAATATATCATCCAATTGATGTCTATCAATTTGTCCGCCGGTACGAGCACCCCAGCCAAATTGCCAATTGGTTTTTGCATCGGTTTCGTAAGTACTGTTGGCTGCTAAATCATAATTGTTTATATAAGTAGTTCCATTCCATTTTACGGTTAATTGATACTGTGCATTTACACTGACTTCAATAGGTGTGAAAAAAGAGGCTCTATTTCCTCCACTACCTGTATTAGGTACTGTTGTAAGGACATTGTTTTTATACTTCACTACAATATTATTTGTATTCCAAGTAGGAAAGCCTACACTTAAACCAGGCGTATTGGTATTCATCATACCAGCTTCCGCGCCCCATACATTGTCGATTTGTCCGTAATTAAAACTAAATCCATCTGCATTATTCCCGTCCCAAACTCTTGCTTTGAACGTGGCAGTAAATACACCAGCGTTCGGCGTTTGTGGAAATACAATTCGTCCATTTTGACTTCCTGTATTATCTGTCAATTGTACACTTCCATTTGAAAAAGTAGCATTACCTAAATTACCAAAATTGCTTAAGGTAGGACGGCTTGCAAAATCGCTCCACACCAAGGTGTCATTTACAAGTGTGTTCGTAACTGTAATGGTTCGTCCAGTACAAGTAGGATTATTTGTGTTACTTACCGTTGTTACATTACTTGTATTAAAGGCAGTTACCGTGGCCGTGCCGATTGTGCTTGAGCAAGTAGCATTGCCTCCTAGTATGGTATAGGTATTTGGTACAACATCAAAAAAAGGCAAAGCTCTTTGGCTTGTCCAGTTATCATGGGTAAATGCAATGCCATTTTCGTTTGAATAGATTTCAATATTATCAATCGCATGTCGGTTGTTAGACCCGCCTGTTCGTGAACCCCATGCAAATTTCCATGAGGTTTTATTGTCAGTGCTATAGGCAACACCTAAATCTAAATTGTTACAAAGAACTTGATCGCCAATACTTAAATCTAATTTACCCGTTGGCAAAACAGCGATGCGTACTTTTCTAATTTTTGGATTATGAAGATCCACATTATAAGTTCCTTTCACGACGCCATTATACACTACATCCACACGTTGTGTTTGCCATTCTTTAAAACGAATGACTAATCCATTTCCGTTTAACATGCCGTCTTCGTGTCCTATAGGCGATGCTTGTAAATTTCCATAATTAAAACTAATACCATCTGCTACTTCATTTCCACTTGGTGAATTATATATATTTAAATCAAACAGCGCTGTAAAACCACTTGGGGTTGAAGTGGGCGTATATATGAATGCTCCATTCAAACTATTCGTTGCGGAGGTTAATTGCAATTCACCATTATTGATTATAGCAGAACCTGTAGTTGAAAAAGGAGAAGCAATAGCTCCTGAAAAATTATTTGTTGTAAGTGTATTATAGGTACTGATAGCGGATAAAGCAATGCTGCCATTTAAATTGCAACGAGTAGGTTTTGTGGTTGCAATGCTCGCCGCAACAGTTGGCGATACTGAAAGGTTTAATGTAACAATGCTATCATTTCCACATGCATTGACAAAGGTATCTAAGTAAGTGCCTGGGGTCGTAATCGCAACGCCATTGAAAGTGTAGCTACTACCAGCACAAATACTTGTATTTATTGTGCTACTCACAACACCAATACATAAGTAAGCCAATTGATATTCACTAGATGCATTTAAATAACGGATTAACATTTGACTATTTAAACCAATAGGAGAATCATAGTAACCATCCCCCGCATCCGGATTGTTAAAAAGTGCTACGGAAGAACCATCAAACTTGGCTAATTGAAATTTATTGCTGGTATTTCGATATTGAAAATATACGGCCCCATTATGCATTTTAAATCCGAATTGGATGCCAGGATCAGAAATACTGGGATTGCTAATATATGCAAGCGAACTGCCAGAGCCACTGTATTTGGCTAATTGGGCTTTAGAATTACTGTTGCTATACCGAATATACAATTCGTTATTGAGAATAAAAGGGAACCCTTGATTGCCTGGATCGGTTGTATTAGCATTGTTTATTAGGGTAAGACTTGAACCATTACATTTGGCTAAATGTTGTCTATTGTTATTACCTGAATAATGAATGTACAACTCATTATTAAATATAATCGGAGAACCTAAATATCCATAATCTGTAGCATTGACATTATTAATTAAGGTAAGCGAAGAGCCTGTACCACTGTATTTGGCTACTTGAAGAAAATTGCCATCACCCTGGTAATTTAGATATAGTTCGTTATTAAATACAATTGGATCGCCTTGGTACCCTAAGTGACCACTATTAGCATTATCAATAAGAGTAACGCTCGAACCATTATACTTAGCTAATTTAAATATGTTTCCACCAGTATGAAATTGAAAATAGAGTGCTCCATTAAATACGATTGGATCGCCAGAATGACCACTGCCAGTTGCAATCGGATTGGGGATTAAGGTAATCGTGTTATTTGAGTTGTTGTATTTGGCTAATTGATATTTAGAATTAATAGTAGCGTACCTAAAATGTAATTCGTTGTTAAATACAATTGGGTAGCCTTGATAACCTTGATCGACGGCATTGACGTTATTAATAAGTGTAAGCGAAGCGCCAGAGCCACTGTATTTAGCCAATTGGACTTTGTTGTTACTATTAATATACATAAAAAATAATTCGTTATTATAAACAAAAGGGTGGCCTTGGTATCCAAGGTCGGAAGTATTCGCATTATTAATGAGGGTAATTGAAGTGCCATTGAATTTGGCCAATTGGACATTTCCACTTGCATTGGTATATCCTAAATACATATTTCCACCGAATTCAACTGCGGTTATACTAAAAGAATTTGTTAGGCTAATGCCACCGCTTGGGTGCGAAATTAGAGTAAGTGCAGTGCCATTCCATTCTGCGAGCTGGTAGAGATTAGATGAATTTAGATACCACAAATAGGCCTTACCGTTAAATGTAAATGGTTTTTGTGGGTTAGAGCTGTTAGAACCATAACCAGTGCCTCCAGCAGGGTGTCCTACAGCCGTTAGTGATTGTGCCTTCAACGCTGCAATGCCCATCAGCAACATCGCAAAGAGGAGTAAAATTTTCTTGCTCATTTTTTTAAATTTTGATTAAGATGCGATGATAAGTGCCTCCTAAGATATCATCACCATCACACCTTAAAAATGAGGGGTAACCCCTAGATGAATAGAACAATTCAGTGTAGGCAACTCGATTAAGAAAAAGTTGTAAGGGTTCCCGAAATGCCTGATGCGGCGACTGAAAAGAAAATCGGGAGCATAAAAAAAAGACTGCTCTAATGAACAGTCTTACACAAAATTTAAAACACAACAATCT
>CAZSUF010000032.1:0-8027 GCA_964609875.1 uncultured Bifidobacterium sp.
CAAAAAGCATGACTTGGCTATTAAGACCATCAATTGCTAAGGAATCGAAGCATCTAACACGAATGATGACTTGAGAAATATTTCTTGCCGAATGATTGATGATGATTTGTGGGGACACAGACCATGGGGTGAAAACATGACTTGAGAAATATTTCTTGCCGCATGTGGCGTTTGAGAGGCTGACTATCGTCAGAGATTACATTCTTCTGTTTTGCCGATTGAGCTTTGAAGTGTTTTCAAAAAGCATGACTTGGCTATTAAGACCATCAATTGCTGAGGAATCGAAGCATCTCTCTCGAAACATGACTTAAGAAATAGTTTTTGCCGCATGTGGCGTTTGAGAGGCTGACTATCGTCAGAGATTACATTCTTTTATTTCGCCGTTTGAACTTCGAATCGTTTTCAAGAGAACATGACTTGACTATTAAGACCATCAATTGCTGAGGAATCGAAGCATCTAACACGAATGATGACTTGAGAACTATTTTATAACGCCTGATCCGTTTAAGAGGCTGACTTCCGTTAGAAAGTTTAATGGAAAATTCAATATTGGCTTGTAGCAGAAATTTGCGTGAGCGATTGTAGTGGAAAGCCCATCTCGTTCTTCAAAACGAGATGGCTTGAAACGGAAAGCGCGGTAGCGATGTGCAATCGATTCAAATTCGGTATACAACTTACTTGCTTGCACAGCGATACACGCCCCAAAATTTTTTAATATACCACACTTGCATTATCGTACACTCGACCATGCTCTGTGCGAATGATGCGTGATCTGAATTTTTGTAAGATACTATAGTCGTGCGTCGCCATCAAAATTGCTGTGCCATAATCCGCACAAATAGAATGAAGTAAAGTCATGATTTCATCAGAAGTATCAGGATCGAGGTTTCCTGTAGGCTCATCCGCGAGAATTAGTTTAGGGTTATTCAACATAGCTCTGGCTATATCTACACGTTGTTGCTCACCACCACTCATTTCGAAAGTCATTTTATGTCCTTGACCTTTTAGGCCCACTTTGCTCAACACACTATTGATTTTTTCTGTCATTAAATTTTTGTCTGTCCAGCCTGTAGCCTTGAGCACAAACAATAAATTTTCGTTCACATTTCTGTCTGTAAGCAATTGGAAATCTTGAAATACGATGCCCAAATTTCTTCTTAGAAAGGGAACATTTTTCCATGTAAGATCACGAAGATTAAAGCCGCTAACTAAACCTTCTCCATGCATGAGGGGGATATTGCCGTATAAAGTTTTCAGCAAACTAGATTTTCCCGTACCCGTTTTTCCAATGAGGTAAACAAATTCGCCTTTGTAAATAGATAAATTCACATCAGTTAAAATCAAAGACGATCCTTGATAAATATGGGCATGGGTGAGTTGTACAACGGGAGTTTCGTTCATGGCTTAGTTGTTGAGGAAAACAAATGTAAGGTCTATTTTTAGGGTGACAAAATTTGAAAAAAGCAGCGCTGTTTTTTTATGATTTTGTTGTATTTACATGATCGTTAAAAATTTTGTTTAGCCATTTCAACATGGCAAACATAAATAAAGCTGCAAAAAGGAGTAAGGCAAAATTGACCCAGAAATAATTGCTTTTAATTTCGTAAGTATCCCATAATGAGGCGAGTACCCCACTTAATTTGTTGCCAATAGAGGTAGATAAAAACCAGCCTCCCATCATTAAGGCTGTAATTCTGGGTGGACTTAACTTAGATACAATAGATAAACCCATAGGGCTTAAAAATAGTTCTCCAATGGTGATGACCCCATAGCTAGCCATAAGCCATCCGACATTTACTTTGACTGTTCCATTAGAGCCTGCATATACAGCTAATACCATCACCAAAACACTCAAGGCAGAAATAAATAAACCTAAAGCAATTTTGGTGGGCGTTGTAGGTTCTTTATTTCTTCTTTTCAGGAAGGTAAAAAATGCAACAACTAAAGGAGTGAGTAAAATGACCCAGCCCGGATTGATTGACTGACTTAGGTTAGTAGCCCACACACTTATGGTGCTACCTTCTGCAGGTAAATTTTCTTTCGCCACATTTCTGAAATACACAGGGTAGTCTACCACTTTCACCACTTTGCCCTCTACCTTTTGAAGTCTGAATAAGGCATCGTAATATTCTGTACTATCTTTTTTATAATCGAGTTGCTTGGCTTGTTTTAAGGTATTAAAAACATCAGCGGTTGTACCTGTTACTTGTCTGTTTGTATAGCGATCAGCCCAAGTGTTGAGGGCGCTACCATTTTGTTTAAATACTGCCCAGAAAAGAGTAACCACAGCAAAGATGGCTAGCAAGGCGCCTATAGGCTTTTTTTCTTGAACATTCGCTTTGATATAAAGATTGGCATAAAAGTATACTACAGGAATGCAAGCAAAAATAAAAGCATCGGTGCTATCGCTTCCGAAAATGTTTGAAGGGATAAGCCAACCTAAAACACCCGCCACCACAGAAGGAAGTAAAATAATTAAAGCTATTTTGCTAAAGGGCATATCGTCGGGATGAATTTCTTTTTTTACATCAAAGGCAGCATAATGTTTTGTGCCCCAGATGAAAATGACAATGCCAATAAACATGCCAATACCAGCGGCTAGAAATGCATAACTCCAGCCAAGCATAATTTGAAGAGCCGCACCAAAAAAGTTACAAATAAAGGCACCGATATTAATGCCCATATAAAAGATATTATATCCATCATCTTTCATGTGTTTATGCTCATCGGTAGAGTACACATTACCAAGGAGGGTAGAAATATTGGGTTTGAAAAAGCCGTTACCAAAAATAACTAATGTCATGGCCAAATAAAGAATGGGTTTGCTATGCACGCCCATTAAACAGTATCCTATGCCCATTAATAGACCGCCGCCGATAATTGATTTTCGATAACCAAAATACCTGTCAGCAAGAAGTCCTCCTAAGAAAGGTGTCAGAAAAACTAGTGCGATGAAGGTGCCATAAAGATCTGCAGATTCAGCTTCACTCATGGCAAAACCATCTTTCACATCTTTAAGGTATAAGGTAAAAATACCTATCATTAAATAGTATCCGAAACGTTCCCACATTTCAGAAAAAAATAAAAAAGGCAGCGCCTTAGGATGCTTTATGTCCTTCATCAAATAAATTTTGCGAAAAGATATGAAATTTATTCTGCGAGTTGAAAAATTTCCTGACTATTTCTACCATAGCCATCATAATCTAGCCCATAACCAACTACAAATTTATTTGGGATATTAAAACCCACATAATGTACGTCGAGTGGATGTTGCAATGCTTCTGGTTTTTGCAAAAGCGTGCAAATTTTAATAGAGTTAGGTTGTTGCTTGAGCAAAGTCGGTATAAATTCAGACATAGTTTTTCCTGTGTCTACAATATCTTCAACAAGAATAATGTCCTTATTATTCAGATCTTCTTCTAGACCAATAGAAGTAATTACAGTGCCTGTGGATGAAGTGCCTTTGTATGAAACTAGCTTAATGAAAGAAATGGTCGAAGGCACCTTGATTAATTTGTATAAGTCAGAAGCAAACATGAAGGAGCCATTCAAGATGCCAATAAAAATTGGATTTCGGCCTAAATAATCTTTATTAATTTGATCTGCAAGTTCTTGAATCCGTTGATCAATTTGTTCGGATGAAAGAAATGGAATGAAGGATTTGTCAAGGACTTGAATTTTAGTCATGAAACTTATTTTTTTGAAGTTGTTTTTTTCTTAGTATCTTTTTTATCTTTTTCTGAAGCAGTTTTTTTATCTTTTGTTGAAACTTCTTTTTTGGTATTTTTTGGTTCTGCTTTGCCGGTTTCTTTCTTCGCAGTTTCTTTCTTTGTCGTTTCTTTTTTCAAAGTTTCTTTCTTGTCTTTGCTGCTTTTATTTTCATTTTTTTTGTCGGTAGATTTATTGTCTTTTGCTTCGTTTGTTTTTGCGTTGTCTTTTTTCAAGTCTCTTTTAATGCCATTTGGCGTTACTTCTACGTTTGATTTTTTATTCTCAACTTCTTTTTTAGAAGTATCAGTTTTCTTTTTGGCATCTGTGGTATTTGTGTTCTTGTCAGCTACAGTTTTTTTCGGCACCGGAGGAATTTCTTTTTTCACCACAGGTGCAATAGGCTTAGGGGCAGGGGCTTCAACTTTTTTAATCGTATCAACTTTTTTTGGTGGTTTAGGTGCATAGACAATACGATCAAATTTCTTTTTTAAATTCTTTACACTGTCGCTCACATTTTTTTCATTATAAGATCTTTCTTCGCGTTGAGGTTGCTGAGCCGGAATTGTTTGTATCACTTCAGGTTCTTTTACTTCTGCAACAACTGCCACTTGTTTTTCAGCTACAATCACTTCTGTTTGTTTCACTTCGTTTACTTGAACAACTTCTGGTGATTTAGTTTCAGGAATGACTAAGGCTGTTTTGGGCGCACTACCATCAATAGGTGCACTATTTAGAAGATCATCAATTTTCTTGGCTTTTTCAGCATCAATAATATCAGGCTGTGTTGGTGTTTGAATTGAATTTACTGGAATAGATGCTGTACTTGCATCGATTTTTGTTTCAGGTTCTTGTTGAATCGCAGGCGGATCGATGCTTGCAACAATGGGCTCGGGCGAAGTTTGTTTTACTTCTTCCATGACTACAGGGCTTACTTCTTTTGTTTCAGCAACTTTTGTTTCAAGGGGGTAGGTAATTTCTTCTTTAATTTCTTGCACGATTTCTGGTTGCTTTTCAACCACTTTCTCTTCAACGACTACTGGTGCGGGTTCAATGATTTCTGCACGGCTTGTTTCTTGGGTGTTGGCAATTTGTTTTTCAATTCTTTTTTCTTCAGGCAAAGCAGATAAAAATTTATTTTTCATCTGGGGCGCTTTGGGTGCTTGATATTGCAGATAAATTTTTTCGCCAACTTCGGGCTCTTGACCATCAAGCAAATTGTTATAGATCAAGAGTTGTTCAAGCTGAATTGCTTCTTTTTGTGCAATGAGATGCATGTTTTCATTTTGTTGTACAGTATGAAATTCTTCTGTGCCAATTTTTCTCTTTTTTTCGATAAAAATAAACATGTCATTTTCTAGTGGAGCGTCATCTAAATCATTCAGTGCCAGTAATTTTGCATAGCGAATATTTTTTTCATTGGCTTTATTTAAAAGCTGTTCGTCCTTTTGAGCCCAAAATCCTTTTAATCCTTTGTAATATGTTTTAGGGTCCCCATTATTTGCAACAGGTAAAGAACTCGTAGGTTTTGGATCGCTAACAGGTTTGTCATTTTCAGGAATAATTTCTCCTGTTGTTTTATTAGCTTGTTGTATGCCTTCGTAAGTATACTGCTGTAAATTATATTTTTCAATTACATCATCAAGTCGTTTTACATAAGCTGGATTCGTTGCATAACCTGCTCGTTTGAGTCCACTTGTCCATCCGTGGTAGTCTGTTAGTTCAAGATCAAATAGAAAATGATATCGATTACTTGCTTTTAAATAATCAGAATGGTCGATATAGGAATGTTCGGATGAAGGATATTTTCGAAAGCATTCTTGTTTGGCATCATCGTCATGAGCCATCGTTTCTCCTTCCCAATTCGATTTGCATTTGATTCCAAAGTGGTTATTCCCAAGGGTGGCAAGTTCACTTTTGCCAGCAGCGCTTTCATGAATGCCTTGTGCAAGTGTTACTGCAGCTGGAATGCCAACGCGGATTTGTTCGCGTACCGCCAAGTTTTTATATTTATCTATATAAGCTTGCACATCTTGAGGGTCTTGTGCAAAAGAATAAATTACAGTAATAAGCAATCCTATAAAAAAGGTGAATCTTTTCGTTTTCATATTTTATTTTTTTCTTGTCATCATGATGCCATCACGAAGGGGTAAAAGTATATTGTCTACTCTAGTATCTTGAGCCAATTTTTGATTGTATGCTTGCATAGCCTTCGCATTTTTACTAGGGTTAGACAAGAGTACATCGCCATGATAAAGTACATTGTCTGCAAGGATAATACCTCCTGGTTTGACCTTGTCAATCACCAAATCAAAATAATGACAATAATTAGTTTTATCTGCGTCTATAAACACTAGGTCAAATTGATGCTGAAGTGAAGGAATAATGTCTGATGCTTTACCAAGCAACAAATTTATTTTATCCTGCACATTTGATTTGTTAAAATATTCCTTTGCTAATTCTGCTCTTTCAGCATCCACATCAATCGTATAGAGTTTGCCACCTGGCTGCAGGCCTTCTGCTAAGCATATCGCAGAGTAGCCTGTAAAAGTGCCAATTTCTAAAATATATGCTGGACGAAGCATATGACTTAACATACTTAGAAATCTACCTTGTAAATGCCCTGATAGCATGATGGGTAGTTCGGTTTGTAAATGGGTTTGGCGATTTAATTCATGCAGCGCTTCACTTTCGGGTGTGGTAAACTGTTCGCAATATGTATGAATTTCTTGAGAAGTTAATTGATGCATATTATTTCAATCTAATTGCGCTGTTTTTTTTTAGAGAATACAAAAAGGAGTATAAAAGTTAAAAGTCCGTTGAAGATTAAAAGTTCGTTTCCAATTTCATATTGTCCAAAGAGTTCTTTTTGGTATTTATCCACAAAAAAAGAAATAATAGGTGCAGCAATACAGATGTAAGGTGTCAAATGATCTTGAACTGCGCGTTTAGTAAGAATGCCAAAAGTAAATAATCCTAAAAGTGGCCCGTAAGTATAAGTTGCAATTTTCAGAATAATATCAATCATACTGGCTTCATTAATCATTTTGAAGATCAACACTGCGATTAAAAAAACACCTGCAAAGACTAAGTGAACACGTTGTCTCATTTTCTTTTTGGCCGTGTCTGTTAAGTCGTTTCGTTGTTGTATGCCTAAAATATCTATACAAAAACTAGAAGTAAGCGCTGTGATAGCCCCATCGGCACTTGGGAAAAGGGCACTAATTAAGGCTATGATAAAAATAATACTAAAAGCCTGAGGCATATAATTCAATGCCATGGCTGGAAATAAATTATCCTTGCCGACATTGGTTTGATTGATGGCAAATGCTTGAATTTCTTTACCTCCTTCCATGATGGCATGCATAGATGCCCCATGGCTTTCGGCAAAGAGATAAAGTAAGCCGCCAAGGAAAAGAAATAAAAGTATGACGCCTAACATAGTAACGGCTAAGGTGAGCATGTTTTTTTGACTATCACCTAAAGTTTTTACGCTGATGTTTTTTTGCATCATTTCCTGATCCATGCCTGTCATGGTAATGGTAATAAAGGCTCCTGCTAAAATTTGTTTCACAAAAAATAATTTGCTATTCGGATCGGTGAACCAAATTTTATTATATCCTTTTTCGCTCATTTGGGCTATGGCATCTCCCATGCCTAAATTGAGTTTGTTTAAAATAAAAATGACGCAAATCACTAGTCCTGCAAGCATGCAAACTGTTTGTAAAGTGTCGGTCCAAACGATGGTTTTAACACCCCCTTCGTAGGTATAAACTAATATCATGCCCAGAATAATGAGGGTGGTGACCCAAAAGGGCACACCCATTTTTTCGAGAATGAGGGCTTGTAAAATATTCACTACTAGATACAGTCTGGCAGTAGCGCCTAAGGTTCGACTAAGAATAAAAAAACTAGCACCCGTTTTATAGCTTTTAATTCCCATACGTGTGCTTAAATAATTATAAATACTTGTGAGGTTTAGTCGATAGTATAAAGGAAGTAATACAAAAGCAATGACCATATAACCTAACAAGTAACCGACTGAAAGTTGAAAATAAGCAAACCCGTTTTTGAGTACCGTGCCAGGCACACTTACAAAAGTCACGCCACTCAGAGAAGTGCCTATCATGCCAAAGGCGACAAGCATCCAATTCGAATTTCGATTGCCAATAAAGAATGATTCATTGTCGCTTTTTCGAGAGGTGAGGTAGGCTACGAGTAAGAGGATGGCAAAATATCCAAATACAAAAGAAAGTAAGATTGCTGATGACATAGAAATTGTAAAGGGGTAAAAATAATTGATTCAGGAGAATTTTGTC
>CAZSUF010000032.1:8065-15370 GCA_964609875.1 uncultured Bifidobacterium sp.
GGCTAATTATATAAGTGAAAAGCTTAAGGTGATAAGCGAATTGCGGCAAGGATTGCAGCGAAAAGCCCGCATCCCGAGAGGCTTGGCGAAACTTGAATCTTGGCTGACAGATGATAGCCGATTCGGGAGAGGACTTGCAGCGAAAAGCCTGCCTGCCGCCCAAAAAAAGAAAAATAATAGTTTAATAGTAGCCGAAATACTCATCGGAAAATTGTGCGAATTCTACATTGATTTCGTCGCCAATTTCATACAAATCGAAATTCTTTTCGTCAATTTCGATACTGATTTTGGTGGGGCTGTTGATATAAAAGTAAGCACGCTGATGCAAGGGCATTTGTTTTTTTGATTGAATGAGGCAATGTTCGATCCGCTTTATTTTGTGGTTTAAATCTTTTTTAAGATTGTATAATAAATACATGTAACAGCCAAACATGCATATGGCTAATAAGCAGCAAGTAAGCACCGCGCAGTAGAAATAAAAAAGTTCGATAGAAGAAATTTCATCGACATAATTGGGGTATTGTGTGCTTACGAGAAAGGGGGAAATGAGCTGAATGAGCAGACAAGTTCTCGTGATTTTTTGAAAAATGCGATGATGCTTATTCTTTTTTTGTTGTAAGAAATTCAACTCGTCTTCAGACAGCAGTTCGTAACTAACTTTAGGTGATTTGTGCATTATGCGAGGGTTTGAGGCATGCATCTTGTAACGAATAAAAATAAAATTACGCATTTCTGTCTTTCTTTTTTTATGTTGGGTGGCGGACACGCTTTTCGCTACTACTCCTCTCCCGAATCGGCTGAAGGGAGTTTCAAATGTCGTGAAGCCTCTCGGGATGCGGGGTATTCGCTTCAATCGTTGCCACGAAGGCGAAATGAGTGGAGTGTGGTTCTTCAAGTCAAAAGAGAAGGGAGATGTAAGTTGGTGGCTGCTTGAAGTAAGATAATTGGCTAAGTTTGAAAAAATCTTGGGTAAACTAAAAGGGAAAGAATCTTTTTAATATTATTCTAATAATATTTGGCTTATTCTAAGTAATATACCTACATTTGCACTCCGCAAAAATCAGGGGAAACTTGATTTTGCGCCTTTATTTTAGCGGGCGTGGCGAAATTGGTAGACGCGCTAGACTTAGGATCTAGTGTTTACACATGGGGGTTCGAGTCCCTCCGCCCGCACAAGAAAGGCCCACAAGAGTGGGCTTTTTTTTAATAAAATTTGTTCTTAAACTGCAAAACAACAATAACACTGACCATGGCAAATGTAACACAAGAGAATATTGGATTACAACACGAAAAAATAATTATACAATTAAGCAAGGAAGATTATTTACCTACAGTAGATAAAGCCTTGAAGCAATTGAGCAAGAATGCTGCTATCCCTGGTTTTAGAAAAGGGATGGTGCCTGTGGGCATGGTTCGTAAAATGTATGGTCAATCTGTATTTACAGACGAAGTGTTGAAAGTAGCAGGCGCTAAACTTGAAAACCATTTAATGGAGAATAAGGCAGAGATTTTTGCCAGACCGATTCCAAGTTCAACACAGCCTCAATATAATTTCGACTTAAATAATCCTCAAGATTTTGTGTTTGAATTTGAAATTGGCACGCGTCCTGAGTTTGAGATTCCTTTATTAGAAGGCAGCAAGACTTTTCCTGTATATAAAATTGAAGTGACAGAGAGTATTATTCAAGAAGAGTTAGAAAAACTTCAATACAAGGCTGGTGAAATGACAGAGCCTGAAACGGTAACTGGTGAAGACAATGTGTTGAATGTAATTTTTGATGAGTGTGATGCTGAAGGGAATTTGGTTGAAGGCGGTATACATAAGGACAACTCATTATTAGTGAAGTACTTTACCGCTGGCCTACAAGCTCAGTTGATGGGTAAAAGAAATGGTGATACACTTGTATTTAATTTGCAGGATACTTTTGATGAAAAATTATTACCTGCCATCTTAAAGGATTTGTCATTAGACCCTGCTGATGCAAGCTCAAAGGATAAATTTTTTAAATTAAGCATTACTAAAGTAGGCTTAGTAACAAAGGCAGAAATTGGGCCTGAATTTTTCGAAAAAATCTATGCTGGTAGAGAAATTACGACTGAAGAACAATTTAGAGTGGTATTAAAAGCTGAAATCCAACAATATTGGGATACTCAGTCTAGAACATTTTTACATAATGAAATATTTGAGTCTTTAGTTCACGAAACATCTATTCAAATTCCCGTAGAATTTCTAAAAAGATGGATGAGTGAAGGAGGCGAAACGTATAAATCACCAGAAGAGGTGAATAAAGAGTGGGGTACATTCGATCATCAGTTAAGATGGCAGTTGATTACAGATAAATTATCTGAGATGTTTGATATTGATGTGTCACAGAGTGAATTGGAAGAGGCTGGGAAGGCGCAGGTCATGAGTTATTTTGGACAATATGGCCAAATGCCGGCAATGGATCCTGAGTGGATGGATCCTTTGATCAAAAAACAATTAGCAGATCCTAAATTTAGAGATGAATTGTATCATAAAATTAAAACGGATAAGATTTTTTGGGTGTTAGAACAAAAATTAAATCTTCAAGAGACTGAAGTAACCGTAGAGGAATTTGCTAAAGTTCAGCCAAGTCATCATCACCATCACTAAAATGGATGTTCAATATACCTGAATTTGACTAATTTTGGGTTATGATAAATAAGCATTTTTGCAAGTTCTTGGTATTATTTTTACTATGTTCTCCTTGGAGTTTGGTGGCTCAAAAGCAGTCCTATTGCCCAGATACAGTCATAAAGTATAGTTTGTTAAGCAAAGACACTATCTCAAAACAGCCTGTTTGGAAGGAAACGTTTTTGTATGACTACAAATTCCGTTTAAAGGAAAAATCTATTTTTACTTGGAATTCCACAGAGAAGAATTGGAATAAAAGCAAGAAATTTGAGTTGACTTATTATCCCACTGAAATTGTGGTCAATTGTTTTAATATAGAAGGGAAGAACCAAGAAATCCAAACTCAAAGAATATTGATTCAACTTGATTCGCATGCTAATATCCTTGAAGTGAATATACAAAGAAAGGATAGGTATTCGGCCAAGTTTAATTTATTTGAGAAAAAAACATTTAGTTACAAGCGTGATACTTTAATGCTTGAGCAACATTTTAGGAAGATTAATCAATTGATGTTAGACAAGGAAGTGAAATACCTGTATACAAAGGATTTGATCGTTGAAAAGTAAGTTGTTTATGATATTGAAGGCAAAGAAAAAGCTGCCTTGCAACATCGAGTTCATATGAAGGGCGGGAAAATAAGTCGAACTCAAACCATAGAATCTTTCACTCCCAAGGACACGTTGGTAGAAAAATTTGAATATACTGAGCAAGGGGTAAACAAAAAAATGACCAACTTGATTTGTACGACAAAAGAAAAAGGAAAGCATACACATAAACCCTTATACCCCAATCAAGTTTTATTTCAATATGATAAAGAGGGTAATCTTATTTATGAAGTCTCTATGAAATTGAGTACTGAAAATTTAGTACAAATTGATCGTGAAAATTATTTGATGAGGATGATTTACGCTACAAAAACACCTCAATCTTCTGTGGTGAATTATGGAATTCCTAAGCTTAATGATTTCTTAAAATAGAATTTTTGTCATATTTATGACTAGCTTGAATATTATGTTCACGCCAATCCATTTCTTTTGATATCTAATGATAATCAACGATTTGAGAAATGATGTATGTTTGGCGTATTAATTTTTTGTAGATTTTGTATTACAAATTATAAAAATAATTAATATTTAATTAATTGTTTGAAAGTTTAATAGACAGATTATTAACAAAAAAAAAGCCAAATAATCTTGATCATATGGAATTAATTCCAATAAATTTGTACTTTGGCTTTATTCTTGTAATGTGAATAAGGTCAATTTATTTTAAACAAAATTTTTTTAAACATGAAAAAACAATTTACGCTTTTAATAATGCTCTGTGCATTATTCTTTACTAGCGGGCTTTACGCGCATAGCGGAAGCGGGGCAACAATCACCACGGAGGAATCTCGTTGTGTTGCTACAGGGGTTATAACAGCTACAGGAGCCACTGGTGTGGGGCCATTTCTGTATGATTTCACTAGCTACCCCGTCGACTATGCTTACACTGGAGCCTCGGCAACTAATCAAATTACTGCCCTTAACCCTGGGAATTACACTTTGAGAATTATAGATCAAGGAGATGGTAATTCATTTACTGACTATCCTGTTGTTGTGGCTGGAAGTTATGTTGAACCTAATTATAATATCACACCAACAGGTGTTTCTGGATGTTATAATGGAACGAATGGTTCTATTTCTGGTACTTTAATTGATGGGCGTGCTCCATTCAGTTATGAAATCTTGTCTGGTCCTTCTCATGTGGGCGATATTAATTCATCTGGAACTTTTACGAACTTATCACCTGGAACTTATGTTGTACGTGGTTCTGATAGTTGCGGAAATATTCAAACACGTACAACAACTGTTGATAATTTCTATTGGGGAATTAGTTCAAATTCTTCTACCAAAACAGGTTGCGGACAATATACTTTAGATAATGTTGTTTTGAACAATACTGTACCAGGTGCAACTTATACAGTAAAGAATGGTTCAACAGTATTAGCTGGACCTTCTTCTTCATTTCCAATTGCATTTAGTAATGATGATGCGACTATTGGAAATGTAACAGTTTGTGCATATGATGCATGCGGTACTGAAGTCTGTGTGCCTTTAACAGCACCTGCAGATTGGTCTATTACCGATGCAAATACGACTTATCCATCTTGTAATACCTTCTCAACAAACTATATTACTATAAGTGGTTCTCCAATTGGACCATTGACTTATGGTTTTGTACGTGGAACGGGCGATACTGTTTGGTCTAGCTCAGTACCATTTACATTTGGACCTCAAACTACAGAAGAATATTTCTGGGGTTTTGCCATCGTAAAAGATGGTTGCGGGGTTGTGAAACGCGATCCGGAAGTGTATGATAGATTTATGTTGCGTTCTTATGCTGGAGTGAATTCATTATTTTGGACATCTTGCACAGAGGGGTCTGTTTCTGCTGATATCTGGCATAACGGAATTGCTCCATATACTTTCAGTTTGAATGGTGGCCCGACGCAATCTACAGGAACTTTTACTAATTTACCAGAAGGTGCTTACACAATTACAGCAACAGATGCATGTGGAAATATAGGTACGACTGCTTTTGGTTTAGATCATTCTTGGATTCTTGGTGGTTATTCAGAACCATATTGTGATTTAGGGTTGTTTAGAAACCCGATATCTGTGAACTATCATATGACAGCGCCTATTGTTTATGAGCAATGGGATGCCACCTATGGTACTATGGTTTCTTCTCAAACATATACAGATCCTACTGGAATCAATTCTGTATATTATGCGCCTTGGGATTGGTACGCCGATGTTTCATTCTATAATGCTCAACCTAATACAACGTACAACTATATTGCAACCGATGCATGTGGTAGAAAAGATACAGTTACCGTTGTGAATGGTGCAAATGGACACGTGCCAAATACACTATCTGCAGTTGTTACACCTTATTGCACTGGGAAAGGAGATGTAACTGCTACTTTCTATTCTGATAATCCTTATTGGAATTCAATTAAATTTAATGTACGCAAAGCTGATGGTACATTGGTTTACTGGGGTGATAACACAGGTACGAACACTGGAACTTATACAAAAACAAATATGGATCCAGGTACCTATTCATTTGAAATGTATAATCAATATTGTTCTGATACCACAAAACTTAGTTTTGTAATTCCCGAATATAAATTACCTAAATTACGTAAGTCAGTAGCTTACAATTGTGCTGGTGGTAGTGTAAATGTTGTAGGAGCTGGTAAATTTGGTTTGAAACCTTACACTTATGAAATTTTAGCAACTTATCCTACAAACAATCCTCAAGCGCCTCAATCAAGTAATATTTTTACTTTATCAGGTGCTTATACCTTAGTAACTATGCGTTTAGTAGACGTGTGTGGTAATTCATCATTGCAAAATATTGCAGTGCGTCAACCAGCACCTATTCCTATTAAAACTGTGGTTAAATTGCCAAATTGTAACATGACGTCTATCACTATGTATGTTGATTCATCTTTACAAGGTGCTACTTACGAATGGAAGAATCCTGCAGGAACTGTGATAGGATCTGGTCCAGAAATTACTGTACCTACTTTAACAACTGCTGATACAGGAACATACACTTGTAGAATTATTATTGCAGGTACATGTTATGATGTAATAACTAAATTCCAATTGCGTTCTAAAGACTTCGGTTGTTATGCTCAATTAGGTAATTATGTTTGGTTAGATAATAACCAAAATGGTAGTCAAGATGGTGGTGAAGTGGGTGTTGCTGGTGTAACAGTTACTTTATACGATGGTAGCAATAACATTGTTTCTTCTACTGTAACTGATGCTTATGGCTATTATTTATTTAATCAATTAAATCCTGGAGATTACCACGTTGGATTCTCTTTGCCTGCGAACTATGTATTTAGTCCTGCAAATAATACAACTGACTTAGTTGACTCTGATCCAGATATTGCAACAGGTTTAACTGCGAATGTTACCCTAGTAGCTGGTGATAGCAATATGTCTTTAGACGCTGGTATTTATCAGCCTTTACCTAATACTGCAAGCTTAGGAAACTATGTTTGGAATGACTTAGATAAAGATGGTGTTCAAGATCCAAATGAATTAGGTATTTCTGGTGTAACTGTTACTTTATGTGATAATGCGGGTAACCCAATTGCCACTACGGTAACTGATGCTATGGATACTATTATTTCACTGATTTAGCTCCAGCAACTTATCAAGTTGGATTCTCTCAACCTATTGGATATGTATTTAGTCCACAAAACGCTGGTGGTAATGATGCAACAGATAGTGATGTAGATCCTACAACTGGTAAAGCAGATCCAATAACCTTAACTGCTGGTGAAAATAATTTCACTATCGATGCAGGTTTATTTGCTCAAGATCCAACTAAAGCTTCTTTAGGAAACTATGTATGGTATGATAATGATCAAGACGGACAACAAGATGCCAATGAAGGTGGTGTTGCTGGTGTATTGGTTACTTTATATGCTTCTGATGGTGTGACTGTTTTAGGAACTAGAACAACTGACGAATTTGGATATTATATTTTCAATGACCTTAATCCTGGTGATTATAAAGTTGGATTTGGTAACTATCCGGCTGGATATACTTTGACAAGTGCAAATTCTGGTAATGATGTAACTG
>CAZSUF010000032.1:15394-19966 GCA_964609875.1 uncultured Bifidobacterium sp.
TTGTCTGCTGGTGAAAGAGATTTAACAATCGACGCTGGTATATTTAGTGCAACAGCTCCAATTGGTGCTTTAGGAAATAAAGTTTGGTACGATCGTGATAATGACGGTGTTCAAGACGCTGGAGAAAATGGAGTACCAGGTGTAACCGTTACTTTATATGCTGCTGATGGAACTACAGTTTTAGCTGTTACATCAACAAATTCAGAAGGTGAATACTTATTCAATAATCTTCCTGCTGCTACTTATGTTGTAGGATTCTCTAACTTACCTGTGAATTATGGTTTAACTAATTCTGATCAAGGTGGAAATACAGCTACAGATAGCAATCCTGATAAAGGAACTGGTAAAACAGCGCCTATTGTATTAGGAGAAGCTGAGGTTAACTTAACTATCGATGCTGGTATCGTTGAAACTGATGGTAGAAACGGAACAGCTTCATTAGGTGATATTGTTTGGTTAGATGCTAATCAAAACGGTGTTCAAGATGCAGGTGAATTAGGTGTGCCAGGTGTAACTGTAACCTTATATGATGCAATTACAAATGCAATCTTAGGAACTAAAGTAACTGATGGTCAAGGTAATTATATCTTCACTGGTTTAGATGCTGGTTCTTATAAAGTTGGATTTACTAACATTCCTGCTGGTCATACATTCACTGGAAAAGACCTAGGCGGTAATGATGAATTAGATGCTGATGCTGATGCAACAACTTCTGGTTTGACAGGTACTTATGTATTACAAGAAGGAGAAGACAATATGACTGTAGATGCGGGTATTTATCCAGCACCAGGTTTAGCTTCTTTAGGTAATTATGTATGGAACGACTTAAACTTAGATGGTATTCAAGATATAGGTGAGCCAGGTGTACCGGGTGTAACTGTAACTTTATATACTTCTGCTGGTGTAGTTGCAGGTGTAACTTCAACAGATGCAAATGGTTTATATCAATTCACTGGTTTAACTCCAGGTACTTATTATGTAGAGTTTAGTAACTTGCCTTCTGGATATGAATTCACTGATGCTGATGCTTCTGGTAACACACAAGATACTGAAGATAGTGATGCAGATATCAATACAGGTGCAACACCTTGGGTAACTTTAGCTGCTGGTGATAACTACTTAGATTTAGATGCTGGTATCTTCACAGAATTAGCTGGTTTAGGTAATTATGTATGGAACGACTTAAATAACGATGGTATCCAAGATGCTAACGAGCCAGGAATTTCAGGAATTACTGTAATTCTTTATGATGCAAGTGGTACAACACCAATTGCAAGCACTGTAACTGATGCTGAAGGTAAATACCAATTTGTTAATTTAACTCCAGGTACTTATGTTGTAGGATTCTCAGGTATTCCTGTAGGATCAGAATTTACAACACAAAATGTAGCTGGTGATGCTTTAAATAGTGATGCTGATCCAATTACGGGTAAAACTGCTCCAGTTACTTTAGCTGCTGGCGATTTCAATCCGAATATTGATGCTGGTATTCACACTCCACAAGGTGCTGGATTAGGTAACTATGTTTGGTTTGATATAAACAAAGATGGATTACAAAATTCTAATGAGCCTGGTGTGGGTGGCGTAACTGTAACACTTTACAATGCTGCAGGAACTCCAATTCAAAGTGCGATCACAGATCAAGAAGGATTCTATTCATTCCCGAATTTATCTCCAGGTACTTATAGTGTTGGTTTCAGTACTTTACCTTTAAATCGTGGATTTAGTGCTGCTAATGCAAATAGTAATGGAAATGACGCTAC
Organism: uncultured Bifidobacterium sp.; assembly: GCA_964609875.1. Classification (GTDB taxonomy): domain Bacteria; phylum Bacteroidota; class Bacteroidia; order Chitinophagales; family Chitinophagaceae; genus OLB11. Next base: position 17,158 of record CAZSUF010000032.1, read on the forward strand.
TGATTCTGATGTTGAAAACATCATTAGTTTACCTAATGGTTTACCTTCATCTGGAACTATCAATCCTGTAACTATTGTTGCTGGTGAATACAATCCTACACTTGATGCAGGTTTAGTAGTTCAGTTCCCTGTACCGGTATCGAAATTAGAAGCAAGTGCTACTTTAAGTGGTTCTGTATCAACAGTAAGTTGGAATACAGTGGATGAAAAAGATATTCATCACTTTGAAATTCAACGCAGTGTAGATGGAACTTCTTTCAATACAGTTGCAAGAAAAGATGCCAAAGGAAATACTATCGGAAGTACAAACTATTCAATAAAAGATAATATTGCTAGTTTGATTGATTACTCAGTTGTTTACTATAGAGTGGTTGCCAATGATCAAGATGGTCAATTGTCTTACTCAAATGTTGTAACTGTTCGTCTTACTAAAGATAACGATCCTATTCAAGTGTATCCTTCTCCTTTCGTTGATCAATTCAGTTTAGAATATCCTTCTATTTCTGCTTCATCTATTGACATTGTCATTACAGATGTTGCTGGAAACCAAGTGTATACAAAAACTGCTGAAGTTGTAAAAGGAAGCAATACGATCTCAATTAATAAATTGGGTCAGTTAGCAAAAGGAACATACTTTATCAAAGTAAAAGATGCAAATAGCGGTGATCAATTCATCAAGAAATTGTTGAAGAAATAATCACTATTTCAAGAATAAAAAAGAGCCAGCCGCAAGGTTGGCTCTTTTATTATTAGAAGCTATGATACTTCATTTAAATGAAGTATAAATAGCAATAATATTTATATCATATTGGCATTATTATTGACAAGTAAATTTGTATAATTGCCATTATTTTATATTCATGGCGTAATTGCGGCAACGATAGTAGCGAAAAGCCCGCACCACGCGCTTTGGCGTGGGAGGACTTGTAGCGAATAGCGTGTATGCCGCCCTAAAAATTATTTTATTCATTATTAAAACACACATATGTTAAAAAAATCTACAACATTTATTTTAAGCGCCTTTGTGGTCATGGGAGCTTTATTTTCAAATCAATTAAAAGCAACAAGCTTTACAAACAGTGCTAACATCATAATAAATGATGCGGATGCAAGTAATAATCCTGTGCCTGCAAGTTTGTACCCTTCTCCAATCACAGTTTCTGGAATGTCTGGCGTTATCACGAGCGTATCAGTCACTATTCATGGATTAACACATGCTGTTTCTTCAGAAGTGGCCTTTATTCTTCAAGCACCGAATGGTAGGTCAATCATGTTACAATCAAGTGTAGGTTTAAATGCGCCAACCAATGATGTGACCAATTATACCTACACGATTTCTGACGCTGGAACAGCACTATTTCCTGACGCTACCTTATTCTTAAATGGAGGTACTTACAAGCCAACAGCCTATATGGCAGAAGAGTTTACAGCCCCAGCTCCACCCAATCCAGCCCCAGCCATTCCGGGAACCACTTATGATATACCTGGTCCTATTTTTGGTTCAGCAACTTTGGCATCAGTTTTCAATAATGGAGCTCCCAATGGACAATGGAAACTATTTGTGGAAGATTTTTCAAATGGCGATGCTGGCGTAATTAATTCGGGATGGAGTTTGAATATCACTACAAATGTTGCGCTTGCTGTTTCTGAATTAAATTTCAATGTGGTGAATCATCACGATGCGGCAATGGTTAATTGGAAAGCCAATGATATTTCATTATCTGAATATCAGCTTGAGCGTAAAACTAGCGCCACAGAATTTGAAAAAATAGCCACCTTGAAGGCAAAAGGACAAACAGGATTGAATGAATATCAATATGCCGATAAATTAACAACTACAGGCGAATTTGGATATAGATTACGAATGATAGATCAGGATGGAAAAATCACTTATTCTGAAACAAGATGGACTAAATTTGAAAAGAACGATGGTCAAATAAAAGTTTATCCGAATCCTTTGGCAGGAAATAGCTATGTTGAATTGAATAGTTTGAATAATGAATCTTGCCACATAAAAATGATAAACATGTTTGGACAAATCATGTATTCAACATCTTTTGATTTGGTAGCTGGAATAAATGTATGTCCATTGAATATTTCTAGGATACCTGTGGGAGTTTATATAATTCAAATAAGTAGTGAGCATTTAGATAAGCAATTAATTATTGAAAGGAATTCTCAGTAAAAGAATTTAATTTTTAAGGTCATCTTCGGATGGCTTTTTTTTTGCGGATTAAAATAAAAGTTTACTTTTAATAAATTAATCATTAAATAATATTCAATGAAGAAGTTTGGCATGCTAGTATTTGTTTTACTCAATGTGGGTATTCTTTTTTCTTGTACTAAAGGCCCGGGGCCAGGTGGCAGAGCTAGTATTAGAGGAAAGATTTATGCAAGGAACTATAATAAGGATTATTTCAAAATTGATTCAGGTTTAATTGGAGGGCAGAAGGTGTATATTAAGTATGGTGATGAGCCAGGAGTGGGGGACGATGTAGATACAGATATGACTGGGACGTATGTATTTCCTTATTTAAGAGAAGGGAAATATACTGTTTATGCTTATTCAAAAAGGTTAACAAATAACACACTTGATTCAGTGATAAGTCAAGAAATCAATATTACAAATAGAAAGGGAGTTGTTGAAGTACCCATATTAAATATAAACACCTTTAAGAACTAATTATGATAAAAGGTTTTTATACAAGCCTTGTTTGTATATTGTTCGTTTCAAGTGTCTATAGTCAAACAAAAGTATATCCTGATGCCGGCTCTTGGAATACATTTTCTATTAATTATAGTTTGAATA
>CAZSUF010000033.1:0-3112 GCA_964609875.1 uncultured Bifidobacterium sp.
CATAGAAATGTGTCCACACGATAGGATCGCAGCATCGGGGGCAAAAGTGGAAAAGCAAACTCGGACTTTAAGGATAATTATACTACATACTTTTTAGGATGTTTTCTGTTCCTTCATTCTATGCCTACACAATTCCGCAACAAAAAAAATTATTCTTTCAACTTAAGCCCTACCACCCTTTACATAAAATATCAGCAATGTGCGCTGTTTGTATCATTAAATTTTCATGACGAATATATCCATCTAAATGCATTAAGCACGAAACATCGCTAGAAATAATATACTCTGCACCAGTTTCGATTGCACTCATCACTTTAGTTTGAGCCATGCCTATAGAGATCGGTTCGTACTTCACTGCAAAAGTGCCCCCAAAACCACAACAGGTTTCGCATTCTTTCATTTCTCTTAATTCTAATCCCTTTACATTGGCCAGCAATGTTCTTGGTGTAGATTTTATGCCGCACTCTCGCAAAGCACCACAAGCATCGTGATAAGTGGCAACACCCTGAAGTTCCGCACCTAAATTTTCTACTTTCAATACATTCACTAAAAATTCTGTCAATTCAAAAGATCGTTTGGTGATGGCTTTGGCTTCGTTGTGACAAGCACTGTTATCAAATATTTCTTCGAAACTTCCTCGTACATAACCTATACATGAACCAGAAGGCGCTACAATATATTCTTCGCCAGAAAAATCTTGTATAAATTTTTCACTCACCGTTTTGGCTTCTTTCATAAAACCTGAATTGTAGGCAGGCTGCCCACAACAAGTTTGGTTTGAATTATAAGCTACTTCACAACCTAGCTTTTCTAAAATCTTGACGGTATTCATCGCTACTTGCGGATAAAGTTGATCTACAAAGCAGGGAATAAAAAGTTGTACTTTCATGAGTTAGAATTAAGATTTTCTTTAAACGACATCATCTTTAAAGCTGCCATCGCTGCTTCTTCGCCTTTGTGCCCATGCTTGCCCCCTAGCCTATCCCATGCTTGCTCTTCGTTATTGACAGTAAGTATGCCATATATAACAGGCGTAGGCAAGGTAATGTTTAATTGAGAAATACCTTGTGTAACAGCTTGACATACATAATCGAAATGAGGGGTTTCGCCACGAATTACACAACCTAAAGCAATATAGGCTTCAGCTCCTTTGATGGTCTGGTATTGAGAAATGGCATAAGGAATTTCAATGGCCCCTGGCACACAAATTTCATGCACTTGAATTTGAGGAAAATTGGCTAGTACTTTTTTGGCACCTTCTCTCAATGCAAGAATAATTCCTTCATTCCATTCGGTATAAATCAAAACAACCTGCGAACTTGAAATGCGCAGGTTGTTGTATTGTAATAAAGTTGAATTATCGTTTGATGATGCCATGATCTAGTTTTCAACATCACCAAGTCGAGCTAAAGTTTTGCTCATTTCATTGGCAATTTGACTTTGAGGAAATTTATCCTTGATTTTGCGATAAGTTTTTATGGCTTCAGCATTATTATTCTTCATTTCATAAGCCATGCCTGCGCGTTGCAAATAAATGGGAGATAACATCATGTTGTCGTCATCTGAAGAAGCCTCTAAATAAGCTTTGATAGCATCATCCGTCTTCCCTTGTTCCATATAGGCATCTCCTAAAGCGCCTTTAGCTACATTGGCTACTAAAGTACCTTTACCATCAAATTCTTTTAAATGCTTTTCTGCATTTTTAAAATCACCTTTCTTTAAAAAGCAAACACCTGCATAATAATGTGAAAGATTCGCAGCTGGTGTACCACTGAATTTATCAATTATTTTTAGAAAGCCAAGATTGTTTCCTTCGCCATTCAAAGCCCAATTGATGGAGTCCATGCTGAAATAAGTCTGTGCTCTGAAGATAGCATCATTAGACTTTTTCATTTTAGGTGCCTTTACAAATCGAGTATAGGCAAAAACTCCAGCTATCACAGCCACTACTCCAATCAATACATTATTGATCATTTTATGGTTGTTGTGATACCAATTTTCTAGGCCTTTTAGCTTCTGTTCTGCAGTAGGTTCATTGTCTTCAACTTGTGCAGTCACGGTGCGAGGTGAGGTGTATAAATCTTGTTTAGCCATTACTTATATTAAAAATTTTATAATAGATTAATTTCAAAATGCTCGCAAAGATAAAAAAATATTGGTTTTTACACGATTTATCTTCAAAAAGAATGCAATTCCCTTGTGAATAGGGTCTTGGCTGGCAGTAATCCAGTATAATCCGTAAAAGCAAGGGGCATTTGAAACAAGATAATCGAAAAAAGCCGATATAAAATCAAGAGTTTAAATATGGTTTTAGAGCCGTGGCAACGATTGCAGTGGAAAGCCCGCATTCCGAGAGGCTTTACGAATCTTGAACCATACTTCACAGATTATAGCCGATTCGGAAGAGGACTTGGAACGGAAAGCGTGTCTGCCACCCAAAAAAAATTAATTCGCTCGTTGAATGCTTGATTTGTTTTCTTTCAAAAAAAAGAGAGCCCCTACTAAGGTAAAGAAAATAATTCCGTGCTGACGAGAAAGTACATTTTCGGTGAAGCATGACATGATAAAAATGATCAGAAACGACATATACAAGAAATTAGCTTGCTGTATGGCGCGTTTCGCATGAAAATAAAATACACTAATAAAATAAATGATACCTGCTAGACCAAAGCAGAGCCACTGATTAAGCCATTCATTATGGGTGTTATAACTACCTATAGATTTTTTTAAATACATAGAATATATAAAAAAACAAGTATTGAGTTTAGCTTCAAGTTGAGCAGGTCCGAGACCAATAAGCCAATGATTTTTGAGCAATTCGATATCAGTTTTAAAAATCAAGCTTCTTACTTCCATAGAACTTTCTATGCGAACTTCTTGTTTTTTATGTACAAACTCTGTGACTTCTATCATGCGATCTTGGAAAAAAGGAATCGAAAACCAAGACACAATAAATAGAAAAATAAAACCTACTAACAACATTATTTTTTGTTTCATGGCGATTGAATTCATAGTCAAAAAGGCTAGCCCGTAAATCACAAGAGCCGCTATCATAGGGGTTTTAGGTGATAAGATCAGTAGAAAAACGACAAGCAAGCCTTGTAAAACAGGT
>CAZSUF010000033.1:3122-9622 GCA_964609875.1 uncultured Bifidobacterium sp.
AACCAAAACATTTTCCCGCATATCTCTTTACCTTTCCAAATGAGTATAGCCATTGCAAACACCAGATAAATGCCGAAATAAGTGGGATGAATTTGAGCTAACTCATTAAAGGAATCTCTGTATAACACATGTTGTTTGAATATGTCTGGATGCAGTAGTCCTGCTTGCAGAATGAATATATTTGTCCAAACAAATTTGAGCAACACGCCCCAAACAAACCAACTCATTTCTTTGTACAACAAATCTTTGCTTGTTTGACAACTGATATAAACTACTATGGGAAGAAAGAGCATACTTACCTTTCGTTCGAGAAAAGAGTATATAATATGTCTATCCATTTGATCTGTAAAAGGTAGCCATACTAAATAAAACCAATAGCCCAATCCTAAAAAAAAGCAAGCCATTAAAATACGTCGTGGGAACTTCATTTTTTCTTGAATGCCCCGAATGAGCATCCACAAACTCCAAGCAATCAATATAATGGTTTGAATTTGGGCAGGTAAAAAAAAACTTAACCAAATTAAGCGGGCTATCCAAGTATCAAGATCAAGTTTCATGGCCGCCATGTTAAATTTTCATCTTGGTTTTTGAAGTTAAATAGCTTTTCATAGCTTCATTAAAAGTTTCTTCTGAAAATTTATACGCATGTTGACTAATGAGTTGATGATCTGTGAGCGGCTGCTTTTCAAATCTCGATACGGCATCTTCTATCGCCTTCTCGGATTGATCTTCAAAAAAATAACCACTAACTCCATCTATCACGGTTTCTTTATAGCCTCCATAATTCAAGGCAAGTATAGGAGTTCCTGTAGCTTGAGCTTCTACACAAGTAATGCCAAAATCTTCTTTAGCCGCAAAAATGCAGGCCTTGGCATTTTGCATGTATAAAATTAATTCATCTTCATGTTGATAACCAAGCCAAACGATATTCGGGAAACCTGAAATGAGTTTTTGAATTTTTTTCGCATCCGTACCATCACCAATCAAAACTAATTTTTTATCCTTCATGTTTTTAAAGGCCTTGACAATAATATCTATTTTTTTATACGAAACAAATCGTCCTACCGCTAAATAAAAATCCTTTCGAGGATTTACATTCAATGAAAATTTTTCTACTTGTACAGGAGGATAAATTACATCAGAATCTCGTCCATAAATTTCTTTAATTTGTTGCTGAATGTGATTTGAATTGGCAATAAAATGATGCACCTGTTGAACTGATTTCAAATCCCATTTACGAATAAAACTTATTAAAAATTTTATTAGATTTCTCTTTACCCAATTTTCATCTTGAATGTAATCATCACGCTGATACCATGCGTACCTCATGGGTGTATGGCAATAGCAAATATGCATGACTTGAGGATCTGCTTTAAAACCTTTGGCAACAGCATGTGATGAGGAAAGATAGAAATCACAATGCTGGGGATGTAATTGTTTGATAAAAAAGGGCAATACAGGCAAAAGGTATTTATACAACGAATCAATAAAAGGAAAATAATTTAACCAAGATACGTGCACTTTAACTTGTTGAAGAATGTCCTTTTCATCAATAGGCGACAAGGCATTAAATAAAGTGTATAATTCAACATCATTTGATTTCAACAAAATCAATAATTGCTTGACTACTTTCTCTGAACCTGCATTCACTGCAAGCCAATCATGAACAAGGGCTATTTTCATCTTGAACAAAGTTTCTGAATGGCGTTCATCATAATATTGGCCGAGTTAGTATAATTATATTTATCTACCAATGTTTTAATTTGGGTCCTTGAAGGTAAAATAAAAGCAGGCAATGTTTCCAAACTTCCAACAACCTTTTCAAGGTTTTGTGGGTTACAAAAGTACACATATTGTTCAAATAGTTCGCGATAGACTGGGATTTATGCCAAATAATTTGATCATTGACTTGAAATTTTGCTTGCCCCATGATTGAACTTTCACGTCCAACAAGAATGAGTTTGTAATGTTTAAATAAATTAGATGATGAAAAGGCTTCTACAAGTATGTGCACATTTTTTTTGGCCGTGATAGCCCCTACGTATAAAATAATTTCTTCTTTAATCAAATTGTCTGGCAAGGGGCTGGCAAGCATGTTATTGGCAATTCCATTATAAGTAACCTGAACATGTTCTTGAGAAAGTTTAAAACGCTGAACGATCTTCAATTTTTCTGTTTCACTTACAGTAAATATTAGCTTAGCTTTTTTAACTAATTGACTAATCATCAAACGATACCAAAAAGAAAACAAAGGATGATAATATTCTTTAGCTTCCCAAACCGCTACATCGTGCAGGGTAATGACTTGCGAACGAATAAAAATGGGGCCTGTGTTCGCTAAATTAATTAATAATTTATTTTTAAAACGACTTAAATAAATAACCAAATCAACTTGTTCCCAAAAATGGCCCGAATTAAATCCAATTGATTGAACTTGTAATTGTTCAGCCATTTCTTCTTGAAGAATATGAGGGGGGGAAAGAAAAATAATTTCAGGAAATATATTTTTCATTTGAAGACACATTTCAAATGCATACCTTTGAACCCCGCTAAGTTCTTGCGTCAGGAATCTTGCATTTACAAATATCTTTTTTGTGAAATTCAATTCTAGGTATAAAAAAGCAACTTACGGATATTCGAACAGATATGCAACACTTAAATCAACTTTATGCCTTAACAAAGCGAAATGTCATTATTCGTTACAAGCATTCTGTAGTTGGTTTTTTTTGGGGATTTATTAAACCCTTGATTTATTTACTCATATTTATTGTCATTTTTAGTTCTCAATTTTCATCCGTAAATAATTATGTGTTGTATGCTACTTCTGGCATTCTATTTTGGTTCTTCTTTTCTAATGTTGTAAGTCAAGGAGTGCAAAGTATTATACAATCCTCAGGTATTATTAAATCAGTGAATGTATCCCCTATCTTGTTTCCTTTGGCTGAAGTACTCACTGAGTTGTTCAATTTATTACTCGCCCTAATTGTATATTTCTTTGTCATGCATTGGTTTGGGATTCACTATACGTTGCAACTTTTATGGATTTTGCCTATACTTTTTATATTTTCGATTTTCAGTTTTAGTCTTGCTCTCATTCTAGCAGGACTCAATGTGTATTTTAGAGATGTAGGTATTTTATGGAATACAATTCAACCTGCCATATTTTATTTAACGCCCATTGCCTATACTGAAGAATTAATCCCACCTCGTTTTTCATATGTCATTAAGCTAAATCCTATACATTACTATATTAAACTATTTAGATACCCACTCTATGAATCTTCGTCACCTGATTTTCACATATTGGGTATTTGTACTTTAATTAGTGCAATTTCTTTGACGATAAGTATATTCATTTTTAATCGATTAAAAAATCAGTTCATCACTGCAATATGAGTTTACTTTTAGATTTAAATAAGGTCAATGTCAAATATAGAACCAATCATGCTGGAATACATTCCATGAAAGATTTGTTGACCTCTTTTGCAAATCCCTTTCAAACAACACTTATTCTGAAGGATATTAGTTTTCAACTTCTACAAGGACAAAGTATGGGTATACTTGGTCGAAATGGCAGTGGAAAGAGTACTCTTTTGAGAGCACTAGCTGGCATAATTAAACCAGCAAGTGGCACGCTAAAATCATATGGATCCATTGCACCTATATTGGCTCTTGGTGCTGGACTTGAATTAGAATTAACTGGATATGAAAATATTAAATTGCTGCTTTCGCTTTATGGTCGAAAAGCGACTAAAGAAGCAATCGACGAAATCGCAGTTTTCTCAGAACTAGATGAATTCACACTCAATCAAGCTACCAAGTGTTATTCATCCGGCATGTTAGCTCGGTTAACATTTTCAATATCATTTTCACACAATTGTGATATTTATATTATTGACGAAGTATTGGCTGTAGGTGACATGGGGTTTCAAGCCAAATGCATTGACAAAATCAATGAATTGAAAAAGCAAAAAAAATCAATTATTTTTGTTTCACATTTTCCTGATGAAGTAGAGAAAATTTGTGATCAAGCTATATTATTAGAAAAAGGAGAATTAATTCATAAAGGAACATCTGAGGAAGTATGCCAGGAGTACAAGAAATTATTTTAAGCAACACGTTAGCATTGGGAAAAAACCCTATATTTATTGTATCAGAACATGATACAAGCCTTTCCTATTTTTCTCTACTACTTTCCAATCACTTGTTGCCTCAAGATGAAGTATATTACGAAAGAGCTTTGTTGCCGCATGATAATTTTTTTAATACCCCCTTTTTAAATCATTTAATTCGACACGATTGGCATAAGTATTCAACTACAGAATTACAAAGCATACTCAGTTTACATCTAGAAGAAGGATTTGACACCAAACGTTTATATGGTATTGCATTAAGTATCGAATCATATCAAAAGCTAAAAAATACAGAATTACTTTCAAGAGGCATTGTAATTTTTATTTACTCAGAATTTAAGAGTTTGGTGGAAAAAGAAAGGCAGCTTGATTCAAAGGACTTAATTCTACAGTTGCAAAAACAGCCATCAATTCTATTTCTCAATAACAAACTTGCCCATTCTAACCCCAAAGAAATTATTCAGGAACTCAGTCTTGTATTGAATGCTCAAGTACTCAAGCCCGAAAAAATTAATTCCTTAGACTTCAATCCTTCCGACTATACTCTTTACAATCCTTCCTATCATGAGGTTTGTAAGGAAAAGGATATAATCAGTTCCAAATATCTCAATGTCCATTCAACTTGCTTCATTCTCTGCCTAGATTTACAGGTAAAAGTATCTACTATATCAAAGTATTTAACTTCAGTTATTTTATCAAGAAATGAGAAAGCAAGTATTATTATTATTTGTGAAAATGAGGAAATTCTAAGAAAAGAACTTCCTGAGATTTTCTCTACAACATGTTCTTTACGAATTATTTCTGCAGGCCCAAACCTCTCCACACAACTTAATTTCTTGATAAAAGAATTACAATCGGAGTGGATTATGATTGATCACCTTTACCTTCATCCTGAAGCTACACAATGGAATGCATTAACAAAAGTATCTAATACAATTTTCTTTGGGAAAGTGGGATTCCAAAAGGAAATAGAAGAAATTCATCTTAGTGATTTGATTACGAAAGAAACTCCTGAATTTAATATTTGCTTTAAGAGATCTTATTTTGATATACTGGGAGGCTTTGACGAGCAAATTTCAGATAAAAAAACATATTGGGATTTCGCCTTGCGGATCATCCACTCCAAGGAACAGACGGCTTGGATTTACTCCACGGAATTGGCAATTTCAAAAAAACAGGAACCCGTTTCCGAAGAAACCTATTCCAATCATTACATCATTCAAAAGAATGAAGCATTGCTTCAATATTGCCTTAATGATGTATTGCTCAATATTAGTAAAGATAAAGGACTTACACAAAGCGAATTGAAGCAATTGCATCACAAAGTAAGTTCTCTCAATCTGTTGCTTTTGCATTCTAAAGATGAACTTAAATCGTTGCATTCCTTAAATCTTGAATTGCATCATCGTATTCAATATCTTGAGAATAATTGGTATCAGAAGATAATCCAGAAGGTACGTCGTATAAAAAAAATATTTTTTAAAAAGAAATCACCTGGCACGGGAACTTTAAAACGAATCTTGCTTGCATGTCGATTTTTGTTGAGTAAATCAGGTATTGGTATCCTACGCAAACTTTTAGCAAACTTTTTGAAGCATTTATTTCTTCTCATTGAGAATCGACCTATAGAGATCGTCTATCTCGATCAAAAAAAATCGGAAGGAATACATAATTATCATAACTGGATACTCAATAAACTTAATAAAGAGGAACTGGATGAAGCGTATGATGAGGAAGCAAATATTACCGACAAACATCCATTAATAAGTATCGTTATGCCAGTTTATAATCCTCCGTTACGATATCTTAAAGAAGCGCTTGAATCTATAATAAAGCAAAATTATCCTAATTGGCAATTATGTATAGCTGACGATAATTCACCCAATGAAAAGGTAAGAAAATTGCTTCGTGCCTATGCTGTTAAAGACAAGCGTATTCAAATTGTGTTTAGAAAAGAAAATGGTCATATATCTGCGACTTCAAATTCCGCACTTGAATTGGCAAAAGGAGAATATGTGCTATTTATTGATCATGATGATTTAATTACTCAAAATTGTTTATGGGAGGTTGTGAAAGCAATTCAATTAAATAAATCACCGGATATTATTTATTCCGACGAAGACAAAGTTGATGAGAATCTTTTTCATCAGAGCGCCTACTTCAAACCTGACTGGTCACCTGATCATCTTTTGGCAAGCAATTATATTGGCCATGTGTGTGTAATGAAGAAATCGCTTATTGATAAAATTGGAGGATTTCGTTTGGGTTATGAAGGCAGTCAAGATTATGATTTGCTTCTTCGTGCTACAGAGCATACAAAAAATATTGTGCATATCCCTAAAGTATTATACCATTGGAGAATACATC
>CAZSUF010000033.1:9697-19406 GCA_964609875.1 uncultured Bifidobacterium sp.
TTAAAGGCAAGGTGCGTTACTTGTCGGGCTTGAGAGGATATCGTATTGATTTTGAAGTCCAAAAAATGGATAAGGTCAGTATCATTATTCCAACTAAAGACCAAACTGAACTTTTAAAAAATGCTGTAGATTCGATTCTTTCTAAAACGAACTATTCAAACTATGAAATCTTAATACTAAATAACAACAGTACCACACAAGAGTTGGAAGACTTCTTAAATGAATATACAACCAAGTATCCCAACAAAGTAAGAAGCCTCAACGCTCATTTCAGTTTCAACTTTTCTAAACTTATGAATATTGGAGTGAAAGAATCCCAAGGCGAATTTATTTTATTATTGAATAATGATATAGAAGTAATAGAACCCGACTGGCTCACTCAGATGGTTGCCTATTCGCAACAAAAGCATATAGGGGCTGTAGGCGCTAGATTGCTTTACCCTGATGACACGATACAACATGCAGGGGTGATTGTTGGTTTAGGAGGAGTGGCTGGACATGCATTTACAGGACTTTATAAAGACGATCCGGGCTATTTTAATCTAATACAAACAGTAAATAATTTTTCTGCTGTTACAGCCGCTTGTTTAATGTGCCGAAGAGAAATCTTTGAAGAAGTGAATGGCATGGATGAAAAATTTGAAGTCGAATACAATGATGTTGATTTTTGCTTGAAAATTATGGAAGCAGGTTATTACAATGTATATGTACCTCAAGTGGAACTCTATCACTATGAATCGGCTACTCGTGGCCATCCACATCAAAGCAAACCCTCATATGAAAGACATCTTAAAGAAATGGCTTTATTAAACAAAAGTGGCAACATATAATTGACAGGGATCCTTACTACAACCCTAATTTGCATTTAGGGGTGCATGATTTTACTATGGATTTGAATGCATAGGAAGATTATTTAATTCAGTAGGGTTTTGAACAAGCAACGAAAATAACAAGAAACGTTGCAACGATTCAAAGACCACTATATCAGGTTTTTCTTCTTCAATTAATTGATGCATGAAAATATAATTCCAAACATAAACAGTTTCATCAAATTGAAGATTTAGAAATGGAATCATATAGCTTCCAAAAGAATCCCTAAACATCAACAATTTCCGCTTTTTATGTGGGCCTGAAATCACATTTGAATATTTTAATAACATTTTTGTTGGAATATTATAATCGAGTGCAATAGATGAATCAATATGCTTCATCATAATTTCCTTCCTTTTATTGGTAGCATTCAGTCCAATCATAGACGACAGATCGCCTTCTTCATTGAACACTTCAGCGTAGGTAAATTCATTCTCTTTAAACACGCGTAAATCACTAAAGTCTTTTACAACTTCATACATCAATTTTTGGTACCCCTTAAAGCCACCAAATGTATTCCAATGTGTATCAGTTTTGTAGTAGACATCTTTTCTTCTTCTTGCTGCCAGCAAAGAGTCTGAAGGGTCAATAAACTTAATACCACCAAATTCCATTAGGTATTTAGCAAAATAGTCTAAAGTGTTGTGCCCAATTCCTTCAATAATTTTTATGCGTTTAGGCATATAATCTGGATAGATTCTTTCTTTATTTGGAGGAACAAGGATATAGAACTTGATCCCCTTTGCTTGCAGCCATTGTTGCCGAATTAAAAAATTTGTCACAATATACCGTGCTAAATTTGAATCCACTTCAGACATGCGACGATAATCATTGATAGAACCAATATCATTATAAAAAAACCAACCCTTATTTCCCATAATTACTTTATCGAGAAGAGCTGACTCATTAAAGACTCTGCTTAGAAAATAGGAATTGATGAAGAAAAAGAAATTTCGAAAGGCGAAGTGCTCAGAAACATGTGTGCTAAGTTCATCAGTATAGGTGAATAAATTACTTCGATTTAATTTGGGTAACTCAGACATGGTTCTATTTTCTTTGATACTAAGATCTGGTATAACATGAAATATTGAGTTAAGACCGATCAATCCAAGTATAGTTGCTACAGATGGAATCAGTATGGAGCTTGGCCTCCAACTTAGGTAAATATGGCATTTCTCTTTTGCATGCTCTGCCTTCGATAAAATAAAGAGTATAAAACAAGATAAGAGAATAGAAACAAGAATCAGGTAACCGTTTTCTGTTTCACTATACTTTTGGGTTTGTTGGTTCAATGCTTGTGCTATATTCAAGCGAAGAAATGAATTCCCTTTTTCTGTTTGTAGCTCTAAATAACTTCCATTTTTATCTGCCACCTTGCAGCCAGAAGCCGATTTTATTAATTTACTTAAGTCTTGGCTGCAATTCCATGAAAAAAATGTATCGGATTTTGAATAATGATGATGAAATACGGTAAGTTGATCAAAATATATGGTATTATTTTGTTGCCCAAAGTACATCTTCACTTCACTAAATGGAGCGTTTTCGAAATGCTTAAACTTTAAAGGCATGAAAAATTGATTTGCTGGCAGCAATTTAGAAGCTGTATCACATTGTGTTAAAGACTTACCCTCTCTTTTAAACTCAAGCCCAACATTAGTATTTTCAATTGCTTTTAGAGAAAATACAAACTCAAACGAATTAGGCTGCAACTTTTGTAACCCTAGGTATATGCCCCATGAAGAAGCACCTAGGAACAATAATCTCAATATAATGGAAAGATAATTTCTCATACTAAAATCTGAAATATATAAATGGATTATAAGTACTTGAAGAAAGCATGGCCAAACTCAAAATAAAAAGTAATAAGTAGACAATATCTCTAAACCACTTCCTTTGATTAAAAATATTAAATGCAAAAAAATGCTTTACGGGAAATACGAAAATCCAAGCCACCACAAAGGTGAAAAGCACATTTGAACGTAAATAAAATAACGGATAATAAGCTAACGATGAGTATGTGTCTATAAAAAATAACTTCTTCAAATAGAATTCTATATCAGCTAAGTGTTCTATCCGAAAGAAAAGCCATGCTATCACCACAATGAACATGGTGTACAAATTTGATATAAGGCGTGGCGCTTTCTCTAAGAATCTACCCAAGCCTGCTCTTTCAATAACGAGAAAAAATCCATGAAAAAGCCCCCAGATTAAATAATTCCCACTTGCGCCATGCCACAGCCCAGTTAGAAAAAAAATAATCAATAAATGTAAATAAGTTCTCCCTATACCTTTTTTATTGCCCCCTAAAGGAATATACACATAATCTCTAAAAAAAGTACTTAAACTTATATGCCAGCGTCGCCAAAAGTCTTTGATAGAAGTAGCAGAATAAGGAAAATTAAAATTCTCTAAAAATTCAAATCCCATCACTCGAGCCAAACCAATTGCCATATCAGAATAACCTGAGAAATCATAATAGATTTGTAAAGTATAGCATAGTAAGGCTAACCAAGTGAGTGAACCAGAAACATGTTTATGTTCTAATGCAAATATCTGATCTGCAATATTGCCTAAAGTATTCGCAATAAGGACCTTTTTTGCAAGACCCGTAATAAATCGAATGGTACCAGAATACAATTTTTCACTGTTAATACTTCTACCACGTAATTGAGTATCGATGTCCTTGTATCTTACAATAGGACCTGCAATCAACTGAGGAAAAAACAAGACGTATAATCCAACATTAAGTGGATTGCGAGATACCTCAGCCTCTTTTCTGTAGATGTCTGTAATGTAAGTAAGGCCATGAAATGTAAAAAACGAAATTCCTAAAGGTAAATGTACCATTTGAGAGGAGCTTAACTTTGGGACATTGATCAATAAACTTAATATGTCATTTATAATAAAATTATAGTACTTAAAATAGATTAAAAAAGAAATATTTACCACGACGCCAACACCAAGCACTAGCTTCTTGATGGCATCCGATTTTGAATCATGAATCCAGATACCTATAAAATAATTGACCAAAATGGAAAACATCACTAATATGCTGTATTCTTTTTCACCCCAGAAATAAAATACCAAACTAGCAAAGAACAATACCATGTTTTGGATATAAATACTCCGCTTTGCCAACATATACAGAATGAGTACTATTGGTAAAAAATAAAAAAGAAAAATTGGCGAACTAAATACCATGGGAAGGCAAATATAGTTTTTGACTTCCTTCTAACCAAGCACATTAAAATCGCAAGCCACATTTATTTGCTTACTCATTCGTATGTTTTTGATTCGACAAGATATTATCATGTGTCCACTGAACATATTGCTTAAAAGGTGTTTGTCTCACCTCGCAATTCAGCCGATTGCAAATACTACATTGCATTTCAGGAATACAGCCATCAATATGAATAAAAAATTCAACCTTATCTTGATAATGTACTTTGAACATGGCCGTTAATGAATCTAAAATTTCATGGGCTTCATTTACATTGATATAGTAAGGCACTGTCAAATGACAATCAATATGATAAAATCCAGCATAATTGATTACCCGCATATTATGTACATCAATCCATTCTTCATGTCTATCACGATTCAACAAAGCTACAATTTCATCAATCAATTCGGCATCAGACTCATCCATGATGCCCGAAATGGCCTTCCGAATAATTTTATACCCCGTAAAAATAATAATCAAAGAAAACACCATAGCTGCCACACTATCAATCCAAGCATACTTTGTAATAATCATTAAACCTATGCCTACTAAAAGCCCCAGAGTAGAATAAGTGTCAGACTTTAAATGAGAACCACTAGCCACCAATATGGGCGAATTTTCCTTCAGTCCTTTTTTTACACAGATATGACCTACTAAATAATTCACTGCAGCTGTAATCGCTATTAAAATTAAGCCGTAATCTAACTTTTTCAACTCATGTGGATGCCATAAATTATTGATAGCCTCATACATGATAATGATACCCGCAATGGAAATCAGAATACCTTCTATGGCAGAAGACAAGAATTCTACCTTGCCATGTCCATATGGATGCTCCTTGTCTTTCGGTTTAGAAGAAAGAATAATACTATACAAACCAATAAAACCTGCAACAACATTGACAGTACTTTCCAAAGCATCCGTCAAAATGGATACAGAACCTGTCATGACCCATGCGAGTATTTTTATCACAAATAATACAACAGATACCGTTACCAGTATCTGTTGCATTTGTATTGGATTTGTTCTCGATTGATTCATGCTTTCAATTGAATGCAAACTATTCATTTTTATTTAATTACAATCAGTATCAACAAATTTAGTCGTCATCTTTTTCGTTGCCTTTATCAATAGCCGAAACTGCTGCTGCATTGTCTAATTCTGTATGCCTAATTTTACCACCTAAATTGCCTACCCTTGCCATTAAGCCAAATGATATGAGGGTAATCAAACAAGTCAGCATAAATAATTTACTAGCCCACAGCGATTGTTTCCATTGCATAAACAAACTGCTGATCGATAAAAGTCCCGCTAATCCCATCACCCAAATAGCTAGCTCGGCAGCTTCTTCGTGTTCGTGAATTAAGGATTTAGAAATTCCTTGCAGATGTTCTACTGATTCCTCAGCAGGCTCACCCGTAAAGAATACTGGTATGGCTAAGATGGCCATGATGAATATTATCATAGAACCAATTGATTTGGCTTGTGATTGATTTTTTAAAACTCCGTAGAGTAATATTAAACCTCCAATCAAGGTACCTACAATTGGAAAATGGTTTAAAAGTAAATGAAGATGTGTTAAGTTCATGATTTGTAAATTTAAAAGTTAAAATAATTTTCTAGGTATCCAGATTATTTAATATCTGGCATACATCTAAATATCTTATACCGCTGTAAAATCAGGAATAGACCAAGTAGTTTGTTCTACATAGCTATCCAATCGGTATATGCGCCCAAACAGTTTGGGAATACAATTTGGCTTATTTACCAAATCATATGGAGATTAAACTATTCTGGGTGGTTGCCAAATCATGGCTAAATATGAAGACTTTAAAAAAGTGTTAGCATTCATATATTTTGTAGGTACATAAAACACAACTTGCGGATGAAGCCTAAAATGAATCGTATTTTGCACAATCATTTGATTAGAAGAAAAATCATGTATACATGACTTAAAGGGTAATTTCATATCTTCTTGACTATCCCCATCATCATCATGCTTTGCAGAATAGTGCTGCATCAAAAACTCAACAAAACTATCTTGTGGCGAATACTGTTTCTGTGCTTGGTAATGCTGTACTAGAAATCCAATTTTCAAAAACTGATAACATTCTGTTCCACTTAAAACATAAAAGCCTAAAATTAATATGGATAAGATTTTTTTCACCACCACAAAGGTAATCGCTAATTAACTTACTTTCTCAATTTTTATATTCAAAATCAAGTTGATTCGTTCATCATGTTGCTTGTTTAAACTTATAACCCTCGCAACTAATTCACAGTAGCTCTCAAACAAAACAATCAAACAACAAGGTCAAACAATCCCCGTGAATCGAGCTTACAATACTTGCGCTTACGTACTAGCTCCAAGCAAGGTCTTTCCTATACCTGCAATTACACAGCCAATACCAAGTATCAAAAACAGGCTAGCAAAGATCAATAACCACTTGCACAATTTCATATCACTTTCAAAACTTTCATCTTCGGAGACTATATTTTTTTCTAAGCTTACTATCTCTATTTCCTCCTTTTTAGTATTTGGATACTTAAGTTTAAGTTCAGCCAATTTCTTTCTCAGCCTAAATCGCCTCACAAAATGAGTCATACAATCTGTTGAATAATACCTATGCGATAAAGCAGCTAAAGCAGCCATCAACAAAATCAAAGCCCCTGAAAAAAGTAAATTTTTATGCTGAATAAATGGCTTCAAAAACAAAAATTTATCATTTTTACTTATTTTGAAAATGACATCTGTAATTAAAAATCCATACACAGCCAAACCCATTAATGAAAGACGCAATATTTCAGATGAAAAAGACTGATACTTATCTAATATATTAAAATCAACTTTGTAATGATCCTCTTCAATAGCAATATCACTTAAATATTTACTTCTTAATGTACGCATAATTCAAGATAGAATAACTTATAAAATAGATCTTCAAACCAAACTTATTTTAATTGACTAGTATCATCCAACAATAATTAATTTACTACTTTACATCTCCCATTAATTTCTTAATCAAGGGCGAAATAGCAATCAAAATCACACCACAAACTAAAGCATAAATTCCTAATTGCTTGTAACCTTCTGTATAAGACATTAACTTCTCAGTTAAGCTTGCATTTTCATTTGGACTTACCATGCCAGCCCCTAATAAGCCTGCAACATACTGACCATAA
Source organism: uncultured Bifidobacterium sp. (assembly GCA_964609875.1). GTDB lineage: Bacteria > Bacteroidota > Bacteroidia > Chitinophagales > Chitinophagaceae > OLB11. The sequence continues at coordinate 16,974 of CAZSUF010000033.1, forward strand.
GCACTTGCTAAAAACCACATCCCCATCATTACGCCCCATAAAGGTTTTGGAGATAATTTAGTCATGGCTGATAAACCAATGGGCGATAAACATAATTCACCAAAGGTCATCACTAAATAAGCAAAAGTAAATACGTTCAAAGAGGTTAATCCTTCTGCATCCGCAAAAGTTCTTGTAAAAAACAATACATAAAATGCCGCTGCTAAAAACAAAAAGCCTAAGCCAAATTTAATAATGGTATTAGGCTCTAATTTTCGTTTCGCCATCCAAACCCAAGCTAGCCCCACTAAAAAACTAAATATAATGACAAAAATAGTGTTCGAAGAATTGTTCACCATATTAGGATCTATTTTAAATCCAAGTAAATTATCATGCAAATTATGTAAAGCAAAGATGCTTAAAGAGCCCCCACTCTGCTCGAAGAATGCCCAAAAAACGATCGAAAACAAAATAAAAATTAAGGCCGCTAATAATTTCTTTTTCTCCGCCCAAGGATACTTAGCCCATTCGTAAAAAAAGTAAATCAAGGTTACAGGCCCAATGATATACATAAAATAATCTGTGTATTGCGTATTACTCACCAATAATAAAATTAATGGAATAGCCAATAAAGATCCAATATACACAGCCACTTCATACATTGTTCTGCGTTGTTGTGGCACACTTGCATGTTGCGGCGACGTACCAATATCTCCCATCGTGCGTTGTGTAAAAATGAATGTAATGAGCCCAATAATCATCACCACACCTGCTGCAAAAAATGCCGAAGCCCAAGATACATTATGCGCTAAATATACCATGATAATACCTCCTAAAAAAGCACCTACATTAATAGCCGTATAAAACAATCCAAAACCAGCATCCTGTCTTACATCGCCTTCCTTATACAAAGTGCCTACCATTGAAGAAATATTCGGCTTGAAAAATCCAGTCCCCACTATCGTAAAACAAATACCAATATAAAATAAAGTATCAGGCGAAAAAGCAATGATGAAATTTCCTAGTATCATCAAAATTCCTCCAAAAAATAACGACTTTCTAAAACCTAAAATTTTATCCGCAAACAGTCCGCCTATAAATGCAAAAGCATATATAAAAGCTTGAATAGCGCCGTATTGCAAATTGGCTGTCTTCTCTCCGATCATCAATTTCTCTACCATGAAAATGGTCAAAATACCTCGCATCCCATAAAAGCAAAATCGCTCCCACATTTCTGTCAAACACAACAAAAGAAGTTGCTTTGGATAAGGCCCTTTAAAATTTTGAATTTCTTCTAACGTTTGTTCTGATTTCATTTGTATAAAAAATTAAGGGGTAAGATAGAATTATTTTCCGAATTGGCAAATTTTGAATCTCACACAAATTGAAATCCCGGTCACAACAAAGCTTTCTTTTTGGGCGTTCCCATTTTGCAAAATGTACTTGTTGTCACGAAATAAAATGTTGTATTTGCAAAAGGGTCGGGTCTTTGCTCCTAGTCCTCCCACGCCAAAGCCCGTGGTGCGGGCTATCCGCGACAGCCCCTAACGCAAATACCATATTTGTATATTCATTTTATGCCTTCAAAATTAAATACTGGCCTAATGTTTAAGAATCATAACAAGTTTACGTCCCAAACTTTCTTTCTCATATTGCAAATGAACATGCCTAAAACCAATTTACAGAATACTCGCCCAATTAAACCTCTTAACAGACTACGAAGTCTGCAATTTATTTTTTTTTAACCTACTCAAAATAGTTCCATCAAAAACAACTAGCCCTGCATTAACCAAAATGAAAATGATAAAAATAATGACTCTCATATAATCGCCATCATTATAGAAATCATTTACCACAGCAAAACAAGTTGCCAAGATCATCAAACTCATCACGATCATGGTATATACCCGAAACTTGCGCTTACTCCACACTTTATAAGAACGATTGATTTCATAAATCGACTGTGGATATAAATACAAAAAAATCAACCCAATCATTGTAAATCCTATCAAACTTCCTAATCCTAATGAAAACCCATCTATTGTAAATGTGAACATAGTTAGTTGAGTTAGTATTGAACTCAATGTAGCCAAGGTATATCCTAATGCCAACAACATACGAATCACCCCAATACAAAGAATATATAATGGCAATTTTACCGGGGGCAAATCCTGATCAGTCAATACAGAATCCTCTTCAGTATAGGTGTTCAAATTAGTTTCAGTTTGCACGTCACAATATAATTTATTTTTCAGGAGAATTAAAAGTATTTTCATAGAATAACTATTAAGAATTCACCGAATCGAATCCTAAAACTAGCTTATATTTGCACCCTAAAAAATAAGACACTCATGAGCAACGGACATTTCAATTTTCCTCAACCAATCAACGAGGCAGTACTTCAGTTTGCGCCAAAATCTGCTGAAAAATTAAACCTTAAAAAAGCTTTAGCCT
>CAZSUF010000033.1:19582-19829 GCA_964609875.1 uncultured Bifidobacterium sp.
CAACGTGCTTCTATTTTTTTAAAGGCGGCTGATTTGTTAGCCACCAAATATCGTTTCGATATGTTAGCGGCTACTATGTTAGGACAAAGCAAAAACGCTTTTCAAGCAGAAATTGATAGCACTTGCGAATTAATAGATTTCCTAAGATTTAATGTGCATTTTTTAAATGATATCTATAAACAACAACCTATTTCTGGGCCAGGTATGTATAACCGTGTTGAATACCGCCCTTTAGAAGGATTTGTAT
>CAZSUF010000034.1:0-6480 GCA_964609875.1 uncultured Bifidobacterium sp.
ATATTCTCTGACGATAGGAAGAGTCTCAAACGCCTCATGCGGCAATAAATATTTCTTGAGTCATGATCATGTATAGAAACTTCGATTGCTCAGTAATGTAAGATGATATTTATTGAAAGATAATTTTTTTCTAAATTTTTGTTCCAATACAAAACCAGAAAAGCAAACGGGTATCTAAACTCATGATCTTAACAATTTTTATTTGTCAATGTAAAATTTATAAATAACTTTGTATTTCAAAGTACTTTTATGAATATAGAAACCGCCTTAGAAGTTCAACAAGAACCTTTAATTAAAGACAAATACAATTATTTAATCGCCATTGCAATCACCTTCTGTTCATTTTTATTTTACCAATACGATCATACTTGGGTTAATGCCTCCAGCTCGGGAGATTTGTTCTTTGTCAATTATTTAATCTTAATTGGTTTAGTTGTGTATGCCTCGGCAGTAAAAGGTATCAAAGTTTGGGTCTTACAAAATAAAGTCAAATCAAGATACTCATTTGCAGGACCCATCTTGGTGTCTGCGCTCATTAGTTGTTTTGCGTTAAACCAACAATTACCTATCTTCTATGAGTCATGCTCTTGGCTTTCTATAGTATTGGTCGCAAGTTGCATCAATTTAATGGCCTTGCCTTTCTTGAATTATTTGCCTAAGGTATTGCAATTCCTCTCCTATATAATTTCAGGTATTTCAAGTATTCTCTTTCTTTATTTTTCTTGCATGATGATTCCTTATTATGTGATTGGTGCAGTGGGTATCATTGCTCTAGGTATCGGAATTCATGCCTTTATTCCTTTGATCATTTTTTTGAAACATGTCTTTTTCTTGAGCAAACATTACGATCAACATAAAAGAATGGTACAATTAAGTATAACCACTTCTATTTTAGTCTTAATTCTCTCATCTGCTTATGCGGTTATTTGGAGTAAACAAGTGAATGAATTAAACGATCAAAAAATGAGGCAAGTTTTACAGGCACCTAGCCTGGTGCCAGAATGGGTCAATGTTGCACAGCATATGAAAACAAATTACCTAAATAAACAAATCGTTTTAGCAAACTTGCTATATATTAGTCCGAGCGATTTTTTTAGAGGTGATTTTTTTAGCTTGCCAAATCAAAATTTAAATGCAGAAAAATTTCATGATCCTTTAATTATGTATGCATCTTGTTACGCAGACCCACTCAATTATTCAGATGAAGAAAAAATTAAAATACTCGAAAGTTCTTATGACCAAAGAGATTTAAGTGAGAATAGACTATGGACTGGCAAGGATTTGCATACATCAAGCATCGTCACAAATGTTCGTATCTATCCTGCCCAACGTATGGCTTATACAGAAAAAACCTTGACCATTCAAAATACCGATCGTAATAATTTTAGTACACAAGAAGCCATTTATTCTTTTTATCTACCTGAAGGATCGGTGATTAGTTCCTTATCTCTTTGGATTAATGGAAAAGAAGAACAAGCAGTGCTGACATCAAAAAAGAAAGCAGATTCTGCCTATAACACTATCGTGGGCGTAGAAAACAGAGATCCTTCAGTGGTGCATTGGCAAGAGGGTAATAGAGTGAGTGTGAGAGTTTTTCCCTGCAATGTAGATGAAGCCCGACAATTTAAAATTGGCATTTCATCGCCCTTAACACTTGATGAAAATAAGTTGATCTATTCTAATGTGCCATTCAAAGGGCCATCAGTTCAAGGTTGCAAAGAAATCATTCAATTGCAATTGGTAGATGAAGTTCAACATATTCAAGTGCCAAATTCATTTAAACTTCAACAAAATATCTATCAAGCAGAGGGGAACTATGCAGCAGACTGGTCAGTAACATTTGATGCAAGTCCATTTAAAACGTCTTCATTTCAATTCGATCATCAGAAGTATGTCATCAGTCCAATCAATAAAACCAATGAAGCTTTTGCGCCTTCTTCGGTTTATATAGATGTAAATAAATCATGGAGCCAAGAAGAATGGAATTCAATTTTAAGTGCTATCAAGGGAAAGCCAATATATGTGTATCTGAATAAATTAGTTGAAGTAAATCCGCAAAATCAAGCATCGCTGTTTAGTCAATTGAAGGAGTATAATTTTAGTATGTTCCCATTTTTTCTACTAAAAGACCCTCAACATAGTTTAGTGATTTCTAAATCAACAACAATCTCTCCAAATTTAACAGAATTGAAAGGTTCAGATTTTCAACATAACCTCAATGATTTCTGTATAAACAATAAAGGTATAAAAGTGCTGCATATCGGAAATGTTCTTTCTCCTTACCTGAGAAGTCTAAAGGAATTTAGAGCTTTGCAAATCGAATGCGGCTCTTTAGCAACAGTGGAAAGTTTAATTCAATCTCATACATTCCCTAAGAATGAAGAATCCGAAAGTAATTTGGTGATTCCTTCAGCAGGCATACAAATTTCATCATCAGAAAATAATGTAGCCGATTCTTCCTTGTCAAAAGCCCCAGATCATGTATACAGATTATTTGCCTACAACAAAATTCTTCAAACCATGAATTTTCATGCATGGATGAAGGATTCAATTGATAAAAATTTGATTGACTTAGCCACTAATGCTAATATTGTTACACCCTTATCAAGTCTGATTGTACTTGAAACCGAGGAAGATTATAAGCGATTTAATATCGAGAAAAATAAAGAAGGACTCGGAAATGCATCCATGCATAACGCCGGTGCCGTGCCTGAACCTGAAGAATGGGCGCTGATGTTAATGGTCGCCATCGCTTTACTTATTTTATGGAAGAAGCATAAATCATTCAAGCTTGCCTAAACTAATTTCAAATAAGATTTCTTGGTGGGTTATTTTCTCAGGTAGCCTCTTTTTGATATTGTCTTTGTGGTTGATTCGGCAATATTTGGCCTTTTCTCTCATGCCTTTGAGCTTCATTGTATTTTATTTTTTTATGGCTAAAGTTGAATCAGAAAGTAAACAAATAAATTATTTCAATCTCCTCATTAGCCTGATCTTATTATGCCTTTTTGTGCACTTTCATTCTAAATCTTTTTTATTTTTTTCATTGCTTTTTTTCATTCTAGAACTTCATGCGCATTACAAAGGAAGAATTCAGTATCAGGTATTTTTCTTATACTTTTTTTGTTCGCCTTTATTTAGTTTTCTCGGTAAACTTTTGGGATTCCCTTTAAGAATTCAACTCACAAAATTGGCTGCACAATTATTATCATATAGTCATAAATCTATTTCATTAGCCGGTAATTCTATCGTAATCAATGGAGCCGATTTTATTGTCGATGAAGCTTGTGCCGGCTTGAATATGTTATTTGCTAGTATGATTTGGGGTTTTATTTCCTTGGAATTTCATTCTATTAAAGTGAATAAAAATTTGTCCTTCATTGCACAAGTCTCATTTTATGTGGTTGTTCTTATATTAAATCTCATTGGGAATGTAAGCAGAATAACCTTGTTGATATTATTTAAAATTTACCCTGAAAGCAGCATGCATCAAATTTTAGGACTTACTGCTTTTGTCTTGTATAGTTTGATACCTATATATTTTTTATCAAAAATTTGGTTGTTGTATATTGGAAAAAGCCAGCATGAAAAAATACCCATAAAAATCAATGAAAAAAAATCATCGAATTTTCTCATAGGGTTTGCTTGCGTCGGAATTGTTCTATTATCTTATCAATTCATACAAACACAACCAAAACAAGTTGCGCCTTCATTAAACATGCCTTCAACCTATGTGAAAGAAGCAGTGAATGCAGAGGTTACTAAATATGCTGATTCGCATTCTTTAATTTATATCAAGACAATGAGTTCATTTCTCTCTGGTGAACACTCGCCATTGATTTGTTGGGTTGGTAGTGGCTATGAAGCAAAGAAATTTGTCGAGGTCGAAAAAAAGGGAGTTAAGTTGTATACCGGGATTTTAGAAAAAGGCGATCAAAAGTTATATACAGCATGGTATTACAGCAACGGTCATGATAGAACCAATTCGCCTTGGTTATGGAGAATTAAATCACTTCAAAGAGCTGGTAATTTTTATTTGGTGAATCTAACTTCAGCTTCAAGAAAAGAACTTGATAATCTTTTAGATGAACTTGTGCTTAAAATTTAATCGCAAATTTCAGTATCATCAAATTTGTATGTTTTTTTAAATACTGGCGCCTTCGCTTTTTTATTTAATCGAATAGATAGCTTCAAATTAAATGAATAATAGAAATCATTGTTTTGCGCATTGCCTCTTTTTTCTCCCACTTTAAATGGATTATCAGGATCTATTTCTCCTGATTTATTATAAATCAATTTGGCAATTTCAGCGTCTTCATCACTTAAATAGGAATTGAAAGTAGAGGGCTCAATAAACGTAGTGCTGACATCATCTAAATAATCAGTAAACAATTTTCTTCCTATAAATTCAAAAGATAAATTGGTTTTATTGCCTAAGGCATAATTCAAACCAAAGCCAAAAGGCAAGTTCCATTGAGTTAATTTATAAGGCTTGCGATCAGCATATTCTTTCATCCCTTGTCCTTCAGTACGCAGAGGTTGTAAATTTACCCAAATATAGTCTTCTGCAATGTCGTCATAATAGGTGCCTTGTGGGTTAAAATGAAATATGCCTGCTCCAAACATGCCATAAGGTTGTAAATCTGCTTTATGTAAAAAACTTTCTTTGGATAATAATCGTAACGGATAAAGTTCTGCATTGATTGAAAACTCAGTGATCTTACTTTGAAAATTTAAGTTTCTCTTGTATCGAAAATAGGCATTATCTAACCTATTTTCAAATTCAGTATCATGATCACTCCCCGCAATTTTGCCTTGGGTATAGGCCAGCCTAAATCCAAACGCATTTTTGTGTAAATAACTTAATGACACACCCACAAAAAAAGTACTTTTCTTAAAGTTATTATCATAGAGAAATTTCTTTCCTAAGCCACTATTCCCACCTAAATCTCCAAGATAGTTTGAGAGTCCATAACTAAAGCCGAGATAGGTATACTTATCTTGTTTTTGTTCGTGGTGTTGAATGATTTTATCTTTTTCAGCATAATAGGTTTTCTTCTCTTGTTGATAAATTTTAGCCATGAATATACTATCCTCCTGAGCTTTCTTTAAATTGATTTGGGCTAAACTATCAACTTTGATTTTTTCGGTATTTATCGTATCTACTTTAATGGATGGTTTATTCGCTTCAGCTAACAAACTATCTTCTATGCGTTGCTTTTCATATTTAATGGCTTGTAATCGAATTCGTTTTTGCTCTTCACTTAAACTGTCATTTACAGGCGTGTTTAAGTTTGTTTCAGGTCGGTTTATTTTATTTGTATCTACTTCAGTCAATTTTTCTTGCTCTTGCTGAAGAAGCTTTGCCGATTTTTTTTCTTCTTGAAGTATACTATCCTTTGCTTTTTGTTCAGCTTGCTTTACCAAATCAGCCATTCTCTTTTCTTCCATGTCTTTGGCGATCTGTTCTTGGCGTTTTACATTGTCTAGACTATCTTTTATTTTTTGTTCAGCTTGCTTTTGTTGCTTTACCAAATCAGCCAATCTCTTTTCTTCCATGTCTTTGGCGATCTCTTCCTGACGTTTTACATTGTCTATACTATCTTTCACTTTTTGCTCAGCTTCCTTCTGTTGCTTGATGAGCTCTGCTGCTTTTTTGGCTTCAATTTCTTGAGCAAGTTTTTCTTCACGTAACACATTTTCTAAACTGTCTTTATAAGCCTTCTCTTGTTGCCTTTGTAGTTTAGCCAGATTCCGAATTTCCTGTTCCTGAATTTCTTTTAATTTCTTTTCTTCTTTTTTAACTAACTGAATACTGTCTTTTATGGCTTTTTGAATCAGGCTCAAACTGTCATCAATTTGTTTCTGCCTTATTTTTTCTAAGTTTTTATTTTTCTTTTCTTCAGTTTTTCCCTTGTCTTCTTCCTTCGGTTTTTTACTACCCTTTCCTTCTGAGGCTAAAAGTAACGGGTTGTCTATATTATTTTTTCTAGCAAGTAAGGCACTATCTAATTTTTGCTTTTGTGCCATTCTCGCTTCATCCTGAATTCGTTTTTGTTCTTGTCTTTCAAATTCTATTCGTTTTCTATCCAAATTCAAACTATCCTTTGTGCGCTGTATAGCTAGTTTTTTTATACTATCAGCAGTCTTTCTCTCCTGCATGATTTTCAATTTGTCTGCAACTCTGACTAAACTATCAGCCTGGCGTTTAAAATTTCTAGCTGCAATCAAACTGTCTTTAACAGCCATGTTTCGCATCTTTAATTCAACTCTTGCTATGCTATCTGTGATTCTTTTTTGCTTGGCTACTTGGAGTAAGCTGTCTTTTACATTTGAAGGGGATTGCTGCGCGAATGCCACCTGACTAAACAAACTGCATACAGTCGCTAGGATTATAAAAATATGTAGGTGTAGGATACGCATGATTTTGCCAAAGCAATGGACTATCAAAGAAAACGAATTTTATTGACTTGAAAAAAT
>CAZSUF010000034.1:6490-14528 GCA_964609875.1 uncultured Bifidobacterium sp.
AAGCGGAGAGTTCCATTTGAGTTTTTACAGAAGAAGAAGCATTCATATTTTGTTAATTGGCCTGCTCTTCCTGTCCCAACATCAAGTAAGCTTTAATAAACCCATCAATTTCACCATCCATCACTGGACCTACATTGCCCACTTCAAAATCAGTTCTGTGATCTTTAATCATTTTATATGGATGAAAAACATATGATCTAATTTGCGATCCCCATTCTATTTTCTTCTTGGTTGAATTGGTTTTGTTTTTCAATTCTTCTTGACGTTGTAATTCCTTTTCGTATAGTTGCGATTTTAACATCTTCAAGGCCTTATCTCTATTATCACCTTGAGTACGAGCTTGTTGACATTCAACAATAATGCCCGAAGGAATATGTTTTAACCTTACGGCCGTTTCTACTTTATTTACATTTTGACCGCCTTTGCCACCAGCTCTAAAAAACGCCCATTCTAAATCGGCTGGATTCACTTCAATTTCTATGGTATCATCTACTAATGGATACACAAATACGGAGGCAAAAGAAGTATGACGTCGAGCATTCGAATCGAAAGGAGATATTCTTACCAATCGATGAACCCCATTTTCTGATTTTAATAAACCAAAAGCAAAAGGACCTTCAAATTCAATGGTAGCTTGTTTAATCCCAGCCCCATCGCCCCATTGAATATCAATTTCACTGACTTTAAATCCATTTTTTTCACCATACATCCTATACATCCGTAAGAGCATTTCAGCCCAATCCTGACTCTCTGTGCCACCTGCGCCAGAATTGATGGTCATCACAGCAGGCATTTCATCTTCAGGCTGATTGAGGGTGCTCTTAAATTCTAATTCATCTAATTTTAAAATGGCTAGGTCATAAGCTTGTTTGGCATCAGTTTCTGTGGCTTCACCTTCCTTCCAAAATTCAAACATCACAGCAAAATCTTCTACGGCATTTTCGGTGTTTTTATATAAATCCGTCCAAAAGGTATTTGTTTTTATTTCCTTTAAAATGGAAGTCGCCCTCGTATTATCATCCCAAAATCCAGCAGATAAACTCAAGGTTTTATCGTTTTCAATTTTATTTATTTTTTCTTCCACATTCAAAAAGCCATTCAAGGCCTTCAGCCGTTCTCGCATTTCCTTTAGTTGTTCAATTGTCATAGCAGGCAAATATAATTCATTCTTTTGTAGTAGAATTTGATTTTGGGCGGCACACACGCTTTCAGCTTTACGCCGTCTCGTTTTGAAGAACGAGCCGGGGTATCGCTTCAATCGTTGCCGCAATACAACAGGCTAGCTGAAATTTAGTGAGTTTTTTTATTTTTATTTGCGTATTCCTTTAACCTTTCTAGAAAAAGGCCTTCTTGATTATAAAGTTGTTCTAATGTTTCATCAGGATAGGTTTCATGAAGCCATGTCATGAATAATTTATCTGCGATTAGAATGTTTGCAGCATATTGTTGAAAATCTGCTGTGGTATCTATAATCAGCTGTTTTACTTTGTCGTTGTCAATGATGAAGGTCAATTTCCATTTTGGGTCAGCTACTTGCAAATAGTCTAAGTAGTCACTTTTATCTTCCACAAGAAATTGTGGGTGATCCACATGCTTAAATTCTTTGATCAAATAAAATTTTCCATGAATGGCTTTAACATGTGTAAGATATTCGCCAAGAAAGGAGTTTTTGTTGTTCGTATAGCTAAAAAAGGTTCGGGTTATTTGAAAGTCGTCATGAATATAATTTTCAAGACTATCAGCTTGGTAGCTATTCATGAAAAAGAAAAATTTTTCAATCACACGATAATTAGTTTGTCCGAAAGATGACCATGCATTGAACAGGCCAAGCGCAGCGATAAATAAAATTTTTGTATGCATGTTTTTTAAGAATCTGTTAGTTTGATGTCGTTGTGGCAACGATTGAACGGATACCCCGCATTCCGAGAGGCTTGTAGAGATTGCCTTTGAATCCGATCATTTGATAGCCGATTCGGAAGAGGAGTATGAGTGAAAGCGTGTGTGCCACCCAAATTCTAAAAATTATTTCATTAAATTATCTAATCTTAGTTCATTTTAGCATCTAAGCCGTAAATATCTTTTAAGAAAACTACGTTTCCAACGCTATCTAATGAATTGGTCAAGTACACCACATGCACATCAATACGACGTTTCATAGGTATACTCATGGTTTGTCTTTTTTTACAAATAGAATCAATTTTTGCGTAAGAATAATTGCTGGTATCCTGTAATAAAAATGCCGCAAATTCTTTGGGATGATGAACGCGAATGCAACCTGAGCTATAAGCACGATACGATTTCACAAAATCTTCTCTATGAGGCGTGTCATGCATGTTGAACTTCACTTCGCCTAATGAGCTTCGATATCCTGGAGCTTGACCAATAGAAAATTGTCTGTAATTGCTTGCATTGATCATAGAAGGATTTACTTGTCGGCCACCTCGGTAGGCTTTTAAACCTCTTCTTGCTAAATAGCTTCCACCTCTTCGTGCGATACCTGGCACTACTTCTTCTTTCATGATGGTTGGCGGTACGGTCCATGGTGGACTAAACACAATATTTTCTACCCAAGAATCAAGGGTAGGGGTTTGTCTTGAAAGTTTACCAACCACCACACGCATATTATATTGAACGCTGTCATGTTCGTAATAATCTAATTCCATGCGAGGTATATCAACCCAAATAAAAGGCTGAGAAAAATTACGTTTAAGCCAACGCATTCTTTCCATATTTATGGCTAGAGTTTTTAGCTTTTCCTTTGAACCTTTATTTAATTTTTTTAAAGTGCTAGTATCTATTTGTCCGCTAACCTTCACATGATTCAAGTGTTGGTATTTTTTAATGGCGTCGAGTAAGTTTTCATCACAAATAGATGAACTCGTATCGGTAGGACTCGAAATTTCACTAAACAATCTTTTTCTAAGTACTACAATGTCAGGAGAATTATAACCTATTGGAATGCTATCTTTCAGATTTTGAATGCTTGGCCATCCGCCTTGATGTTCAAATTGGTAGAGTTTTGTATATTCTTCACGAAATTTTGTGTACCAAATATGGTTAGGTCTAAGAGAATCAAATGATTTTTTAAAGTTGTCGCTGTTCATCAAAGCAAACAAAGTATTAGCTTCATTGAAGAGGGTATCGTTTTTGTTTTTCCAATCCTTATATCGTTTGCTTTCGAAATCTTTTCCGATCACTAAATCTTTGGTGGATTTTAAAAAAGCATAGGTCATTTCAAGATCGAAGCGGGCTAATTCTTCTGGAGATTTTATTTTGTCTGCTTCAATGTCTTTTGATTTTTGCAAAAGCTCTTTATAATGATAATTTTCAGCATCTAATCCATCAAAAGTTAGGCTGTCTAAAGCATGCAGAAATTCGGAAGCATAATTACTCAATCCTGATTTTTGAAGCCAATAAGGTTCGAAGTTTCCAAGGGCATAAGATTCAGAAAATGTTTTAAGCGAAATCGTTGAATCATCTTTTACGATGTCCTTGAGCATTGCTGCATTGCTATCGCAATTTATCTTTAAAAGCTTACCGATTTCATCAGTTTCAACTTTGGATGAAGAAAATAAATTGTCGCTACTTTTGTTCCCTTTATTTGTTGATGGACTTTCACATGAATGCAAGCCATGCATAAAAAGAAACAAAACTAAAAATCTAAGTGGTATTTTGTGGTGCATATTCCTTCGCGAATGTAGGCATAAATTAGAAATTGGAATAATTCAGTTAGTAAATATTCAACAATTTAAACTTTGAGTTAACTTTGAAGCCAAAGTCAAAATAAATGGCATCAGCATTTAATGAAATAGAAGATCATGAAATTGTACGCCAATTTCAGGAAGAAGGCAATGAGGAGAAGGCTTTTTCAATGTTGGTCAAGAAACATCAAGAAAGACTATACTGGCATATTCGAAGAATGGTTCTGAATCATGAAGATACAAATGACATTTTGCAAAATGTGTTTATTAAGGTGTGGCGGGGACTGAAGAATTTTAGGAATGACTCGAGCTTATTTACTTGGCTATATCGCATTGGAACCAATGAAACACTCACATTTATTGAAAGAAATAAGAAAAACAGATCACGTTCTTTGTCAGATCATGAATCTTATTTAGAAAATACACTGAAGGCTGAAAAAGGGTTTGATGTCACTAAAATTGAATGGAAACTTCAAATGGCTATTCAATCACTTCCCCCAAAGCAGAAACTTGTCTTTACCATGAGGTATTATGATGAAATGTCTTATGAAAATATGGCAAAAATTTTAGAAACTACTGAAGGTGGACTTAAAGCGACCTATCATTTGGCTGTGAAAAAAGTTGAAGAATATATTTTGAAGAACTAAACTATTTGATTTTAGAAAAGTCTAAGCCCCCGAAATGCCACAAAATTTTGCCATACAAGAAGAATTAGATGAGTTGAAAGTTTCATTTAATGCAGGGCTAACAACTGATTTAAGTGTACCATCGGGCTATTTTGATCAGTTTGCTGAATCTCTTTCTGACATGATACAAGATGAAGCAGGCTTGATGGGTAAAGATTTTTCGAGTCCTTTAGAAGTTCCAGCTACCTATTTTGATGGATTTGAAGGTGAATTATTGAATCAAATAAAAAGCAATTCTTTGGAATCTTATTCAAGAGAAATGCCCTACAATGTGCCTGAAAACTATTTTTTACACTTTGATGCTAAGATTCAAAGCCTGATACACCAAAAAAATCAGCTTGAATTTGGGGTAAATCCAAGTAATGCAGGTATTTCTAGCGAATTCCATCATACTTCAACGCAAGATAGAAGTGAAATTAGAACAAATCAGCTTAAAATTACAAAGCGAAAGTTGTCGAATTCATTGGCTATAGCAGCTTCTATATTGATCATACTTACTTTTAGTTTCTTTATGTTTAATACAAGTTCTACTGAAAGCAAACAAGCCCTTGTGAATCATACCATAGAATCGCAGTTAGATAAGTTAACTGTCACTGAAGTGGATGAATACATTCAACAAAATCAATCAGAATTTATTAGCGATATTAGTGCAGAATTACCTGAAGATTCAGACATTGATATAAATAAACTAGAAAACGAGATTTTAGATAGTCAATTGAAAAATTTCACCACAGAAGAATTGTCGAATTACCTTTAATATTAATACAAATGAAAAAAATTATTTACACCCTTTTTCTAATTCTTGGCATAGGATATAGTGTATCTGCCCAGCATGGAAATAAAGGGGAAAAAATCGAAAGTCTGAAGATTGCTTTTATAGCAGGTAAACTGAATCTCGACCCAAAAACAGCCGAGAAATTTTGGCCTTTATACAATCAATATGATAATGAAATGCATGGCTTGATGCAAGAATTCAAAGCCGCTAAACATAGTGATGATCAACAAGTAGAAGATATGCTGGATCAACAACAAAAGGCTTTAGACTTAAAAAGAAAATACACCACAATCTTCTTGAAAGTGATCTCTAATGAACAAGTTTCGCAGTTATTTCGTGCTGAAAAGGAATTCAGACAAATGGTCCTAAAAAGAGCCAAACGAAATTGAAAATTTATATAAAATAAAAAAAACGCCCCGAAAGGCGTTTTTTTTAATGGATAAGTTTTTGTTTTTCTTTGAAACTTTTCATTTGATCAATAAGAGCTTTTAGAGCCAAATCAAAAGATTCTTCAAACTGTTTAGATTCGTGCTTCACAAAGAAAGTATGTTTTGGAATATGTACTTTAATCTCGGCAATTTTATCTTTAATTTGATGAACAACGTTATCAACTTTCAAATAAACTTCTACGTCAACAATATGATCGTGATAAGTTTTTAATTTTTCAACTTTTTCATTTACATGTTCAATTAGTTTTTTGTCAGCGTCAAAACGCTGTGTGCGAATTTGTACGTTCATAATATAAAGTTTGTTTTAATTCTGTTTGAATAAAATAAAGAACTAACATGAAGGTACTATTTGAAATCAAAAATTCAAATATTATTCCATATTTTTTTGGGATGGCCTTTAGGTTTGTATTACATTTAACACTTTAAGGTATAGGTATGAATGCGGAAAAATTTGACGTGGGTATTGTGGGCGCTGGACTTGGGGGCTTGATTACAGCCGCTATCTTAAGTAAGGAAGGTAAGCGAGTATGGGTATTAGAAAAAAATAAGCAAATTGGAGGTTGTCTTCAATCTTTCGGGCTTGATGGCAAAAGGTTTGAATCGGCAGTGCACTATATGGGAAGTTTGGATGAAAATCAAACCTTGAGAAAGATTTTTGATTATCTTCAGATTTATAATAAACTTTCTTTACAAAAGTTAAACCAAGACTGCTTTGATAAGATCATATTGAATGATGAAGTCTTTTCTATGGCCCAAGGCTTTGAAAATTTTATTCAAGGATTGTCTATCTCTTTTCCTCATCAACAAAAAGCACTTGAACAATATATAAACGAGGTCAGAAATGTTTGTAATCATTTTCCCTTGTATAATATGCGACTTGGAAGTAATGAAGAAAAATTAAAAGTGACTTCTTATGGTCTAAAAGAGAAATTAGACCAGCTTTTTTCAGATGAAAAATTAAAACAGGTAATTACAGGAAATAATCAATTGTATGCGGGAGATTATCATACGATGCCATTTTATATTCATGCATTAATCATGAATAGTTATATTGAAGGGAGTTGGAAATTTAAACAAGGCAGTGCGCAATTGGCAAAATTGTTACAAGATATAATTTTAGATCACGGGGGAGCAATTTATAGAAATCAAGAAGTTGTTTGTCTGAAAGAAATGGATAAAAAAATTATCTATGCCCAGACAAAAGATGAATCACGTTTTTTTGCAGATGACTTTATTTCTAATTTGCATCCTTTAGAAACCTATAAAATTGTCGATTCTGATTTGATTCGTCCAATTACGATGAAACGCATGAAGGCAACAAAAAATACGATTGCTGGATTTATGGTGAATGTCAGTTTGAAAGAAAAGTCAATTCCTTATCCTAATTATAATATTTATTATCACAAGGATTCAAATGTGTGGATGGATCTGCAAGATATACAGCTAACAGAGCCAAATTCTTATGGTATATTTTTTCTTCAAGATCCTAAACATCCTGAATATGCTAGTGGCTTATCCATTTTGACTTACCTCGATATTTCGCAAATTCCGTATGGTGATGAGACCTATAGAACCACTAGTTATAAACAATCTAGAGGCGTAGATTATGAAAATTGGAAAGAAGAAAAATCCAATCAGATTATTCAACAAGTTGAAAAGGTAATTCCAGCTTTGAAATCATCTGTGTTAACTAAAAATGCCTGTAGCCCTTTGACTTATCGTGATTACTTACATGTACCTCAAGGAAGCATGTATGGATTTCAAAAGGATGTTCATGATCTGGCAAATACGACCTATGCCACCCATACTAAAATTAAAAACCTTTTTCTAACAGGACAAAATATTAATCTTCATGGTGTTTTAGGCGTGTCTATTACAGCTATATTGACTTGTGGCAGTTTGATTGGACTTGAAGATTTAGTCAATAAAATAAATAATCAAGCTTAGTTTTAATGGGCTAACTTATCTTTGCGCGACATGAAATGGTTTAAGAAAGTATTAAAAGGATTTGGATATTTTATCTTGACATTACTATGCTTATTACTCATCTTTTGTGTTTACGTATATAATATTAGCGATATTCCTGAGCCAAAGATTACTAATCGTTCTGCGGAAAAATTAACTTGTCAAATTTCAGATTCAAACACAGTTCGTGTTCAATCAAATTGGTTACATAAAAATCCTCAAGGGCTCTATGAAATGTATATCGAAGGAGATGGTTTTGAGCGTGGTGTGATATTCGGTAAATTAGCTAAAGATCTTGTCCGATTTCAAGAATTGGCTTTTACCAATGAAATTCAACGAATGATTCCTTCTCCTAAGTATTTAAAATTTCTGAAGTATTTAGTAGGCTTCATGAATCGTGATTTAGCAGATCATGTGATTGATGAGTATCAGCAAGAAATTTATGGTGTTTCCTTATCAGCC
>CAZSUF010000034.1:14558-17990 GCA_964609875.1 uncultured Bifidobacterium sp.
TGGTCATGCTTTAGCAAATATGATGCTAGTTGGCTGCACTTCTTTTGCTACTTGGGGAAATCGTTCGGTCGATAGTCAATTAATTCTAGGAAGGAATTTTGATTTTTATGTAGGAGATGAATTTGCGAAGAATAAAATTATAGCCTTTTACAAACCTACACATGGTATCCCGTTTATGTCTGTAACATGGGGCGGATTTACTGGTGTAGTCAGTGGCATGAATCAAGAAGGGCTAACTGTAACAATCAACGCCAATAAATCGGATATTCCCACTGGGGCTGCAACACCCGTTTCTTTAGTGGCAAGAGAAATCTTACAGTATGCTTCCAATATTGAAGAAGCCGTAATGATCGCAAAAAAAAGGAAAATGTTTGTCAGTGAAAGTTTTATGGTGGGATCAGCCAAAGACAATAAGGCCGTGGTTATAGAGAAAACCCCCAATGAACTCGACGTATTATATTCAAATACTGATGAAATTTTGTGTACCAATCATTATCAAAGTAAGTTATTAGAAAATCAGAAACTGAATGTGGTACAAATGCATCAAAGTGCTTCGATGTACAGATATGCAAGACTAAAAGAATTGTTGTCTGTGCACCCTAAAAATTCACCTGAAATTACAGCACAAATTCTTCGTGATTTTAAAGGTAAAAATAATGCCGATATCGGCTTGACCAATGAAAAAGCCTTGAATCAATTTATTGCTCATCATTCTGTAATTTTTGAACCTCAAAAAAAATTGGTATGGGTCAGTTCAACACCTTGGCAATTAGGCGAATATGTTTGCTATGATTTAAATAAAATATTTTCAACTAAGCCTCCCAGTCCAGGCGATGTGGCAGAAACTAATTTGAATATTCCAGCCGATACCTTGCTACAAACATTAACTTACAAGCATATTCAGCAATATCTTGAATTAGAGCAAAAACATATCAGACATCAAGAAATTGATCCAAACATATTGGTTTCAATAAATCCTACTTACTATGATACTTACAGAATTGCAGGAGATATTTTTGCCGAAAGAATGAATCATCAACAAGCTATTTTGATGTATCAAAAAGCATTAAGCTGCGAAATAGCCACTCTAGATGAAAAAGAAGCCATAGAAGAGAAATTAAAGAAACAACAAATCGCTTCTAAATAGCCTATTGTAAAAAGATTTCCCCCATGTGGATTTTTTCTATTTTCACTAAAGGATTACTTGTTATTTTTACATGAATGAATAAGTTTATAGAAGTTTCTGGTGCCAGAGTACATAATTTGAAAAATATTGATGTCAAAATTCCCAAAAACAAACTCACAGTAATTACTGGAATTAGCGGAAGTGGAAAGTCTTCTTTAGCCTTCGATACCATCCATGCAGAAGGACAACGACGTTATATGGAAAGTTTTTCAGCATACGCCAGACAGTTTGTAGGCAATATGGAAAGGCCCGATGTAGATAAAATTGATGGCCTTTCACCTGTTGTAGCCATCGAACAAAAAACCACCAATAAAAGTCCAAGGTCTACTGTCGGAACGGTCACAGAAATTTATGATTTTCTCAGATTGTTATATGCACGAGCAGGTGAAGCTTATAGTTATGTCACAGGAAAAATTATGGTGAGATATTCTGAAGAGGAAATGCAGCAACATGTGCTCTCTCATTACAAAGGCAAAAAAATAATATTACTTGCACCTATTGTAAAAGGAAGAAAAGGACATTATCGCGAATTATTCGAACAACTTCGTAAACAAGGTTTCGTGCGTGTGCGTGTTGACGGAGAGATGCTAGAGTTGAAAGAAAAAATGCAAGTTGATCGTTATAAAATTCATGATATTGAAATTGTCATTGATCGTTTAAAAGCAGATCAAGATTCTAAACAACGGTTAGCAGAAAGCTTACAAAGCGCCCTGAAACACGGAAATGATCAGGTGATGATTGTTGAACATGACAAACCAGAAAAAGCAACCATGTTATCGAAACAATTGATGTGTGCCGATTCTGGAATCTCCTATGACGAACCCTCACCGAATACTTTTTCTTTCAATTCGCCTTATGGGGCTTGTCCGCAATGTAAAGGACTTGGTACGGTGTATCAAATTGATATGAAGGCTGTCATTCCTGATTCCTCTGTAAGTATTTCCGATGGAGGTATTGCTCCTTTAGGTTTAGCGCGAGATACTTATATCTATCAACAAGTTCAAGCCTTGGCCAAACAATATAAGTTTGATTTGAATCAGCCTGTTTCAAAAATTTCGCCTAAGGCCATGAATCTTTTATTATATGGTTCCGAGGAAGCGCCTGTAGAAATGGTCATTGATTTTGATGAGGTTCCATCAGTTTATCCTACCCAATTCGAAGGCATAGTTAATATGGTTATTCGATGGTTTAATGATACAGGCAGCGATTACGTAAAACAATGGGCAGAGCGTTTTATGATCATTCAGCAATGTCCAACTTGCATGGGCGCTCGTTTAAAAAAAGAAAGTTTATGGTATAAAGTAGACAAGAAAAATATTGCCGAACTCAGTCAAATGAATTTGCGCGAACTTCGTGTTTGGTTCACAGGCATTGATAAAAGACTCACGAAAAGACAAAATATAATCGGCGTTGAAATCGTGAAAGAAATTGTTGAGCGTCTAGATTTTCTGTTGGATGTCGGACTAGATTATTTAACCTTAGACAGAACCTCCAGAACTTTGAGTGGTGGCGAAAGTCAGCGTATTCGTCTAGCCACTCAAATTGGTTCGAAGTTAAAAGGCATCACCTATATCTTAGATGAACCTAGCATAGGCTTGCACCAACGTGATAACCAACGCTTAATTCAAGCTTTGCAACAACTCAGGGATGTAGGTAATACGGTCATTATTGTAGAGCATGATAAAGATATGATGCTGTGCGCCGATCATTTGATTGATATTGGTCCTGGGGCAGGAAGATTGGGTGGCGAAATAGTCAATCAAGGTGCCCCTAAAGAATTTTTAAAGCACAAAACCCCCACAGCCAATTATCTGAAAGGAATAAGTAAAATTCAATTACCAGAGTCCAGAAGAAAAGGCAACGGACATACAATCGAACTTAAAGGGGCTTCAGGAAATAATCTGAATAATGTGGATGTCTCTTTCCCTTTAGGAAAATTGATCGTGATCAGTGGTGTTTCGGGCAGTGGCAAATCAACCCTGATTTCCGAAACTTTTTATCCCATTCTTTCTCAATTTGTTTATAAAAGCAAAACCCAACCCATGCCTTATAAGTCCATTTCAGGACTAGAACATATAGATAAAGTTATCGAGATAGATCAAGCACCCATTGGCCGTACACCCCGAAGTAATCCCGCCACATATTGCAATTTCTTTAATGATGTTAGACAGCTATTTTCTATCATTCCTGAAGCAAAAATTAGAGGGTATAAACCAGGCCGTTTTTCTTTTAATGTAAAAGGTGGT
>CAZSUF010000034.1:18141-18487 GCA_964609875.1 uncultured Bifidobacterium sp.
AAAACTTTAGAAGAAGTGGGTTTGGGTTATATCACCTTAGGACAAAGCGCTGTAACCCTTAGCGGTGGCGAAGCACAGCGGGTGAAGTTAGCGACTGAATTAGCCAAAAAAGATACAGGACGTACTTTATATATTTTGGATGAACCAACAACTGGACTTCATTTTCAAGATATTGAAATGTTGTTGTTGGTATTGCAAAAACTCGTCGATAGAGGCAATACGGTGTTGGTCATCGAGCATAATATGGATGTCATTAAAGTAGCTGATCATGTCATTGATCTTGGGCCAGAAGGCGGATCGGGCGGCGGTAAAATCGTGGCTTTCGGTACGCCTGAGCAAGTGGCGT
>CAZSUF010000034.1:18497-19642 GCA_964609875.1 uncultured Bifidobacterium sp.
ATTTTTTATGCCCCCGATTATCCTTCGCCTCAAGTGAGCTGTCGTTTCGGGGACCCTTTCATGCATGCAACTTAAGATTGTTTTACCCTGAAGATTTGAATGAATGTTTTACCTTTGACAAAATTTTTATCTCATGCATAAATTACTCATTGCTTCATTTCTTTTATTTTCTGTATCTACTGTAACAGCACAGCGCGCTACAAAATTAAATTTACAAGTTGGACAAAAAATTGTGATGAAATCGGCAGATTCATCAAACATTACACAAAAGAGGGGTGAGGAAAGCATGGATATGAAAACCAATTCTTCTACTGTGTCTGAATATGAAGTGATAGGTAAATCAGCAACAGGATATACCTTGAAAACGACCTTGCAAAAAATTAAATTTAATTTTGATGGATACGGACAAAAAATGGAATTTGATAGTCAAGATCCCAAAAAGCAAGAAGGCATGATGGCCGATCAAATTAAAGATAAAGTAGGCAAGGCAGATACCATTGAAATTGCCTTAGATGGTAAAAAAGTAAATGAGGAAGGCGATGGTAAAGGAAAAGGCAAAGGACAAGGAAGAAGAATGATGCGTATGATGGATCAACAATCAGGCAATATTGAAAATGCATTTTTGTTTGTGCCTGCAGAAGCGAAAGAAGGCAATGGTTGGAAAAAAGATGATAGTAAAGAGACTTTAAAATCACAAACTATTTATTTTGTTGAAAAAATAAATGGCTCACTAGCAGAAATTTCGTTTAAGAAAAAAACGAAAGGAACACGAACCATCAAAAGAGAACAAGGTGAAATGGTGATGGACATTGACAATCTTTCATCGGGTACTTTAACAGTAGATTTAACTACTGGACTAGTAAAGTCTTACATTGAAGAAGAAAATACCAATACAAAAATGAATATGATGGGACAAGATATGCCTTCAACAGGAAGGACAGTGTCGAAGGTGGTGTTTGAGTAAGTATTTTAATATGGTAGGCGATTGAAGCATCTTTAGATAATAATAACTCATTCACCATCATACAGATTCAAATCTGTATTATTCCAAGTACGAGATGCGCAGGGCTAACATCTCGAACAGCCCCGTGTCGCCGATTGAACATAGATGCATTTTCAAAAACATGACTTGACTAGTAAGACTA
>CAZSUF010000035.1:0-14656 GCA_964609875.1 uncultured Bifidobacterium sp.
CTAAAAAAGCTCTGGAAGCATCTTTTTTAGTTCGCCAAAAATTTGTAACTCTTAACATCAATTGACTGCTTAGTTTTCAAAACGGGATTCCGTTTATTGCTGAAAGCAATAGAATAAGGCTACGAAGCGAAGACGCTTCGTAGAACATTCTTTTTACTTTACATAAATAGAAGAACTGATGTATTTCTTATTCCCAACATGCCGAAAACAAGTCAAAAAAAATAACTCAATATAAAAATGTGTACAATTTTACATTGAGTTATTCGAAAGATTTAATCCTTTATTAAGCCTTCTCTGCTTCTAATTTTGCTTTAATCTTTAACTCAATTTCAGTCGCCATTTCAGGATTGTCGTGCAAGAGTTGTTTTACAGCATCGCGACCTTGACCTATTTTGTTTGTATCATACGCATACCACGATCCGCTTTTTTGAATGATATTATGCTCTACGCCTAAGTCGATAATTTCACCCACTTTGCTAATGCCTTCCCCAAAAATAATATCAAACTCTGCCTGACGGAATGGAGGCGCTACTTTATTTTTCACCACCTTCACACGGGCTCTGTTTCCTATGGCTTCATCACCGTCCTTGATTTGCGCAATTCGACGAATATCTAAACGTACTGAAGCATAAAACTTCAAGGCATTACCGCCAGTTGTTGTTTCTGGGCTACCAAACATCACCCCAATTTTTTCACGAAGTTGATTGATAAAAATACAGCAACATCCTGTACGATTGATGGTAGCTGTAAGTTTACGTAAAGCCTGACTCATCAAACGAGCTTGTAAACCCATTTTGCTATCACCCATTTCTCCTTCCAATTCTGCTTTAGGCACCAAGGCTGCCACAGAATCAATCACCACTAAATCAATAGCCCCAGACGAAATTAATCGGTCTGCAATTTCCAAAGCTTGCTCGCCATAATCGGGTTGAGAAATTAATAAGTTATCAATATCTACTCCTAACTTTTTTGCATAGCTCGAATCGAAGGCGTGTTCTGCATCAATAAAGGCACAAATACCACCTTTCTTTTGTGCTTCTGCAATCGCATGCGTAGCAATCGTAGTTTTACCTGAAGATTCCGGTCCATAAATTTCAATCACTCTACCACGCGGAAAACCTCCAATGCCTAAGGCAATATCCACTCCTAAAGAACCTGTAGAAATACTATCCATTTCTACCACTTCTTTGTCCCCCAATTTCATAATAGATCCCTTACCATAATCTTTGTCGATTTTTTCCATCGTCAACTTAAGGGCCTTCAATTTTTCATTTTCCATCGATACTTCTGCTTTTGCCATGTTATTTTTTGTTTTGAACAAATTTATTAATTAATGCGATTCAATTTTGTGCTATCTTTTTTTGTGAATAAGTTTTTGCCGTCCGTGTACAGCGAATCGGTATGGATAACCGATTCTACTGCAAGGACTTGAACTAACCCCTTAATTCAGATACAAAGATGAAGCAGGGCTACATAACCAGTTTACGTAGTAAGAATTAATTTTTTTTTGCCCCCGATTATCTTTCTTGTTGCCGAAAAATTCTAGTCGGGGACCCCGCACCCTTCGGGCTTTTGCGTAAAATGAAGCCTCCTCAATGCAATATGAATTGAATTTTCCTCCTACTTATAGTCATGAATAAATTCAATGGCAAGTCCTTACTCTGCAGACTTTAACTACAAAGATTCATGCTGTGCTTGTTTCCGAAAGTGAAGTACAAAATCAGCTACTTCGATTTCAGAGAATAAAATTTCTTCTTGTCTGAGCACTGAAGCTGCATAATAACCGGGCTCATCTTTTGCATCTGGATTGCACCATAAATGACTGCAAAGTATAGCATGGTATTGTTGAAGGTGTATATCAAACACAAAATTAATTTGATAATCACTGTGTGAAAATGCTGAACTCATCAAAAAAACTGGATAATCAACGAGTGTTTGATGTTGAAACCCTGGTATTAATTTGGCATCGAAATAATCATAATAATAAAGTTCAGTGGGTAATCCCATTTTTGCTAAGGCCTCTTGTAAACTTGTCAAGCTATTGATCATATTTTCAAGCGGCCATGATGTGTCTTCTAGCTTAGCCATAGGAAGCCATAGTTTAGAAGAGATATGATAAAAAGACATGGCAGTTTTACTCAAGCTTCTTTTATATTCGAAAGGAGCATAATGAGGAACTAAATACCCTGGATAAAAAAATGTATATCCTGCATTTTTTGCGTAAAGCATTTTTTGCAGAATGAGGTATTTACCTAAACTATATTTTTTATAATCAGGATGGTAAAAGGCACAAATTCCGGCTACACTTTTTTTGCCTTTGTCAAAGAAACCACATGCAATTAAACAATCTCCATCGTATACTTCAGCCTGATACGTGTGAAATATTTGGCGCTCTTCATGTAAAGCCAACAGCTTTTGTAAACTTTGACTTGGTTGAAATTCTATCCCAGTTTTATAGAGTTGGTAAAGATCTTCTTGTTCTTGGCTTAATGTAAATTTCTTAATTTTTACTTGAAAACCGTTATTCAGTCTGAGTAATTTTTGTTGTGTTTTATCAGGCTCAAACTCACACAAATTTACTTTTAACCAAATGGCATTATAAAATTGCTTATTAAATTTAAGGAATTGCGTGGTAAAGATAGATTGCCCTATTCTGAACCAACCCATATCTAAATACTGATCTAATAAGGACATAGACATGGACTCAGCGTAAATAACTTGAGCCAAAGGTAAGGACAAGGAAGATGGCGTTGAAATAGATAAGGGAATAATGTATAAGTTGAGGGTTAGTCAAAAATACTTATTCCAACTGACTTTTTATAATAATCTGAATAATAAAATTAGCTACTTTTAAATGGATAATAATTCATTTTACACTAGCGTATATATGAGCTGAATCTATCTGAAAATCAAACTACCTGAAATGCAATTATCGCATTAAGGTCACATTCCCTTTGAAATTCTTACGTGTTTTATTGATAAACTCTACATCAATTACATACACATACACACCCATAGGTTGTAACACGCCATTATATTTTCCATCCCAACCTCGGCCATCAATTTTTTCGGTGCTAAAAATATTTTCTCCCCAACGATTATAAATATTCATCTTAAAGGTTTTAAGCCCGCTACTTAATATTTCTCTTGGTAAAAAATAATCGTTCAAACCATCTCCATTAGGCGAAAATGAATTAGGAATATTAAGGTAACAATCTCGCTTAACCCAAATGCTATCTGTTGAAGTACATTCTCCATTACTTGCTTTTACCCAATAATGTCCAGACTGTGTAACTGTGATAGAATTACTTGTTTCTCCTGTACTCCAAGTATACGTCGCACTAGGATTTAATTTATCGCTTAAAACTAAAGAACCCGTAATGCCAGGGCAAATGCTCGTATCAGGTCCTAAACTTAATACAGGGAAAGGATTCACTGTAATTGTTTTGGTCACACTCGTATTCGGACAAATAGCATATTCTCCTGTTAAGGTTACAATATAAGATCCAGGTTCATCCCAAGCATGTGAAGGATTATTTACATCTCTGAGTCGTTTCCCATCAGCAAAATCCCATTCGATATGTTTGGTTGCTGGTGCCACACTATCTTTAAACAAAACAGGTTCTCCTACACAAATATTATCCTTCGAAACCGTAAAGGATACAAAGGGCGCATCATCTACAAATATGGTTCTTTGAGATGTATCAGTACAGCCTAATGTATCAGTTACAGTCAGCAAAATGGTATAAATTCCTGGATTTGCATAGTTGTGCGACTCTGTAGAAAATGTAGAGCTTGTAGTGTTGCCATCGCCCCAAACCCAATCATAAGTTAAATAGGCAGCCACTTGCGACATAGAAGCATCTACCTGCATGGGCGTGCCAAGGCAAGATGAATCAGATTTATTTCCAAACGCTGAGAATACAGCATTAATAGGATGATTTAAATCTATTACTTTTTGAATGGTATCTATACATCCATTATCCTCAGCTATTAAAGTAATGGTATAAATATTTTGTGTAGTGTAAATATGAGAGGTGTCTTTTGTAGTTGATCCTGATAAGTCTCCAAAATACCATTGATATGCTATGGTGCCACCAGCTGTGCTCACACTTAAATTGGTAAAATTGATGGTATCCTCATCACAACCTAAATGCACATCATAACTAAAATCGGCGATTACATTACCGGTTACAATTACGTTTACTGTATCTGCATAAAAAGCCTCTACGGTATCACAATCTGTTACAGCAGAACATAATACAGTCACTTGTGTACTTTGCGTTGGGAAATAATTCAAATTAGGCCCAGTGGCAATCGTATCACCTGTAGGAATATCTACCCAATAATAAATAAAATTTCCTGTGCTTTGACCAGATGGTGTAAATCTATAGCTATCATTGGCTGCAGTCCATTGTGTGCCGTTTCTGCCAGGTACCATAAACGCTGCTGTTCCATTCGCATTTTGTACACCTTCATGAGCGGTTCCTGTATTCCAAGTAGAACAAAGTGGTTTGTTTTTGATATTAATATCTATCAAATAGGTAGATTCAAAGAGTACAACTTGTTGAGAGGCTAACAGATTATTGCAACTAAACATCGGGATACTATCCCAAGAAATAACCATGTAACGGCATGGAGCGGTTCCATAAATATCCCATGTAATAGTTGACCCAGCAAAAAACACACTAGGATCAATATCATGATATGGGGCCATAATGGTGTTATTCATTGAATTATTATTTAATGGCGCTACAAATCCAGCAGAGGCCCATCCATTGGGGCCGTTAGCTTGTGAAATATCAAAGCCTACTTGACCATTCGCACCAATGACAACAGCATTATATTTTTGACCAAAATAACAAAATGAGAAAGGTAAATTAACCACACCACTCCAAATATCATCTTGACCCACTAAAATATTGTTTCCTCCTACCCAAGGATAAGGGTTGTATGGAATTGAATTTACTGCATACGAATCTGTTGCATAAATACTTGCATATCCATTCACTGTTAAATTAACCCCATCTAAACAAAAAGAAATGGAATCTCCATTGATATTATAGCCAGCTGAATAAGTTGGTGGACAATTTGGAGGCACCGGCTGTGCAAACAATTTTGTTTGTAATCCGTTGAATAAAAATCCAATTATAAGAATAAAAATAAATTTTCGCATAGTGCACTCAAATTTAAAAGGGAAAATTAATGAAAAATAAGCAAGGATGTGAATAACATCTTAAAAAAGACGAATTTCTTTAAAAAAAGGTTTGATTAAGCGGTTCTTTTACCCGACAACATAAAAGCTGCCCAAACTAAAGACATGAGTAAAAACATGGCAACCAATTGGTGCAATTGTGCCATCCATTCAAATGGACCAAAACTATTTCTTGCCAATTTTGTAGATAATAGAACCGAAAAAATGCCTAAAGTAACTTGTACCCCTACTAAAATTAAAGGCATAAAACAGTATTTTCTAAATAAGCCAATCTTTAAGTAAGGCTTTTTTAATGCCTTCCAAGTCCATATCACAATACATACCACTAAAAGATATGCTAATCCGCGATGCATAAAATGAATATTAATCGGATGATTGATCCAACTTTGATTATAAATAGCCTCCGGCAAATAATCGCCATTAATGCTTGGCCAAGTGGGTGCCACCGTGGCCGCCTTTAACCCTGCCATAAAAGCACCATATATTAACTGAACACCAAGCAAGGCTATAATGCTCCAAGTAAAACCCTTAAACACTGGATCGTCATGTCTATCTTCTTCAGTCACCAATTTTCCTAGTGCAAACCAATATGTAAATACAATTAAAATTAAGGCTGAGATAAAATGAATAGCTAATCGAATATGACTCACATAAATATCTTCGTCATTCAAACCACTTTCAACCATGATTTTTCCAATAAAACCCTGACCTACGCCCAAAATAAAAAGTCCAAGCAACTTGGGCACCATATCCTTGGTAAACTTTTTTTTGATGATAAAATAAATAAAAGGAAATAGAAAGGCAAAGCCAATAAAATGCGCCCAATTACGATGAAACCATTCCCAGAAAAAAATGAATTTAAAGTCTGACAAATTAAAATCAGTATTGAGTACTTTATATTGAGCAATGGCTTGATATTTTTCAAAGGTCGCTTGCCAAGCTTCTTCGCTCAATGGTGGCATGAGTCCGATAATTGGTTTCCATTCTGTAATTGAAAGTCCTGAGCCTGTTAACCTAGTTATGCCTCCAAGCAATACTTGAATAGTTAGCATAATTACACCTAACAAAAGCCATCGACCTATTAATTTATTATCTTCTTGATTCATGAAAGTGAGCAAATTTACATGCCGAAACCCGTTTGCCCATCATAAGGCCTTTGAATTTTATACTTGCCTATCAATTAAATTTAAGATGGGTTACTAATAATTTATCCCTTATCTTATAATACTTCATTTGAATGTTTTACTTTAGTCCGACTTTGCTATTACCTTATCACAATATCTCTTTGATAGAAGCCGGTTGCGATGAAGCAGGCCGAGGATGTATTGCAGGCCCCGTTTGTGCAGCCTCCGTAATTTTGCCCACAAATTTTTATCACCCCTTGCTCAACGATTCAAAACAAGTGAATGAAAAAAACAGGGAAATACTTAGACCAATTATCGAAGCCGAAGCCATTGCATTTGCAGTTTCTTTTGTAGACCATAAAGAAATTGATAAAATAAATATTTTACAAGCCTCGTTCAAAGCCATGCACTTGGCTATTCAGAAATTAAACACAAAGCCCGATTTTTTATTAATTGATGGGAATCGATTTAAACCTTATAAAAAAATTCCATCGCTTTGTGTGATCAAAGGCGATGGAAAATATGCTTCTATAGCTGCCGCAAGTATTTTGGCCAAAACCTACCGTGATGAGTTTATGCAAAAGCTAGACAAAAAATATCCCGTGTATAATTGGAAACAAAACAAAGGCTATCCTACAAGTTCACATCGTGAGGCTGTAAAAGAATTTGGACTTAGCCCCTTTCATCGAAAAACATTTGCATGCTTGCCTAAACAAATCCAAATTCCTTTTTAAACCTTACTTCACTAAATTTTCTATCTTTAGATTCTATTACGATTTACATGAAAAAAATAACGCTGATTCTTTTTAGCTTTTAACTATTTACATCAAAAAATAACATTGATTCTTTTTAGCTTGCTTTGCTCTTTTATCATCAATGCACAAGACATTACTGGCGACTGGTATGGACAACTTGATTTAGGTGCTGGCACCACATTAAGATTGGTTTTACATATAACCAAAACTGGAGAAGCTTACTCTTCTACCATGGATAGTCCAGACCAAAAAGCAAGTGGAATTCCTCTCAGTTCCACCACATACAAAGCCCCAGATTTTAGCTTCTCGCTTGAAAGTGCTAAAATAAATTTTACAGGCAAAGTCACAGAGACTCAAAAAATTGATGGCATATTTAATCAAGGTGGAAACCAAATTCCTCTGCTTCTTTCAAGAGAAAAAATAGAAAAGGTTGCTACACAAAGATCTCAAGAACCTCAAAAGCCCTATCCTTATTATACCGAAGATGTTCAAATAGAAAACGTACAGGCTCAAATTAAACTAGCAGCTACCTTGAGCTTACCCAAACAAGGAGGAAAATTTCCTGTGGTCGTTTTAATCTCGGGTAGTGGACCTCAAAATCGTGATGAAGAAATTATGGGCCACAAACCTTTCTTAGTGCTGTCTGATTATCTAGTTCGTCAGGGTATAGGCGTACTTAGATATGACGATAGAGGTACTGGCGAATCTGAAGGAGTTTTCAGTACAGCAAGTAGTCAAGGGTTTGCCTCAGATGCTCAAGCTGTTGTTCAATATCTCAAAACTCGTCCGGATATTGACACCACTCAAATTGGCTTAATAGGTCATAGCGAAGGTGGCACCATTGCACCCATGATTGCTGCATCTTCAAAGGATATTGCCTTTATCGTTTTGCTGGCTGGTACTGGCATCAAAGGCAGAGATATTTTGCTTTTGCAACAACAATTAGTGGGTAAAGCTTATCATCAATCGGATGAAGAATTAAAGCACACAAAAATCTTTTATACAGGGGCTTTTAATATTGTGGAAGAACCCCTATATCCAGAATCAAAAGAAGCCAAACTCAAAGCCTATATCACCAAAAATTTAGTGCATGATCCAAAGACCGAAGAGGCTGGTGGCATGTCTCGCATGCAACAGGTGGAGGCACAAACCCAAGAATTACTTTCTCCATGGATGCAATATTTTATCAGCTATGATCCTGCACTCACTTTACAAAAAGTAAAATGTCCCGTGTTGGCTATCAATGGTTCTAAAGATCTTCAAGTTCCTCCAACAGAAAACTTAAGTGCTATAGAGAATGCGCTCAAGAAAGGAGGTAATAAAAATTATACTATTAAGAAACTAGAGAATATGAATCATTTATTTCAGGAGTGCGAAACAGGATCGCCAGAAGAGTATGGAAAAATCGAAGAAACCATTTCGCCCAAAGCCTTAGTGATAGTTGCTGATTGGATTAAGCAACAAATAAAATAAAAGATTCAAATGAGAGTTTCAATCTTAGGGTGGCACACGTGCTTTTCGCGGCAATCCATCTCGTTTTGAAGAACGAGATGGGATTTCTGCTACAATCACTGCCACAATACAAGTGACTGCACGCCTCAAGCTTGAGAACTTCTTAATTGGCATGACACAGAGCTAGTATTCTTTGGTTTAACTTTATGTATTCTCTGTGGCCCTCTGCGTTGCATTTCCTCTGTGAACCTCTGCGGTATATGCATTTTATTTGACTCAAAGTTTGTCTAGTGAATTGAATGTATTCTCTGTGGCCCTCTGCGTTGCATTTCCTCTATGATCCTCTGCGGTAAAATAACACAGAGTGAGTGTTGCTTAGATTAATTTTTTGTATTCTCTAGAGTAGCCCATGGTAAAGGTTGCGGAGGGTCCCCACCGATAAACTTGCGGTTTTTACAAAGATTTTTGGGGGCAAAAAAAAGGAAGCCTAAGCCTCCTTTCTTATCATTTTTACTTTAGTTTTTAGTACCCAAAAAACTATATTTTTTTCCGTACTCAATCATTTGTGAGTAGAACGATGTTGGATACTCGACCTTTACATCTTTGATTTGATTGCCGTTCATAACCGCAACTAATTTAGGTTGAATAAAACCACGATAAGGTTTAAGTCCTAAAGTATTATAACGAGCAAGAACTTCTTTGTGTAATTCTTGATCTACTTTCACGCCGTAGTTTTCTACTAAAGCTTGTCCAGCCTTGAAATCGCCTTCGCTTTTAATACGTTGAATTTCGCGTAACAAATCACCAAATAATTTTCGCAGTTTTTCGTAATCGTTAATTTGCACATAGGTTTTGCCTTGACGTTTTACAAATTCAATGACATTATCTTTTTTGCCCATTTCATAAGCCCACATAGCATTTAATTGTCTGTTTCTCATATGAGCTTCTTCGATATCATCGCCTAATTTCAATCGAGTAATTTGTGTAATTAAACCATTCATGATATAGCTATCATATTCAGCCTTACCCACTTCTAAAGAAGGCATTACACCGATGTCTACCAATTTTTTATCCAAGATATAATATAAAGCCACTAAATCTGCACGTGCTTCTTCTAAGCAACTTGCATAATTTTTTAAGGTTTTATCTGTGGTTTCAACACCTGGATTAATTTGTCCTGAAGCATGCCCAATACACTCATGCATATCTGTGTGTAAATCACTTGCTAAAGCGCCGTACTGTTTAATTCTTGCTTTTACAGTTTCGTTCAATCCGAATTCGTCTAAGGTGCCTTTGATAGCGCTAGCCACATTATAACTATGTACAATATTGCTGAGTGAAACTGATTTGCTTCCATGATCTTTTCTGATCCAATCGGCATTAGGTAAATTAATACCAATGGCTGTAGTTGGGGCTAAATCGCCGCTTTCAGCTATCACTGTAATGGCTTTCGCGATAATGCCTTTTACTTCTTTCTTCTTATGTTCGGGCATGAGTGGTGAGTTATCTTCGAACCATTGAGCTTCTTTAGCTATGGCTTCTAATCGCTTAGAGGCTTCCATATCTTTGATGCTTACATAACTTTCATAGCTTCCTTTTTTACCAATGGCATCTAAGTATACTTCGATAAAACCATTGATGCCGTCTATTTTACTTTCTGTGTCATTTACCCAAGCTATGCTATAATCATCAAAATCTTTTAAGTCGCCACTGCGTAAATATTTCACTAATAATTCTAAGGTCTTTTGTTGTTTGGCATTTTCGGCAACTGTCACTGCTTTCTCTAACCAATAAATAATTTTATCAATTGCACTGCCATACATGCCACCGCTTTTCCAAATTTTTTCTTTGATTACTCCGTTTTCTTTGACCACTTTACTATTCAAACCCCAACTTGGCGCATTGCCTGTGGTGGGCATTTTATCGTAAAAACTTTCAACCTCTTGCATGGTAACGCCTTCATAAAAATTATTACTACTTGCCGTAATATTATCTATTCGGGAACGAAGATCTACACATTTGGTTTCTATAGACATATCGTAAAACAAAGGCTCCACACGGGACCAAAAAGCAGCAACACTTTCGTTGCTTTCCTTGGGAAATGTGCTGGCATTGCTATTCATCACCAGAGTTTTGAAATAATTTGCTGAGCATTCAGGCACAAATTTTTCATTGCCATAATGATGATGATTTCCATTACTAAACCAAAATCTTCCGCAGTAGTCTTGAAATTTTTTCCAATCTGCACTCGTCTTATCGCCTTTGTAAGTAGTATAAATATTTTCTAAAGTTTTACGTAATAGAATACCGTATTTACTTTTTTGATCGTAGATCATATCACGTCCAGACAAAGTAGCCTCGTATAAATAATAGGCTAGTTGTTTTTCTTTGAGTGTTAGGTTTTCAAATCCTGGAATTTGATAACGTAGTACTTGAAGGTCGGCAAAACCTTCTGCCATGACATTAAATTTCTTAGGTGCTGCTTTTGATTTGCCTGGTGCTGCTTCTGCATGAAAATTTGCTGATAACACTAAAGCAAAAGCTGATGCACTGATCATCGTTTTTAAGTTCATATTTTTTAATTAAAGCGTAAATATAAAACAAATCTATTCAATCATTCTTTACAAAAATTTGCTAGCATGCATCGTTGATGAATTTCTATTTCATGGCTTTACATCATGCCTTCAGTATGCAAAAGTCAGTATCTGCATAATACTAAAAGATACCTATATTTGGCAGGTGATTCAAGACAAACAACGAATTCTTGCACTTGTTCCTTATCCTGTGTTTCCTGCTGTAATGGGTGGACAAAAAGGTATAGCCTTGTTCTATGCTTATTTATCTAAAATTGTTACGCTTACATGTATCACGACAAAAAACAATCGTCCTGACGAATCGTATGAAGTACTTCCTGTAATTAGTCAGTCTGTGTTGCGCTATATCAACCCGTTTTTGTTTATCAAAATCAATCGATTACTAAAGCAAAAGCAGTGTACTCATTTTTTAGCTGAGCATCCTTATTTTGCTTGGTTGATATTCTTAGTTAAAAAACAACGTAAAGTTCAAGTCATTGTGCATTCTCATAATATCGAAAGTGAAAGATTTCGTAGTATAGGAAAATCATGGTGGAAAATATTATGGTATTACGAACGTTGGGCTTATAAACATGCAGATATACTTTGGTTTAAAACTCCAGAAGATAAAGCCTATGCCATCAATCAATACAAAATAAATTCTAGCAAATGTGTTGTAATTCCTTATGGCATTGAAATAGATCAATTACCTGCAGCTACTGAAATCAATGAAGCCAGTAGCACATTGAGACAACAATATAAACTGAGTAAGGATAATCTGATTTTGTTGTTTAATGGCACTTTAAGTTATGGACCCAATTTAGATGCTCTTAAAGCCATCTTAGAAAACATTAATCCTTTATTGATTAGCAAAGGAATTAAGTATACCATATTTATTTGCGGTAGGCATTTACCTGCAGACATGAATGAATTAAAAGCTTATTCAGACAAACATATTATATACTGTGGCTTTGTAGAAGATATTGATTTATACTTTAAAGGCTGCGATATTTTTCTGAATCCATTATTTGATGGGGGTGGTATAAAAACCAAATTAGTAGAAGCTTTAGGTTTTGGTAAAAAATGTGTTTCCTCAGTAAATGGCGCCATTGGTGTTGACATACATTGTACTTCAGGTAGACTTCGTATAGTAGACGATAAAAATTGGCCCACTTATGTAGATGAAATAATTGATCTACATCAAACCAAGCTTGAAAATAATCATCAAGATTTTTACACCCATTTTGCTTGGAAAAATATTGCGGCTAAAGCACAGCAGACCCTTCTTAACGAATCACAAATTTGAGTCGCTTGCAGTAATAAGGTTTTTGATCACTTCCACGAACTAAAATTCTGTCGATACTTACCGTGTCTCCTTTATGTCCGTTCTCATAAAAATTATTCTTCCATTTCACAGGAATAGAATCTCCTTTGCATTCTTCAATAGAATAATCAGTAAAAATAATGGGCAAGCCTGTAGAATCTTGGTAAAGACCACGTTCGGCATAAGTAATTTCAAAACTTTCTATCTTGTGCACATTCCCTGCACTGTCCTTAGCGCATAAAGGCTGAGTTAATAAGCCATCAAACTCTTGTTTGGAAATGCCTATAGAATCTGAGAATTGACAAGCCAAAAATGCTTTATAACGATAATAGAACTTGGGTGTATCTAAAGAACTTAAACCAAACACTAGGCAGGCTAGGCTTAATAAAAGTGTTCCCTTACTGAATTTCTTTATCATGTGTTTGAATTACTAAAGCAAGTTAAGGTTTTCTTTGAGAATACGAATTTTTTCTAGTGCATCATTTTTCTTTTTGGTTTCCCCTTCAATCACTTCTGGCTTGGCATTTTGTACAAATTTTTCATTTCCCAATTTTTTCTCAACACTGATCAAAAAGCCTTCGTAATAGGCAAGGTCTTTTTTCATTTGCTCAGTTTGTTGAGATTGATCAATTTCTTTATCTGTCGTGAAATAACAAGGCCATGTATCAACCATAAAAGAAATAGCGCCTGAAACTGACTCGTTCACATAATGAATTTCCTTGGCAAAACTTTGCTTTTGCAAAATTCGCTCTACGGACTTCAACATAGTATTCGCTTCCTTAGGCAAATAAATGTCGATTTCATCTTTTGGTTTCAGTTGTTGCTTCACCTTTACATCACGAATGGTGGTAATAAGGCTTTTAAGCCAATCTCCTTGAGTTAAGATTTCGGGTTTGGCTTGACCAGATCGCACAGAGGTCAACAAAATATCATCTCCTTCTACACGAGGACTAATGAGGTGATAAATTTCTTCGGTAATGAATGGCATAAATGGATGTAGCAATTTCATCAACTCTTCGAAAAAGAAAGCTGCTTGTTTCATATTGTATGCATTCATAGGTTGATCTTGTGCTGTTTTGATCCACTCTAAATACCAACTACAATAATCATCCCAAATCAATGAATACACTTTCTTTAAGGCTTCACTTAATTTGAATTCTTTGATATCTTGTTCAATTTGTGTTTGTACTTCATACAATCTTTGTTCGAACCAAGTACTTGCAAAAATGGCTTCGGCCGAAAGATCTTCCTCTGTGGGTTTCTCTTGAAGCAAACGAAGTAATTTTAGTGCATTCCAAAGTTTGTTGCCGAACATTTTTCCTTGCTCTAAACCATTTTCATCAAACAACAAATCATTGCCTGCAGGCGAAGCAATCATGATACCAAATCGAACGGCATCGGCACCAAATTGATCAATTAAGCCTAGCAAATCAGGACTGTTTCCTAATTGCTTACTCATTTTTCGGCCTTGCTTATCACGCACCATGCCAGTGAAATACACATCTTTAAATGGTATTTGTTGCTTGAATTCAAAGCCAGCCATGATCATACGTGCTACCCAAAAGAAAATAATATCTTGTCCGGTTACTAAAGTCGTAGTAGGATAATAATAATTAACTTCTTCATTATTCGGATTACTAATGCCTTTGAATACTTCCATAGGCCACAACCAAGAAGAGAACCAAGTATCTAAACAATCTTCATCTTGAGTTAACTGAGCATCGCTTGTTGAAAATTGTTGTTTAAAAAGTTCTTTCGCTTTTTCTTCTGTTTCTGCTACCACAAAATTTCCTTGCTCATCGTACCAAGCAGGAATTTGTTGTCCCCACCAAAGTTGGCGACTGATACACCAATCCTTAATATTTTCTAACCAATGATTATAGGTATTTTTTAATTTGGCTGGATGAAATTTTATTTCGTCATTCATTACTGAAGACAAGGTTTCGGGATGTTTTCCTAAAAAGGTTTTCATGTCCATAAACCATTGCATACTTAAGCGGGATTCAATCACAGCCCCTGTTCTTTCACTGGTACCAATTTGCCCTTTATAGTCTTCTATTTTTTCTATCAAGCCCAACGCTGCAATATCTTCTACAATTTTTTTACGTAAATCAAATCGATCCATGCCATGATAACTCAGTATCAAATCGCTAGGATTTTCATCAAGGAGTTGTGCTGTGGTGAACTTTCCATCAGCATCTAAGGTATCTATT
>CAZSUF010000035.1:14803-19583 GCA_964609875.1 uncultured Bifidobacterium sp.
TCAAGGCACCTGTTCCAAAGGCTGCATCAACATATTCGTCGGCGATAATTTTAATTGTTCGATTGATGATAGGTACCAACACTTCTTTCCCAATCCAATTGGCATATCGTTCATCCTCAGGATTTACACAAATGGCCACATCGCCTAAGATAGTCTCGGGACGGGTAGTAGCCACCATCATGTATTTCGTATTATCCTCAACTAAGGGATATTTTACATAGTATAACTTAGAATCAATTTCTTTAAAAATAACTTCTTCATCACTCAAAGCAGTTTTGCTTGCAGGGTCCCAATTGACCATACGTAAGCCTCGGTAAATAATGCCGTCGTTGTATAATTGAACGAAAATTTTAATGACTGCTTTATAGTAATCATCATCCATCGTAAACGAAGTTCTATTCCAATCTAAGGAGCAACCTAATTTGCGCAATTGTTGTAAAATGATGCCTCCGTATTTTTCTTTCCATTCCCAAGCGTAGGCTAAAAATTCTTCTCTACTTAAAGAAGATTTTGTGATACCTTTTTCTCTAAGCATTTGTACCACCTTAGCTTCGGTAGCAATAGAAGCATGATCGGTGCCTGGAACCCAACAAGTATTAAAGCCTTGCATGCGCGCACGACGAATTAATATATCTTGAATGGTATTATTCAAACAATGTCCCATATGCAATACCCCTGTGACATTTGGTGGAGGTATGACTATTGTATAAGCTGGTTTTTCGTTAGGTGTTGAGCTAAAATAGCCTTTATTTACCCAATGTTCGTACCATTTATTTTCTGCGGTGGATGGGATATAGTTTTTAGAGAGTTCCATGTTGGCAAATATAAATGCCGAATTTTGAAAATGTGGTATTCAATGATGAAATTAAGCAGGGTAAACTGATTGGGGTGATATGCAGCTTGAATCTTAGGCCGTTTACTCAATGAAGTTTTAGCTTAGGGCTACAACTCAAGTAAATTTATGACTACTCAGCTCGCGCGAGGGAATGTAGCAGAAATCCTCTGCAAGGGCTTTGGCTTGCAGAGATTGCCGCGAAATGCCCGACCTAGGGTTGAGGCTTTGGGAAACCCGCAGGACGCGCCCAATAAAATTATTTCTATAAAGTGAAATGACCTTATTTTTGTACGATGAATAAAACTTGGCTTTATCTTGCTGTGATTGTGATTTTGGGTGTACTCACTTATTTTGTTGTATTTAAAAAAGATGATAATGTGTTTGGCAGCGATGAAGTGAATTTTAATGTGAAAGATGTATCTAAAATTACCACCATCTTTCTGTCTAACCTACAAAATGAAAATATCAAACTCAGTCGAAAAGCAGATAGTTGGATATTGAACGATAGTGTTTCTGTGCGTTTAGACGCTGTGCAACTTTTGTTAGAAGCCTTTGAAAAACAACATGCCCAACAACCCGTAGCTTTAGGCTACCATGATGCCGCGATCCGCGATTTGAGTAGTAATAGCACCAAAGTAGAAATATATTGCGGCGATGACAAAACCAATAGTTTTTATGTGAGCAGAAATCCGGGGGCAGGCAATGTGACTTACATGTTGAATGAAGGCGCTAAAAGGCCTTACGTAGTGAAACTCAGGTTGACGGAAAACTTTATCGGTGCACGCTATTTTACAAACTTCGATTTATGGCGAGATCGTAAAATACTTTATGCTCCAGCACCCATAGAGCATGTTGAACTGAGCTATGTAGATTCGTCGAAATATAATTTTATTTTAGATAAAGTGGGTGATCAATATAGTGTCAAAGGTGCTTATACCGAAACAAGGCCTTTGAATATCAAGCGTGTTGAATCTTACTTAAAATTACTCGATGGCATTTTTTGTTTTGGTTTCGAAAATACCAATGCCCTTAAAGAACCTATTTTACAAAGTGGTCGAAAGCTTGGTAGCATCGTGGTGAAGAGAAAAGGCGTGGCGGCTCAAAGTCTGACTTTTTATTTTCGCGAACAAGATAAAGGCACCAAAGCAACTATTGACCTTGGTGGCGTGAAATATGATTTTGATTCTTTTTTTGGTTGGTTGAATGAGAAAGATTTTATTTTGTTGAGCAGACAAACTGCAGAAAAAATGTTGAGGTTATTTCCTGAATTTTACGAAGTTGATCAAAAAATAAGTAAACCCTAAATTCTTACAGCTTATGAAAAATTTTATAGTAGGTTTATGCTTGTTGTTTACTTTACAAGCCACAGCCCAAACCTATAAATCTGATAAAACCAACACAGATCAAAAAGAAAGAAGGGTATTCACGAGCAAAAAAAAGCCGAAAGCTTTTGTATATCCACCGAATGTGGTCAACCTTACTGTGAATAGTTTGCTCTTGAAGGCATTCAGTGTGCAGTATGAACGTAAGGTGCGTAAAAATATGAGTTTGGCCTTGGGTTTGATTTACAGACCCAAATCTAAATCTTTATACAACACCTATTATCAAGAAAGCAATAGTGCCAATTGGGGTGTGAGTAAGGAAACAGCTGCCATGTACCAATCTTCTCGATTAAGAAGTTTGATGATTACGCCTGAGTTTCGATATTACTTCCGCAAGAAAGCACCCAAGGGATTATATCTTGCGCCTTTTGCACGTTATAGATCAGATCGTTTAACTTTCAATTATACCTATCGAGAAAATAATAGCTCCGTCACTAAAACTGCAGAAGCAAAGTTTTCTCAAAATAGTATCGGTGGTGGCTTGCTATTTGGTATGCAAATTTTATCGAAAAAAGGCTTGAGCATTGACTTATGGTTTTTGGGTCCTTGGTATGGTAGTATGACAAGTTCTATCAAAGGCAAATTAAATACAGCCAATGTCAATGAATTTGAGCGTGCTATTATTGCCTCGAATATTGATCCGCTTTATTATCCATTTATCGAAGGTGTTAAGGGCGTATCTTGGGACGCCAATGGGTTGGTAGGAAAATATAGCAATTCTACAATAGGTATGCGATTTATTGGGATTAATCTCGGTTATAATTTTTAATTTTTTTTGAAGCAATTTCCCGCCTTACGTTGCAATCCATCTCGTTTTGAAGAACGAGATGGGATTTCCACTACAGTCGGGGCTAGGCTTTGGTAGATGCGTGGAGTTGGGTGGGTTTTAATGTATAATATTTCCAAGCGATGTTTTATCTTGCATGCTTATGGGCATTATCAAACGTCAGGGCTTAAAGTCAAGTATAGTCAATTATGTGGGTGTGTTCATCGGGGTGGTATTTTTTAATTTTGTTTTTCCTCATTTAATTTCTGCAGAGCATTTAGGCTTAATTAATTTGTTGAAAAGTTTAATGATAATTTTTTCGGGTATTTTTTCATTAGGATTAGGACAAACTTTATTGCGTTATTACCACGAATGGGATCAAGATTCGCTGGCAAAATCATACAACAGTTTTGCGCTAAAAAGCATCAGTATTTCTTTGTTCCTGTTTATTATAAGCATGATAGTATTTAAAACATTCTTTTTGTCTTACTATCAAAAACAATCTCCCTTATTTGTTCCGTATTATTATTATCTAATACCCTTAGTAATTCTTTTCACCTTCACTGGTTATTTGGAGATGTATAGTTTAGTAAAAATGCGCACCTCGGTTCCGGCTTTTTTAAGAGAGATTGTCAATAGAGTCATCCTTATTTCAGTTTTTTATTTGTTTATACATCATGCCATAACTCAAGATCAATTTGTTTGGGGTTTTGTATTGTCTTATGCTTTGCCTTTTTTGGTGTTGCTTATTTATGTTTATAAAATTCTTGATTTTCGTACAGAAAGTGCTTCCAAATTTCGCAAGCGTCATGCTTTCAAAGAAGAGATTATGTATACGGGCAATATGTTTTTGTTGATTACCTTTTCTTATATCCATAATTTTTTAGATGGCATTATTATTCCTGCATTTCTTAGCTTAGAAGCCTTAGGCATTTATACGCCAGCCTTGGTATTAGGTCAAATGATTCAAGTGCCTTATCGTGCTGTTGCCTTAATTTCTATACCCGTGTTACGTGAAGCCTTGGTAAAAAATGATATACAGAAAGTAGAAACCATGAACAGACAAATAGCCATTAATTTGTTTATGATTGGTGCGTTTTTGTTTACCCTATTAGTCAGCAATGCAGAGGGCATATTTGGATTAATTCCTGCAAAATTTTCGGCTGCCAAACATGTCTTAATTATTGTTGCTTGTGGAAGATTATTAGATATGGGATTTGGACTAAATTCTGAAATCATTAATTACTCAAAACATTATCGAGCAATCATCTTGTTTTCGGGCATTATGGTGGTGATGACCATTTTGTTGAACATCATCCTGATTCCGAAATTTGGTTTGGATGGTGCTGCCTTTGCTGTATCTATTTCCTTGGTTGTATTTAATTTAATCAAAACGGTATATATTTATAAGGTTCTTGGGTTTCATTGTTTCAGCAAACATTATTTGAGTATCATACTGATTAGCGCCTTGATACTAGGTTTGATGTATGTGATTCCATTCATTCAGT
Source organism: uncultured Bifidobacterium sp. (assembly GCA_964609875.1). Taxonomy (GTDB): domain Bacteria; phylum Bacteroidota; class Bacteroidia; order Chitinophagales; family Chitinophagaceae; genus OLB11. Next base: position 19,295 of record CAZSUF010000035.1, read on the forward strand.
TTATGCATCATCATATGTTTGTGAATGCTTGTTGCAATATTGCATTTCGTGCAAGTATAGGTGGCATTTTATTTTTAGGGGCTGTATATTTTTTAAAAATCTCAGAAGATTTGAATCATTTTATCCAATTAATTTTGAGTGGAAAAATATTCAAAGGGGGCCATAGGATGGAAGAATTATAATAGACGCTGCATACAATTTGTGATTCGTATGATTATACACAAAGTTACCCGATTGTTTTTCCACTTTTGCCCCCGATGCTGCGATCGGGGCAGGCTATGATGCAAAA